>NZ_JADEXD010000036.1 GCF_015207285.1 Tychonema sp. LEGE 07203 | reverse complement strand
AAACTCCAAGAAACCCGGCTTCTCGCCCCTTTCGTAAATCTCAGAAACCAGTTTCTCTCTATATTTCTCGTCACCCAACCTAAAAACTCAAAGATGTCAAATGGGTTCTATATAGCAGGAGCGAGTTACCTGTTACTTTTGAGTTTTTACTTGTGCCTTTTTCCCGATCGCGCGATCGGCCAAATCGTCCCCGACGGCACTTTGGGCCCGGAAAGTTCGCGCGCAGTTTCCGATACTATCAACAACTTACCATCAGATAGAATCACTGGCGGCGCAACTCGCGGCTCTAGCTTGTTTCACAGTTTCGGCGAATTCAACATCAAAGAAGGGCGAGGAGCTTATTTTGCCAATCCCAGCGGAATTGCTAACATTTTTACCCGCGTTACTGGCGGTAAATCCTCAAATATTTTAGGAACTCTGGGAGTTTTAGGCAATGCTAATTTATTTTTAATTAACCCCAAAGGCATTGTCTTCGGCCCAAATGCGCGGTTAGATTTGCGCGGTTCGTTTGTAGGTTCAACGGCTGACAGTGTTGTGTTTGATAACGGCTTTGAATTCAGCAGCACCAACCCGCAAACATCACCGCTGTTAACAGTTAATATTCCCGTTGGTTTAAGATTTAGAGACAATCCCGGTACAATTGTCAATCAATCGACGGCGACGGGAAAGAGCAACCTGCCAGCATCTCCCGTGCCAATTCCGATTACTAATCGAGTTGGTTTAGCCGTAGAGCCAGGTCAAACTTTAGCCTTAATTGGCGGCGACATCCAAATCCCAGGCGGCAATTTAACCGCCAATGGCGGACAAATTTTGCTCGGTAGTGCAGCTAGTCCCGGTTTAGTTAATTTGGCACTGACATCGGGCCCGCAGCAGGGAAGTTTAAGTTTAAATTATGACAACATTCAGAACTTCGGCAATATTCAAATATCCGATGGAACGCTCATAAATACCAGCGGCACCGGTGGCGGCCGAGTAGAGTTAAAAGGTGGAAATGTCACCCTAGACGGTGCGCGATTTTATGCGATTACACTGGGCAATATTGATGGTAGAGGTATCGATATCGATGCCCAAAAATTGCGATCGCAAAACGGCACGCAATTTTCTACTTTGACTCTAGGAGATGGTGCCGGAGGTAATATCAATTTCCGCGCTGCTGATTCCATAGAAATGAGCGGGCTGGGAGTTGATGCCTTTCAACAGGTGGCAATTACATACCTGGTATCGGGAACCACAGACCCGTTCGATCCGCTATTTACGCTGTTTAATGGTAGTGCTGGTGCTGGTGCTGGGGGGAGTATTACCTTCGACACCGGACGCTTGCTATTAAACAATGGGGTACTCGGTAGCGGGATAACTTTTGGTGGTGGCCGGGGCGGAAATTTAATTGTTCGCGCCAATACTTTTGAGATGGTGGGTTCTGGAATCAACAACGGGACGGCGAAAGAAAGTACCGGGGCGGGAGGAGGTATTACTGTTGATGTCAGTCGATTAATTATGCGCGACGGTTCTCTTCTGGGTACTACGAGTTACAGCAGCGGCCCGTCTGGGAGTATTAATGTTAAAGCTGCTGAATCAGTCGAATTGTTTAACAGCGGCCCGCGAACAGTTGTGTCAACTGGAATCAGCACGCTGAGTATCGGTTCTACCGGCCGTGCGGGGAATATTAATATTGATACGAAGCGGTTGAGTCTCTCTGACGGTTCTGCGTTTACATTGGGAACGGGTGTTTTAGTTGGCAGGTTTTTGTTTTCTCAGGATGGCGGGCCTGCTGGAAATTTAACAGTTAGGGCGACTGAATCAGTAGAAATTTCAGGTATTTCTCAAGTTTTGACTAGCGGAATTCAGAATGCTAGCGCGCTGACTTCTGCAACTTTGAGTTCTAGTCGGGGCGGGGATATTCGTGTTGATACGCCCAGCCTGATTGTGCGGGATGGGGGGATAGTTTCTACGAGTTCTTTGGGTGCGGGAGATGTGGGGAATATTACTGTTAATGCCGATCGCATTCAAGTCAGCGGCAGCGGCAATAACGGTTTGTTTGTCAGTACAATAGATGCTTCGGTTGGCAAGACATTTGGTAGCAATCCCGATGCTACAGCAAATGCTGGCTCGTTGAATCTGACGGCGCGCGATCGACTAACTGTCGCAAAGGGAGCTACAATCACGGTGCAGGCTACGGGAACCGGACGGGCTGGTAATATTAATGTTGTCGCAAATTCGATCGGCCTTGACAACAAAGCGAGAATTGACGGCACAACCGTATCGGGCACCGGAGCAAATATTAACCTGCAATCACAAGACATCCAATTGCGCCGCGGGAGTCGAATTACCACCGATGCGGGCAATTCTGACGGCGGCAACATCAACATCAACAGCGGCATTCTTGTCGCCCTCCCGCAAGAAAACAGCGATATTACTGCTAATGCCCGCACAGCAGCCGGCGGCCGCGTCAGCGTCAATGTCCCCAGTGTTTTTGGCTTTAGTGCAGTTACTCGCGAACAAGTCAGAAGCAGGTTGAATCTGGATGACGCGCAATTTGCAGATTTGCAAGTAAGTCCTACTTCCCTACTTGGGAGTAGCGACATCGCCGCGATTTCCCAAAGTGGCGGCCCGGCTTTGCAAGGGGCGGTAACATTCGGTGCCTCTGGGGTAAATCCCGCTCAAGGATTGGTGGAACTGCCGCAAAATGTGGTCGATCCGGCGGCGTTAATTGCGGCAAATCCCTGCATCGAAGGGGGCGAGAACGAGTTTACCGTCACTGGGAAAGGGGGAGTGCCAGCGAGTCCTAACGATGTTCTCAGCAGCGAACCTGCACCGTTTCCGTGGGTGGAAGGGGGAACTTCGGCAGCGGATTCGGGAACGGATTTAAGGGATGTTACGGATAGAAGTTCGAGGGAAGAAACGGAAAAAAAACCTGCTGGGGAAGTTGTTCCGGCGCGCGGTTGGGTGGTGAATGCCAAAGGAGAAGTTACGCTGGTTGGATACAATCCCGGTAATGGTGCTGACTCTCGCAATCCTCGATCGAATTCTGGTTGCACGCCCCGTTTAAAATAAGTTGGTTTTATATTATGTTTGCGCGATCGGCAGTTGGATCGCGTCCGGTCGATTAGCCTAATATAGTACGGGATCTTCTCCTTTCCGGTGCAACCTGAAACGATAAAAGCTGTCGCGCATTGAAGATGAATGATATGAAATCTAGTAGCACCGTCAGGAGATTGTTGACTGTTGACTGTTGACTGTTGACTGTTGACTGTTGACTGTTGACTGTTGACTGTTGACTGTTGGCTGTTGACTGTTGGCTGTTGACTGTTGGCTGTTGACTGTTGACTGTTGACTGTTGACTGTTGACTGTTAACTGTTGACTCGATTTTATGATTCCGATGCAACCGGAAACGATATGATATCAAATCTAGTAGCATCGGAACGATCGAACCGCGAAGACGCTTGTAGCGCGGCGAAGCTGTTACCAAAGCGTAGGAAGGACAGCATCATCTTCTTCTTTCTTTTCCTTCGCGTTCTTAGCGCCTTCGCGGTTCATTCAATCTTACCACCTATTAGTTATCAGTTTGATACAACCGGATTTAAGATAGTAAATGAATGAGAGTTTACCGCCGATTTATTTTTATATTCCTCAAAGCCAGTGGCCTGTGGGAAAATTGCCACAAATTCCTGAAGAATACTGGCAGTGGATGAGTTCTTGGGGCAGCAGGTACGGCCGGGGAAAGTATGATTGGACTCTGCAAACATATCTTTATTTGAAAGCGGACGGGTTGCAGTGTCAATTAATAGATTTTATGCCGGATGAAGGCATCGTGCTGTCCCATCGAGATTTTTTATCCGATAATTTACAACCGCTGCCGAAGTTGCTGGTTGTTTGTATTAAAGTGGATAGAGAACCTCACCCTTACGCTCAGTTGCAAGTGGTGCAGAACGATCGCGATCCGCTATTTAGTCGATCGCCCTTTTTATGGCAGTGTCATCCGCTCAAATTTTGGCTGCAACCAGGGTTAATTCCCCGCGATGCGGGCCGGGGCGAAATCTTTGAGAATGCGGCTTTCTTCGGCGTTTTAGACAGTCTAGCACCGGAATTACAAGCACCCTCTTGGGGGGAAAAACTCGGCGCTTTGGGTTTGGATTGGCAAGTGGTGGGGTGCGATCGCTGGCACGATTACAGTAAAGTTGATGTGATTGTGGCTGTTCGCAGTTTTGAGGGCGAACTCACTTTTGACTCGAAACCTCCCTCGAAATTGATTAACGCTTGGCACGCGGGCATTCCGGCGGTTCTCGGCCGCGAATCTGCATACCGCAGGGAACGCAAAAGCCAACTCGATTATATAGAAGTAGCTTCGCCGGAGGAAGCGATTGCTGCTGTTGAAATGCTGCGGGGCGATCGTAATTTGCGCGCGGCAATTATCGAAAATGGTAGAATCAGAGCGCAGGAAACGGCAAATTCCCAGATTATTTCGCAGTGGCACAATTTTTTAACAAACGTAGCCGTTCCTGCTTATTATCGTTGGCGTACCGCATCTATTGGGCAGCAGCAAATATTTTTAACCCGCCGCCATCTAATTATGAAAGCAAACCGCCTACAAAACCGCTTAAAGCAATTGGTATCTGAAAAATAGCCGTGAAAATTTGCTATTTCATCCAAACTCATCAAAATCCCCAACAAATTTATCGCCTGGTTCGCACTATCAAAAAATCGAGTCCTAATTCTCAAATTCTCATCAACCACAACTTTAACAGATGCGATTTAGACTTGACTCCCCTGCAGGAATTGTCAGATATTCATTTGTTGGAAAATCAAGAATATTTAATCCGCGCCGATTTTTCTTGTCAAGTTCAACCCTATTTAAATGCGATTGACTGGTTATTTGCCAATAATTCTGATTTTGACTGGCTGATTAATTTGACCGGCCAAGATTATCCCACTCAACCGCTGTCAAAAACTGAAGATTTTCTCGCGAAAACTGACTCGGATGGTTTTATTCGGTACTGGGATGTTTTGGCTGAGAAAATACCTTGGGAAAAACAGAAAGGATTCAAGCGGTATTATTGCCGTTACTGGCGAATTCCCGGCCGCTGGAGTTACAATTTTTTGAAAGAGTTTCAGCAGTTGTCGGCGGTGCAAAAATTGACTCCGCTGCAATTTTACCTGAGTTACGGCCCGCTGGTGGGGATACCGCGCCGATCGACCTTATTTAGCGATCGGTTTATTTGCTACGGCGGCTGGGCGTGGTACACTCTCTCTAGAAAGTGCGCTGCATATATCAAAGATTTTGTTAATACTCGCCCGGATTTTGTGGATTACTATCAAAGAACAGTAGTTCCCGAAGAGTCTTTCGTGCAGACTATCTTGGTCAACAATAAAAATTTAAACCTGGTGAATGACGACAAACGCTATATTGATTATACCAAGGCGATAGCAGGTTCACCAAGAACGCTGACAGTTGCAGATTATGCGACAATTACTAACGGCAGTTTTCACTTTGCTCGCAAGTTTGACATCAAACAAGATGCGGAAATTCTTGACAAATTAGATTCGTTAATTTTTAATTAATAACATACAGCCTGTTCCTGGTTGACTCGATCTACATGGAATATACTGTAATTGACCGGGAACGAGCTATTTTTATTTTGAGAGAATGGATTTTTCTGCCCGTTACCGATAATATTCCCAGACTTCCTCAAGATTTTGATAAAATTAGAAACCAAGGGATTTATCACTATTTTAACTGGTGTTTACTCGTTTCAAGATTGCATCCATTTTCTGACATCTGTCAGGAAGTTTCACCAGGAACCAATTATTATTTTAATCGATAGAGTGCCTAAAATTTTATATCCTTTACTTCAGATATTTGGAAATATCATATTGAAACCTGCAACCTCTTACAAAAATCCTGTTTTAGCGTCGCGCCAAGCTAAGCTGGCTTTGTACCGGGAATCTCTGTTTGACAAGACTATTTACATGGATTGCGATATTTGTTTGCTGTCGCCCATAGATGAGGTTTTCGACTATCTTGATGAAGCGGATTTGTTGGTGACGGAAGATGTGCAGCCAGCCATTGCTAAAGCTGGAAATTTATTAAGGGTTAAGCAGGATATTCTGTTAACTTTGCAGTCTGTCGGATTGCCGCTAAATAAAAATAGCATTCAATACAACGGCGGATTTATCGCTTTTAGGAAAAACAGTACAAATTACGAATTTTTCCAAAGTTTTAAGAAATATTTCGAGATAGTGGTGGCAAACCAAAATGTGCTATTATTGAAAGACCAAGGTGCTTTTGCGGCGGCTGTTGAATCTGTCCGACCGAAAATAAAAACATTGTCTCCTATTTACAACTACTTGGATAAGTGGAAAGATGTTTATGCGATCGACAAACCGATTAAAGTAATGCACTGCACCTATCCCTACCGCCCGCAGTACGCAAAGAACGTGACGCGATCGCTCTTGACTCGAATGGTCGATCGCACCGCTAAAATATTTTTACCAAATCAACTTAACAATCCCTGGCGCTTAAAATAATTAAAGTTGGTGGCAAAACAGCATCAAAAGTCACGAAATTTACGCAAGAAATTTAAAAAATAGCGTCAGTACATCCGAGAATTTACCTAAAAACAAGCCCGCCAGAGTAAGAGGGCGAGTTTTGCCCATTTTTCAGTCATTTGTATCGTATATCATTAGCCGGCATCCACCCCTACTAATGACTGATGGCTGATGACTGATGACCGATGACCAATGACTTACTTAGGGACTGAGCTTTCCCTCGGTTAAAAACTCGATTTCTTTTTTCTGGAAATCCAAGTTTCCATCGCCTTGACAAAAGCTCGATTACGCAGGAAAATCAAACAAATGTCAAAAAAAATACTCAGTGAAAGTTTCATTAGTGGTGAGCGATTTATCGGGAGCAAGCGCAATTCGTGCCTTTATATTAGCTCAAGTCCTGATCGAGCTTAACTGCGAGGTAGAAGTTGTCGGATTTAAGTTTGGTCGAGAATTGTATGCGATTCCTCCTACAAACATCCCAATATATGCAATCCCAGGAAAAAACTATCCGGGGTTTTTGATGGATGCTCAAAAAATTTTGAAAAAAATAGATGGAGACATCATTTATGCAGTCAAACCTAAACCCACAAGCTTTGGTTTATCGCTGCTAAAAAAAATCCACAGTCGCCGCCCTGTTATTTTAGATATTGATGACTTGGAACTGAGCTGGTTCGGTCAAGATGAATGGAAATACCGTCCTTCTTTTAAACAACTTTATCGAGACATTTTCAAACAAAACGGTCAATTGAGAGAACCAGATCACCCGCTATATGTCAAGTGGATGGAAAGTTTAATCCACCGCGCTAATGCAGTCACCGTTCATACAGAGTTTTTAAAACAGCGTTTTGGCGGTGTATATTTGCCAAATGGTAAGGATACCAAAATGTTCGACCCTGCTAAATACAATCCTGAATTGAGCAGAAAGCGTTATGGCTTGTCTGGGTATAGAATATTAATGTTTCCGGGTGCGCCTCGACCTCACAAAGGTGTTGAGGATGTTTTGATGGCCCTCGAACAGTTAAACGAGCCGGATTTAAAATTAGCGATCGTCGGCGGAAGTCCTTATGACGATTATGATGATAGACTTATGCAACAATGGGGGCGTTGGATTGTTAAACTGCCAAGGTTTCCAGTCGAGACAATGCCTGAAGTTGTGGCGGCGGCTCACGTTGTCGTTGTTCCTCAGCGAGAAACTCTGACAGCCGCGGCTCAGTTTCCGCTCAAGCTGACAGATGGGATGGCGATGGCTAAGCCTGTTTTATCGACGCGAGTGGGGGATATTCCAGCAATTTTAGGAGGAACCGGTTATTTAGTCGAGCCGAGTTCTCCCGGTCAAATTTCCCAAAAAATTCAATGGATATTTCAAAATTTGGCAGCCGCGAATTTGCAAGGAATGAAAGCTCGGGAAAGATGCGTGAAAAAATATAGCATTCAAGCAATGGCACCGATACTTTCAGATATAATTTCAAGTAGATTGAGGTGACATTTAAGCGGCTGAATGGAGAAAAAAAACTGGGTGTAATTAAAAAATATTTTGAGATGCCATACTGTTTAGCTGGGAATGCTTCATGTCTGCCAATAAGCTACTCCTAAAATTTGCCAGACGATATCCCGGCAGGATTTTGTTAACTGTGATCCTGGGCTTTTCTGGGGCTTTATTCAGCGGTATCAGCACTACTCTGATTGTACCAGTGCTTTTAAATTTTTTGGATGAAGCGATCGAGCTGCGCGGCGCTCCACCTCTGATTAAAACTTTGATGTATCCCTTTGAGGGAATGCCCGAAAATCAGCGTTTAATGTTGATGACAGGGGCGATTTTTCTGGCAATTTTTTTAAAAAACATTGCGAGTTATATCAATACTTTAGTGGCTACTTCTCTGACGCGCTCTCTGACTTTTGATTTGCGAGAAGCAGGTTTGCGGTTGTTGTTAGAAGTAGATTTAGATTTTTATTCTAAAACTAAAGTCGGGGATTTAATTAATAGATTGGGCGGAGAAATTGGTCGGACGGCTAGTGCAGTTGGTACGGCAATCGGAATGTTTACTACCTCAATCACTGTTTTGGTGTTTGTGGGCTTGCTGCTTTCTATATCGTGGAAACTGACGGTGACAGCTACATTTTTGCTGGCGTTAGTTGCTTGGACAAATCAATATATTATTAACCGTTCCAAGCATTTTGGTCTCCTGCTTTCTGAAATGTCGAAAGATTATTCGGTTAGGGTTCTCGAAACTATGACAGGGATTCGGCTGGTAAAGTCAACGGGGAACGAGGAAAGAGAGTATCAGCGGATCAAGCATTTAATTCAAAGGCGAGAACAAGCGGATTTTCAAGCTCAGGTAAATTATGCGGCGATCGCCCCAATTAACGAAGTTGTTAATTTAATAGTTATTATTTTGATTGTATTTATAGGGCGCACATTATTTGTTAATGAAATAGAGTCTATTTCAACAGTTTTGTTGACCTATTTGTTGGTGCTTTTTCGGTTAATTCCTTTGATTTCTCAGTTAAACAGCGGGCGCAGTCAATTTGCTAATACGTCGGCTAGTGTAGAAGTGGTTAATGATTTTTTGAGCTGCGATGACAAGCCGTTTATGCTGAACGGTTCTGTGCCTTACACTCATTTGCGATCGGGAATCCATTTTAATAAAGTATCTTTTAGTTATCCAAATCACAATAGTTTAGTGCTTGAAGGAATTGATTTATTTCTACCTCGCGGTACTACTTTGGCTTTGGTAGGAACTTCGGGTTCTGGCAAGTCAACTTTGGCAGATTTACTGCCGAGATTTTACGATCCTACTGAAGGTAATATCTCGATAGATGGCAGGGATTTACGCGAATTTGAGCTAAAAAGTCTCAGAAAAGCGATGGGTATTGTTAGCCAAGATACGTTTTTGTTTAATGCTTCAGTGCGCGAAAACATTGCTTACGCTAGGCCCGAATCGACTGATGCAGAAATTGTGGAAGCGGCGCGGGGAGCTAATGCTTATGAGTTTATCGAACTGTTGCCGGAGGGGTTGGATACTCAAATTGGCGATCGGGGTGTAATATTATCGGGAGGGCAGCGTCAGAGAATTTCCATTGCTAGAGCTTTGCTGCAAAACCCGGAAATCTTAATTTTAGATGAGGCTACGAGTTCCCTGGATACGGTTTCGGAAAGATACGTGCAATCGGCGATCGAGAAATTGAGTTGCGATCGCACAACCTTAGTCATCGCCCACCGCCTCTCCACAGTCCAAAAAGCCCACAAAATCGCCGTAATCGATCGCGGAAAAGTAGTAGAAATAGGTTCCCACGAAGAATTGCTAGCAAAAGGAGGTTACTACACTCGCTTGTATTCAGTACAATTTGCCGAAGAAACCGCTCGCGATGAAGCACTAATTAGAGGTTCTTACGAAATTCGCACTCGCCTGACTCCCATGATAGCTTACCTCAAATTGCTAGTAGATGAAATGGTAGATTCTCCCGAAGAAAGAGACGAGTTAATCAGAGAATCATTCCACTCCGCTGCTAATATTTTTAAAACCTTAGAATTTATAGAAAACACTATCAAACGTCAGACTGTTAAAAAGTAGGCAATTGGCAGTTGGCAGTTGGCAGTTGTTAGTTGTTAGTTGGTAGGGGCGGTGGATGGTGCGGGCCCGCCCTCAGTTAGTTGTTAGTTGTTAGTCAACAGTCAACAGTCAACAGTTAACAGTTAACAGTCAACAGTCAACAGTTAACAGTTAACAGTTAACAGTCAACAGTCAACAGTCAACAGTCAACAGTCAACAGTCAACAATCAACAATTCCCATGTCTAAATATTATGTCTTTTTTACCAGAAATGTCTTGCCGCAACCCAATGTTGCCAGCTTAGTTCAAGTTGCACACTCTGCCAATGCCGCAGCAAATCTCGGTTTACCAGCAGTTTTAGTATACCTCCGCCAAGGCTGGGGTGCTTCAAATCCCGTTGATTTACTTTTTCCTTTTCAACCGAGAAAACCCGATGACAAACTTGCCACAACCTACAATCTTGAGGAAAAGTTAAAAATAGCAGATTTGCCAGTGCCTGCTCTCGATTCTTGGGACAATAAGTGGACGAATGCGAGTACCATAGTTTGCAAATACTATTTGCCAATTCACCTGCTAAAATCAACTAAACTCGTCCACAGCCGCGACTGGAACTTTGTCAAAGCTGCTATTAAAAACGGAATTCCAGCTATCTACGAACAGCACCACCATGAAGACAAGAGATTTGCACCAGAAATTGTGAGCAATCCTCTATTTCAAATTGCTGTAACTGTTGCAGATACTGTTCGAGAGAGTATGATGAAGAATGGGATGCCGCCAGAAAAAGTAATTACGCTGCACAACGGTTTTAATCAGTTATTTCTCGCGAGACAAGCAGCAGCAGCCGAGAATTGGCGGCAGCAATTATTAGCAGGTGACAGGCAGCATTTAGCAGTTTATGCGGGGGGACTTTACCCGTTTAAAGGTGTTGATATGCTGGTGGATGTGGCCGAGGAATTGCCGGATGTTCAATTTGCGATCGCCGGTGGGGATTCATCCCAAGTCACAGCATACCGGAAATTAGCTAAAGAGAAGCAAGTTAACAACATTAATTTTCTCGGCTACCTGCCTCAAAATCAACTCGCAAGCTTGCTGCAAGCTGCGGATGTTTTGACTCACCCGCACTGTTTGACAGAAGCCGCGACATTCACGTCTCCTTTGAAGTTCTTCGATTATATGGCATCGGGTACTGCGATCGTCGCGACAGAGATTGCCTCTTTAATGGAATTTAAATCGGGAAATATCGCAGCAATTTGGTGCAAACCGGATAACCCGCAGCAGTTTGCACAAAGCATTCGAGATTGTTTAACCAAATATCCGAGGAAGAGCGAAGGTTATGCAGAAACTATGGAATTTGTCAAGCAATTTTCCTGGGAAAATCGGATTGAGAGGATTTTGAGTTATGTGGATCGCGAAGTGCGATCGCAACTTATTAATTAGTTTTGTATAATTTTAAATTAGCTATTCCTAGCTCCGGCGGTTGAAACCGCGGGTAAACAAACAAAGTCCGGATGGTGCGCGGACTCAGAGAGCAATGAACCCAAAAATCATCGGCACAATCACCACATACCCAGGAATGAGTCAAAGCGACTGGCTGTGGCAACAAACTCCCCAGAACTTCGGCAAATGGGGAAATATTCAAATGCTTGCCAACCACCCAGAACCAGACTTTTTGCTCATGTATCAATTCGACTTTCCCCGACAACCAAAACAGCAATCGTGGATGGATAAAATACGAAATTACAGGCATCCCAAACCAGAAAATGACATTCGAGACAAATTCCGCAACGTTCCCCAGGAACGGATTATTTATTTAATCAGAGAGCCTCCTTTAGCAGAAGTAATTGAAATTACCAAAACCAACTACGAACAAGCCCAACTTTATTGCGGCTACATTTCCGGGCCTGATAATTTTGCACCAAAACCCGATTGTATGCCCGCGATTTGGTATCACTCTAACTCATTTCGAGAACTGAATGAAATGCCTGCGCCACCGAAAACTAAATTATGTTCTTGGATAACTTCAGGTGTTAGCCGCAGCGCCAACCACCGACAGCGATTAGATTTTATCAAATTGCTGCAACAACAAAAATTAGACTTTGACCTTTACGGGCGAAACTTGCCAATTTGGGCGCGCGGAAACGGCACTGTTAACAATAAATGGCACGCCATCGCACCCTACTATTACAATTTGGCTATTGAGAATTATGCTGAAAACGATTTGTATGTCAGCGAAAAACTTTGGGATGCTTTGTTAGCTTGGTGTTTGCCAATTTATTACGGCGGTTCGGCGGCGGATAAATTGTTGCCGGCGGGGAGTTTTCTGCGGCTGCCGAGTTTGGATGAAAAAGGAGTACAATTTATTAAAGAGGTTATTGCAACGCCGGATTATTGGCATGAAGCTAGGGAGAAAATTGCGGAAGCGAGGCAAATCATTCTCCACGAATTGAACTTGCTTAATTGGCTGTCCAATTTTGTATCTTAGGAAATAGGTGGGATTCCCGGTGTTAAAAGATAATTCGGCGGTTGAAACCGCAACTACACAAACAAAGTCCGCCTACGCGGACTAATAGATATGAATGGAATTTGCACGCTAGCCAACGACACAGTTTACGACCAAATAATTGCCTTGCTCAACAGTATTGAAGTTATATTAGGCTCAAATATTCCTATCTGCATTTATCCTTTCGACGACCAAATCGAGCAAATTAAAGCTGAAATTGTCAACCGTCCCAACGTGTTTATTTATGAAGATAGCGCATCTATTCAGCGATGGGACGAATTCATGCAAGCAGCAGCACCTGAGCGTTTGAACCGCCAAAAATTTCGGCTTTACGGCGCACACCGGCGCTTTTGTGCCTTCGACGGGCCTTTTGAAAAGTTTATCTATATGGATGCCGATACTTTAGTTATGAATTCCCTTGATAGGGTTTTTCAGAAGTTAGATGAATCTGATTTTGTGGTTTATGATTTTCAATTTCGCGACCCCACTAAAGTATACAATATTCAGTCGCCAAAACTCCTCGAAGTTTTTGAGCAAAATCGGATTGATTCGGAAATATTTTGTTCGGGATTTTACGCTAGCAAGCAAGGATTGTTTGAGCAAAATACTAGGGAATGGCTGTTAGATCAACTGCAATCTGGCGAGGCGGAAATTCTCTATGCAGGTGCGGGAGAACAGCCGTTGCTCAATTATATGGTCATGAAAACGAACCTGAAGAGCTATAATTTTGCTTGTAGCCTCCCGGATGGGGAGAAAACTGGGTGTAGCGTCACTTCCCAACATTTTGAAGAACGCGATAATATTTTGTACGACAAGGGAAACCGACTTACTTATCTTCATTATATTGGCGTGCCGCCGGATTTAATTCGGAGGGTTTGTGCGGGGGAAAATATTGAGTTTCCCTATCGCGATTTGTTTCTGCATTACCGCTATCTCCGGGAACTGGAAAAGCGTCCGGTTTTTACCCAAGCGCCTAAGTTTTATACTGAGGTTTCTCGGTCGAATTTGTTAACCAGGGTGTTGAGAAGGTTGAGGATAAATGTTTGATTTTTAAACCGCAGAGGACGCAGAGAACGCTGAGAGAGAAGAGAGATGAGTTATTCTGATGTTAATGGATTTGATGTGAGTCGCGGTATTTATATTGTTGCTAATGATAGGGTGATGGAAAGCGCGATCGCCCTTATGGCAAGCATACGTCTGTATAATTGTCAAGTACCAGTTTTTCTGATTCCGTTTGATGACAATTATCAGCAAGTCGCGGCCGCCCTCAGCAGCCTCTACGGGGTGCGATTGTTCCCAAATCTGGAGTTTGTGGAACAGTTTACCAGAGAAATTGGCCAAATGTTCGATCGTACTTTTCTAGCCCTTCCCAACAAAATGCGGAAACTCTGCGCTTGGTTTGGCCCCCTCGACGAATTTCTGTACATCGATACCGATATCATCGTTTTTGAAGACATCGCAGCCAACTTAGACAAACTCTCAGAAGTAGACTTTTTTTGCTGCGATTATCACCACCTCAGCGAAAAACTGCGAAATGTATTTTCACCTATCATAAAAGAACAGAATATATTTACCGACTCACAGCTTCAAGATGTATTCAACAGCGGTTTTTGGGCTTCCAGAAAAGGCACTATTACCGAATCGCAAATGTATGAAATTTTGCGAGAATGCGCGCAGCATCGAGAATATTTTGACTTTACTCAAAATGTTACAGACCAACCTATACTAAATTACATGATTCTTAAGTTAATTCCCAAGCGCTGCAATCTGGTAAAAACTTCAGACGCAGAACCCGGTAGCTGGGCTGGTTCTACACATTTTCAAGAAATAGATTACGTGCTTTATGACAAAGGCAAAAAGTTAAAATATATTCACTGGGCTGGGATACCAATTAAATCGGGTAGCCCTTATTGGGAATTGTGGAAACATTATCGTTATCTTCATGAGGAAGAGGAAAAACCAAATTTAGTGCAAAAAATATTTCGCGTTTTCAGGTGAAGATAAAATCCTATGCTGTATCATTATCAACAAGGTTTGAAGAACAGGCAAGATGCCTGTTCCACAATTCATAAATTTTCTGTTGTTTTTGACACAAAACAAGCTTTGAAGAACAGGCAAGATGCCTGTTCCACAATTTATAAATTTTATTTTTTGTGGTACGGGCATCTTGCCCGCACCTCAAAAGCAATATATATGTGCTGGATTACTTATTAACTAATAAACTATGACAAAAGGCATTTATATTCTGGGAAACGATGTGGTTTTTGACCACTTAGTGGCTTTATTGAACAGTCTCGAAGTCAACGGGGCAAAAGATATTCCTGTTTGCATCATTCCCTATGACGATAACTTGCAAAAAGTGCGAGTAGAAATTGCCTCGCGAAGCAATGTTACTTTATTTGAAAATACCGATTCCATCGATTTTTGGGAAGACTTTGCGACTCAAGCTTGGACATCTCACAAAAAAGCTCAAAAAGTTTGGCAAGCTAAAGGTTGGCGGCAAGTTCACTGTCTGGGAATGCACCGAAAGTTTTGCTGTTTTGACGGCCCTTTTGACAAATTTGTCTATTTTGATGCGGATACTCTGTTAATGGGTTCTCTGGATTACATTTATCACAAACTTGATGAATTTGATTGGGTAGCTAACGATTTTCAGTACAAATCTGACCTCAATTATGTGTTTGATTTATCCTCGGAAAAACTAGCCGAAATTTTCCAGCTTGACAGACTAAAATCTCAGATTTTTTGTGCGGGTTGGTTTGCTTCAAAAAAAGGTGTTTTAAATCGCCACAACTCAGTTGAACTATTAAACAAATTGACTTCAGGAGAAGCTGAAATCTTGTCCCTGCGGGGAACTGACCAACCTTTATTTAACTATTTTGTCGCCCGCAGTGACATCTCTTTTTATAACTTTGCGTATCATCAAGCTGCTGGGGTAACGGGCAATCATTGGTCTTCTAAATTTGATGTGATAGATTATGTTTTATACGACAAAGGACGGCGGCTGACTTACTTGCACTACATGAGCATTTCGGCTGCC
Organism: Tychonema sp. LEGE 07203; assembly: GCF_015207285.1. Taxonomy (GTDB): domain Bacteria; phylum Cyanobacteriota; class Cyanobacteriia; order Cyanobacteriales; family Microcoleaceae; genus Microcoleus. The sequence goes on along the minus strand of NZ_JADEXD010000036.1, from coordinate 31,226 downwards.
AAGTTTACTCGATTGTGTGCTGGGGAAGATGTTGAGATTCCCTACCGAGAGGTATTTCTGCACTACCGTTATTTGAATTCACCGGAAAAATTGCCAAATCTCGCGCCGCCCAATTTGTTGCTTCGTTTGGGTAGAAATTTCAAAAGTTTGGCAGTTAAAAACTTTAATAATATTATGTTTAAATTGCGAAGTTTTGGGATTGATGGTGATTAGTTTGATTGTTTTTTTTGAACCGCAGATGTTGGCAGATTAACACTGATAAACGCTGAGTGGGTTTTTATCTGTGTGATTCGCGTTTGTCTGCGGTTTAAGAAGTTTATTGTTCAAATGAATCTAAATCGAGCGCTTGGGAACCTCCGCGTTCGAGTTCGATCAAAAGCTTGCCTAGCTGAGTCCAAACCAACCAGGCGGTGAGTGCCGTCAGCGGCAAAGCTAGAGAGTAAGAGAGCAATTTGGGAAAGCCGAAAATCTCCATTCCCGAAGCTAAAAATACGCAAATCCCCCCGGCCATTCCGATGAAAGGTATGGATAATTCCAACCTTGGCAGGTTAGCCAAAGTGCGAGTAGAGCGATTTTTTGACCACTGCTGCACTGCTTGTTTGAGTGTTGCTTCAAAGGCTAAGCCTGATGCCATACCTGCTAGCAATCCAGCGCTCATTAAAAAATATGGAGGTTCGGGAAAATAATACACGAATAATTCCTTAGTTTTGGTAATGGAAAATTTGTCAGTTGTCAGTTGTCAGTTGTCAGTTGTCAGTTGTCAGTTGTCAGTTGTCATTAGTCATTAGTTAGCATTTAGCATTTAGCATTTAGCAGTAAGAAGGAAATTATTTTCGCCTCTGTTTTCTGCATTTTGAAATTTCGTATTCGGGACTTTTTTGCGATCGAAAAAGTTAATTGGTAATTAGTAGTTGTCTTTTGATTTATAACTAATGACCACCCTTCGACTTGCTTCGGCTTCGCTGGCTCACAAGTCACTCATGACTAATGACTACTGACTAATGAATGCTGACTAATGACTACTGACTACTGACTACTGACTACTGACTGCTGACCAAAATTAAAATCGAGTCAGGGCGGCTGTTCCTGCTGTGGAAAATTCGGTCAAAGCGTCTAGAGCAACGTTGAACAGGCGACTTGGTTGCAAGTCTTCTTTGACTAGGTTCCAAAGGCTGCTAACTTCTGCTGTGTGGAGGCGATCGTCCTCAATCAAAGCCAATATCAATTGGCGGCGCAAAAACGATCCTTCTTCTGACAGCAAGAATTGTATGCCTAGTTGGGCCGTTGGTAGCAGGTCGAAACTGCGATCGGATCGGGCGATCGCGATCATGTCCTCTAATCTGTTCCACTGGAATTTGCCATCTTTGAATAATACCTCAATCAGGCGACGGCGCAATGCTGGAGATTCTCCGTTCAACAAACGCCGCGCTACGTAAGGATACGCAACCTCAACTATCTTGAAATCGGGATTCAGCGTCAGGGCTAAACCTTCTTCTGTCACGAGAGAGCGAATGATTAAGGCAAATTTGGCCGGCACTCGGAAAGGATAATCGTACATCAATTCCGAAAACTGGTCTGTAATTGTCTTGAAGTTAAAATCTCCTACCTTTTCGCCGACGATATCGCCGAGTACGGATTCCAGCGCCGGGACGATCGGCATAATATCTGTATCTGGTGTCAAAAAGCCGAGTTTGACAAAATCCTGGGCTAGCTGCAAGTAATCTTTGTTGATCAAATGAACGACTGAATCAACCAAAGTTTCTTTAGTTGTTTCTTCCATCTGATCCATCATCCCAAAATCGATGTAAGCCATGCGGCCGTCTGCTAAGGCAAACAGATTTCCCGGATGGGGGTCAGCGTGAAAAAATCCGTGTTCCAGCAACTGTCGCAAACCGCTGCGGACTCCGACTTCAATTAAGCTATCGGTGTCCAAACCTGCGGCTTTGACGCTTGCCATATCTGTCAGCTTGATGCCGTCAATCCATTCGAGGGTGAGAACGCACGGTGAAGTATAGCGCCAGTAGATACTCGGAACTTTTACTGTCGGGTCGTCGGCAAAGTTTGTGGCAAATTTCTCGGCGTTGCGCCCTTCATTGATATAGTCAATTTCCTCGAATAGTTTAATGCCGAATTCATCGACTATTAAAGAGAGGTCGTGGCCGAGATTGAGCGGCAGCAAAGGGGCCAACCATCCAGCGGCCCAGCGCATCAAGTAAAGGTCGAGGCTCAATACTGGCAGCAGGTTCGGTCGCTGAACCTTAACTGCTACTTCTTCCCCGGTGATTAAACGGGCTTTGTACACTTGACCGAGACTGGCGGCGGCTACTGGTTCGGGGGAGATTTCGCTGTAGGTTTCGCTAATGGGGCGATCGAGTTCTGCTTCAATAATCTCAAATGCTCGCGCCGAATCAAAGGGTGGCAATTGATCTTGAAGTTTGATCAGTTCTTCGAGAAAGTCTTTGCGAATTAAATCCGGTCTGGTAGAAAGGGCTTGGCCGACTTTAATGAAAGTGGGGCCCAAGCGAGTGAGTATTTGTCGCAGGTGGGTGGCGCGTTCCGGCTGGTGTGCAGCAGCAGAGTGCTGCCAACTGTCCCACAGCATCCCGATGACAAAGCCTGCAAAAGACCAAATAACGGTAATTGCTCGCCAAATTGCTTTCCAGGGACGGTTGCGGTAATACTGAGCGATCGCTTGTGGATCGTAGCGTCTAGCTTGAGTGAATTGATACTGACGCACTCGTTTTTTTTCCTCTTATTTTATGAAAATTGCAGGTTAAATTTAGAATCGGGCATCGGCCAAACAGGCCCGCGCAGGGCCTAAAAGCATCGGGCATTGGCCAAACAGGTCATTGGCCAAACAGGTCATCGGGCATTGGGGATGGGAAGTCGAAAGTTCAAACATTCTTCCTTATTCCTTCTTCCTTCTTCCCTCTTCCTTCTTCCCTCTTCCTTATTCCTTCTTCCCTCTTCCTGATGACGTTGGACCCAAAGCTCGGGGGGGGGACAGCAAAACATGATTAATGACTAATGACTAATGACGGCAGAGGGCGGGCCCGCACCATCCACCGCCCCTACTGACTAATGACGGCAGAGGCCGGGCCCGCACCATCCACCGCCCCTACTGACTAATGACTTCTTCCTTCTTCATCATTGACCGATCGCACCGCAAATTTCAGGCGAGCGGAAAATGCACCCGTTTCAGGCGGATTGCTAGCCTAAATTTGTTTCTTTTCATTAAATATACTACATAAAAGTACAAGTGCTCAGTCAAAATACTTAATATATTTCCCTGACCGCTGCACCAGTACGGCACTGCAACCCTTTGATTCCTCTGTTGTCGGGCTTTTCTGTCGATCGGGCGATCGCGGCGATCGCTACCGGATGCTACCGGCAACGTGCCAAGCAATCTTTGAGTCCATAAATCGCCCGCTCTTGTCGATCCCTCGACAGTTCTGGGAACATTGGCAAAGACAAGACTTCGCGACAAACTTGCTCTGCCACAGGTAAACGACCGGCTCCAACGCCCAAAGATTTGTAAACAGGTTGCAGGTGCAAAGGTAACGGATAGTAAACCATCGAACCGATGCCGGATTCCTGCAACTGAGCCCGCACCGAGTCCCGAAAATTCCCCGATGGATTTTGCTCGTTTTCTTGACTTTTTAGCCGAATTGTGTATTGATTCCAGACTCCTTTTGCTGCCGGCAATTCTTTGGGGAGAGCAACTCCGGGCACGCGGGAGAGAAATTCGTTATAAACGGCTGCTTTTTCGCGCCGCTGGGCGTTCCAACTGTCGAGATACCGCAATTTAATGCTGAGAATCACCGCTTGCAGGGCATCTAAACGGCTGTTGCAGCCGATTTCCTCGTAGAAATACCTAGAAGACTGTCCGTGTTCTTTGAGCATTCTCATGGAAGCTGCGAGGGCTGCATCGTTTGTCGTCACTGCCCCGCCGTCACCGCAAGCGCCTAAGTTTTTGGTTGGATAAAAGCTGAAACAGCCGATGTGGCCGATGCTGCCGACTTTTTGAGATTCCCACAGGGCGCCGACAGACTGGGCGCAATCTTCAATTACGGCTAAATTGTGCCGAGTCGCAATTTCCATCAACCGAGTCATGTCTACCGGTTGCCCGAAGATGTGCACGGGCATAATTGCCTTGGTTTTTTCGGTAATTGCCGCTTCGAGGAGTTCGACATTCAAATTAAAAGTTTCGCTGTCAATATCGACAAATACCGGAGTTGCACCCACAGCGCTAATTGTCTCAGCCGAAGCAAAAAAAGTAAAAGGAGTGGTAATCACTTCATCGCCAGGGCCAATTTTGAGAGATCGCAAGGCCAAAATCAGCGCATCCGTGCCGGAGTTGCAGCCAACGCACTCGGAAACGCCGGTGTAGTCGGCGAATTCTCGTTCAAAACTTTTGACTGCCGGGCCGCCTATGTAGCCGCCAGAGGCAAGCACCTTCTGCACCGCAGCGCTTATCTCGCCGCCAATCTGGGCGTACTGCTGGGTTAAGTCGAGGGGGGGAACATTATTCACTCTTCACACCACAAATTTCAACCATTATCAAAGCAAATTCTTGCAGCAAAACTGTTTCTCAGATACCTTTATTCAAATATCTTATAGTTAGAGGAGCAAACAATCACTTTATCGAAAGCGAGCGCCGATGTTAATTCAGCTAGAGTTTACTGATTTGGGTTGGGCTTTGGGGATGGTGGCGATCGCGATCGGGCTTTCGGCGTGGCAGGGATTGGGATTGGAGGGGGCGATCGCGATCGCGGCGGGGCGCACCCTGATCCAGTTAATCCTAGTCGGCTACGTGCTCGCCGTCGTATTTGCCCCGGAGGGAAAAAATCCTTGGCTGGTTTTAGCAGTTTTAGCAATCATGCTGACAACAGCTAGCACGGTGGCTAGCAACCGCATCAGCAAAAAAATCAAGCACTTGCTGCCCTTAGTTTCGGGTTCAATTTTGATTAGTACGGCGTTTACTTTGGGCTATACAAACTTGCTAATTTTGCAACCTGACCCCTGGTACGAACCGCAGTATTTGATTCCCCTAGCGGGGATGATTTTGGGCAATGCGATGAACTCAGGGGCGATCGCCGGCGAAAGACTTGTCAGTACAGTTAACAGCAGCCAGTTAGAAATAGAAACCCATTTAAGTTTAGGATCGACCCCGCAGCAAGCAGTAAAACAGTACCGCAAAGATGCGATCAAAGCTGGATTAATCCCCACATTAAATACAATGACAGTCGTAGGAATCGTGACATTGCCGGGAATGATGACAGGTCAAATGCTCAGCGGTGTCAGTCCTCTAGATGCAGCATCTTACCAGATTTTGATTATGTTTGTGTTAGCGCTGGCAACTTTAATCGCAACTCTGCTGTTGACAGAGGGATTGTGTCGGAAGTTTTTCAATCAAGATGCACAATTAATCAAATGGTAATTGGGAATTGGGAATTGGGAATTGGGAATTGGGAATTGGGAATTGGGAATTGGGAATTGGGCATTGGGCATTGGAACTGGTAATATTATGTATGTAGGAACTTGCATTTAGCCTTGTTTTATTGAACAGGTTCTCCGGCATTTTCCACAAGAGTTTAGTTTTTTGTGGGGTGGGCTTCTAGCCCGCCCGGCCATAATTCAGGAAAAATAGCCATGATTCAAATAGCAACTAAAACGCTAACTTTTGAAGAATTTGCGGAATGGAAACCAGAAAACGGACGTTATGAACTGCACAATGGAGAGATTGTTGAAATGTCACAGCCATTAGGAGACCATGAAGAAGTTATCGGTTTTTCAGCAAGAAAATTGACGGTGGAATTCGATCGCTTAAACCTGCCGTACTTCATCCCCAAACAAGCATTAGTTAAGCCACTGGAAAACGAATCAGCTTATTCTCCGGACATTCCGATCTTAAATCGCCCAAATTTAGCATCAGAACCTCTAGGGAAAAAGTTTTCAACTGTGACTCAAGGAGCCTCAATTCCGCTGGTTATAGAAGTAGTTAGTACCAACTGGCAAGATGACTACATCAGGAAGGTGGGCGAATACGAACTAATCGGGATTCCTGAATACTGGATTGTGGACGATCTCGGTTTGGGCGGCCGCAGGTTTATTGGCAATCCCAAACAACCAACGATATCGGTTTATCGGTTGGTTGACGGCGAGTATGAGGTTAGTTTGTTTCGGGGAAGCGATCGGATTGAGTCGCCAACTTTTCCAGAGTTGAATTTGACGGCACAACAAGTTTTTCAAGCTGGATTGATTGCGGAGTAACTCAGGAATAATAAAATCGAGAACAGTCAACAGTCAGCAGTCAACAGTTAACAGTCAGCAGTCAACAGTCAACAATTCCCCCTGAGTGCAACCGGAATTGATATAACCCTACAATATGTTCAAATCCGGGTTACTTCGGTTCGTGACTCGCAATCCGCTTGCCTTCGCCGTCGTACACCTGCATCGGAATTTTGGCGTTTTCGGCGATCGCCTCCAAGGCTGTTTGGAGAGTTGCAACGTGCTTTTCCACAGCTTGGCGAGTCTTCGGAGCCTTCTTGTTTTCCGCTTGGATGAAAGTTTGTTTTAGTTTCTGCACGTAATCGGAAGTCATCTGCACCGCAATCAAATCTTTGCTAACAGTATAGTCGCAAATTTTCGGTTGGCCTTTGCAAGTTTTATTCAAATCCGCGCGCGCTTTTTGCAGATTCCTTTCTTCCTTCAACTTTACTTCTGCTTGCTCCAAGGATTTTGTGTAGGAATCAATCAGCGGTTTGGCTTTCTGGGAATAAGCAGTGGCCGCCGGAACTTGCTCGGCATAACTCAAAGCTCTCCGCCAGTATTCCGATGCCTTAAACCATTCATTTTTGCCCTCAAAAATCATCGCTTCTGCTGCTAAACTCACTGCTTGAGTGTAGGCATTTTCTGAAATTCCTTCAACATTTTTGCGCTCGCGAGCTTGGGAAAGCTTCGTTTCGTATCTCGGAATTAGCAGTTTACCTTGTTGGTAAGATTGCGTATTGCTGGGAATTTCTGATATTATGTCCAGGGCTTTTTCCCAACCAGCTTGTACTTGAATCCAACTTTCGGCTGTTTGAGCTACTGCTTCGCGAGCTTCTGCTATTTGGGCTGTATTTTTGGCTTCGATCAAGGTTTTTTCGGCTTTTTTTTCTGTTCCTAATTCTTTGTTTCCTGTTGCTAAATTTTTGCGGTATTCCTTGGCTTTTTTCTGAGCGTAGGGATAAACAGGGCTGTCTTGGGGGATTTCTCCGAGTTGGGCGATCGCGCTTTGCCACAGAGCTTGCGCTTCCTGCCAATTCTCGGCAGAATAAGGTGGATTTCCGGTTTTTCTGGCTGCTGACTCTGCTAGGCGCGCGCCATCGATCGCAGAGTTTAAATTCTGACTTTGCTGGCGGTATTTTTCTAGGGCGGTTTGAGCTTCGCCGCGATGAATTGACCAAGCTGGAATCGGTTCCAAAAGGGCGATCGCCCCTTTTACCTGTTCCTGCGCTTCTTCGGGGCTGTTAGCAACCTTTGAAGTTTTCAGCGTCCGGATCGAATTGTCGCTCAACTGTTTAGCCTCAGCTAGTGCAGGGCATTCTCCGATGACGCAGGGGCGGCTCAGCAGGTAATAACCGCCTGCCAAAATTATCGCTGCAAGGGTGAGGGTGCCTACCGCCGCCAGCAGCGCCCACGGTGAATTCTTGGGTGTTTGGGGAACTGTTACCGCTTGCATATCCAGCGGATTGAAGGGATTTTCTGTAAAATCTCCGGGGATTGCAGCTACCCTAAAGGCGATCGGATCGGAATTGTTGGAACTCTCAGACAAATCGGGAAAATATTCATCATCTCCCTGCTCTTTAATATCTGTTTCTAACGGCATTTCCTCCGCTACATCCGCCGTCTCTGCCGCATTTGTTGCTAGCACAATCCCCGTTTCTGCTGCGGGGATTTCCTCGGCTTTCTTTCGCACTTCCACTGTTCTCGGTCTTGACAGAACGGGGTTGTGCATCGTAAAAGAATGAAAAGCATAGGGCTGTTTTTGCCCGGTAATTTTTAGGCAAAGTCCAATCTGTTCTACAGCTTCCGGTTCTATTTCGAGAATTGCTGCTTCTAGCACCGTAAAAGTCGGTTTTGCTTTGAGAACTACACTTCGCGGGTGTTCTCCGACAACCGTTAAAGAGTCATCTCTAAAATCGCAACTAATATAAAGCGGTAATTTTTTTAATCCGGCTGCTTGCAAGTGCTTCTGCAACTTTACTTCTAAAATTTGTGCCTTGCTTTGTCGCGCTGCTACTGTCATACTTTGCTCCTCTGTCTGCTCTCACCGCTGGCGATTTTAGATTTTAGGTTTCCGATTGCGAAAATATCGGTTTTTTTGATTGATTTGAACTTTGAGACCTACCCGGTCATCCAAATCTTAACTCTTAAGTCTCCAGTTGCAACTCTTTTCCATAACTTTCGCTGTAATAAACTTGAGCCGTATCAAAACGCCCGCCGTATTGTTTGAAAGGTTCTGCTGCATAACCAAGCGGTAGCAAACAGCAAACATCTACTTGTTCGGGAATTTGAAAAGCTTCTTTCACCTTAGCGCTGACAAAACCTTCCATCGGACAACTATCTACTCCAAAGCTTTTAGCTGCAATCATTAAGTGAGCTACTGCGAGCATTGTATGTCTGTTTGTCCAAGTTTCTAGAGAATCGAAACAGGGACGGTTCTCGAACAATTGCGGGATTGCTTGGCGCATATAACCGGCTAAGTTTTCATTCATTGCGCCTGCAGCTTTGCCCAATTCGATGACGGCTTCGGTGTTTTCGGGCTCGGCGGCGCGCCGATCGCCACAACAGATTAACACGATTGGGGCTTCTACCACTTGGCGCTGGTCGAAGGCGCAAGTTTTTAATTTTTCTTTGCTGGCTTGGTCTTGGAGTACGATAAACCGCCAAGGCTGCAAGTTGTAACCGGAGGGCGATCGCACTCCCAAGCGCAAAATCTCTGCCAATATTGCCGGGGGAATTCGATCGGGCTTGAAGCTGCGGGCGGCCCGCCGGCTTTCGATCGCACTTTTAACATTAATTGAGGGTTGGATTTCAATTGGCATGGGTTATTGGTTATTGGTAATTAGTCAGTAGTCAGTAGTCAGTTGTCAGTTGTCAGTTGTTAGTTGTTAATTGTTAGTTGTTAATTGTTAGTAGTCATTGGGAATGGGAATTAACTAATGACTGTTGACTGTTAACAGTCAACAGTTAACAAATAACAACTGCTTTCCTGTCAACTGCCAACTGTCAACTAAGAGGGCCCGCACGCACCATCCACCGCCCCTACCAACTGTCAACTGTCAACTGTCAACTGTCAACTGCCAACTGACTTACCCCAAGCCCAACTCGCGCTTGAGCAAATTAATTGACTTAGAGCCGATGTAATTTTCAGAGCATATCAGTTGCGGGGGACGAATCAGATCCTCTCTGGCAGCGTTAATGGCAGCTTTTACTGTAGCAAAACTCGGTTGGTCGCAGAAAATTGTTCTTGCCGATCGCACGATCGAGTTAATCTTGTAGGTATCCGACAGCAAAGCCGTCATCACCAGCAAATCCTCGCCCCGGATGCTGTGGATGATCACTTCAGTCGATCGCAGCATTCCCGGACTCAAGCTGACTAAACCCAAATAACTATCTTTCGGCAAACCCCCCACAAGCTGGATTTCCCGATCGTAGTCGTAAATGTCTACGGGAATGACTCGCACCGAACGCGGCGCCGAAATTGATTCTGCTTCTCCGATAAAATATCGACTCGTGATCACAGTTCCCGAAGAAATTTGATCCAAAAAAGTACCTAGCTGTTCCATCGGCACTAATTGTATGGGAATGCGGAGAGCTTGTTCGAGTTCTTTCGCCATCAGCTCGCCCACGCCGATGTCTTCTGTGGGGGCTGTGACGACGACTCGGGCGCTGCACCGGAGCCGCCAGTCAATTTCGGCCAAAAATAATTCCCTCGCTTGGTTGAGCGTACAGCCCTGTCCCAGCAGTTGATCCATACTTTCTTGAACTATTCTGTTAGCGAGGGGATATTCTTCGAGGATCGCGGATTTGAGTTTGCTGCCGCCTTCGTGGCCTTGAGCGCGGACGTAAATGCCAGATCCGGCTTGGGCCTCTACCAGTCCGGTATTTTCTAGCTGTCGGTATACTTTGCTGATGGTGTTGCGGTGCAAACCCGTCTGCATGGCTAGTTGTCTGGTACTGGGCAAGCGGTGTCCGGGCGGAAACTGGCGCGAGGCGATCGCAAACCTGATTTGATTGAATAGTTGGGTGGATGCGGGGATGTCGCTATCTGTTTGAATATGAAATTGAACCATATTAAAGGCTCCGAGGACTTCAACTTAGTATTTTTATAATGTTGAGTACCGCGCGGGATTGCTCGGATATCTCTGTGTATAGCATAATCTGATTTGGTCGATATGTTACTGTCGTTTTGCTTGGCTGGCGATCGGGTCGAAGAGGCGATCGATCGCAGCCTCCGGAGTTTCCCTCAACAATCAGGTACTTTCAAGTCTTAGTTTTATTTACTCTGAGATTTCCATCTCCCTTACTGTTTTCCTGCCCGTCAGCCAATAAGTCCGCATTTCCCCTTTCCCTTTAATCTCAATCAAGCCGCGCTCTTCAAATTCATATTTATCCTGCAGCAACTTATGAGTATAGTGGCTGACTTGAATGCGGCCCGGAATGCCGTGAGATTCCATGCGGCTGGCTGTATTCACCGCATTTCCCCACAAATCGTAAATGAATTTTTTAGTACCGATTACCCCCGCCACCACCGGGCCGCTATTAATCCCGATGCGGAGCTCAAAATTCGCCTCTAGCTGCACATTTAATTCCTGAATTGCTACTAGCATATCCAGTGCCATTTCGGCGATCGCCTCTGCGTGATCCGGGCGTTCGACGGGAATACCGCCCGCTACCATGTAAGCGTCCCCAATCGTCTTAATTTTTTCTAACCCGTGCTTATCAGTCAGTTTGTCAAAAGTCGAAAAAATCTCATTCAGCAAGTGTACTAATTTAGTTGCAGACATAGTGGTAGAAATTTGGGTAAAATTCACCAAATCAGCAAAAAGAATAGTTGCTTTTTCAAACTTGTCTGCAATTACCCCCGGTTCGTGCCGCAACCTGTCGGCAATCGGTTCTGGCAAAATATTGAGCAGTAAATCCTCAGTTTTTTTCTGTTCTTTCCTGAGTGCCGATTGCATTTTTTTGCGCTTGGTGATGTCGTGAAAAAATACAGAAATGCCGTCGTGACTGGGAAAAGCCCGGACTTCAAACCACACTCTTAAGGGACGGTAATATTTGTCAAAACTCACTCCCACTTGTTTGGCTACAGCTTCGTGGCACTCTTCATAAAATACCGCACTGATTAAATCAGGAAACTCTTCCCAAAAATTTTTACCAAAAAGTTCTTCGGGCGAACGCTGCAAAAATTGCGATGCTTTGTAATTGACATAAGTAAACTGCCACTGAAGGTCGAGAGCAAAAAAAGCATCGCTCATTCCTTCTAAAAAATTAACAATTTGCTCGTCAGTAGAACGGAGTTTTGCTTCAACTTGTTTTTGTCTGAACTGCGCGCGCTTTAATTTGCCATAATTAATTCGCAACTCCATTTGGCTAATAACTTGCCTTCCTAAAGTCCGCAGCGCTTCTAGTTGGGCTGGGCTGAGATCGCGGGGGACTGTATCTATCGCGCACAAAGTGCCGATCGGGAAACCTTGAGGAGTTACTAGCGGTGCTCCTGCATAAAACCGAATATTGGGATTGGAAGTTACTAGCGGATTCCCCGCAAAGCGATCGTCTTCTAAAGCATTGGGTATAACTAGCAATTCGTTGGGATTTAAAATAGCATGAGAGCAAAACGCTATTTCTCTCGGAGTTTCTGGCGCGTCCAAACCAACTTTTGACTTAAACCACTGTCGGTTAGCATCTACTAAGCTGACTAAAGCAATCGGAGTGCCGCAAATATAGGATGCTAAAGCTGTTAGATCGTCAAAAGCTTCGTCAGCATCTGTATCGAGAACATTGTAGCGGTGAAGTGCTTTTAGTCTCTCTTCTTCGTTGCTTGGCAAAGGTGCAGCTTGCATCGGCGGCGGCGAGGATACACGGTTGCGAAAAATGCGCGCAAGTCTCCTTGCGGCGAATTTTTGGATTTTTGATGCCAGTTTTTCAACGAGAATCAAAATACCTGTTTGCCAAGCTTTATTCATGTTTATTTATCTTTTTACGCCTGATTGAACTGCGATCGATACTTATGCACTCACCGCAACTAACTCTTCAATTTCCTGAGCTTTCGCTGGTAATTTCCCTGTCAATACTTCTCTACCCCGTTCGCTAACAAGTATATCATCTTCAATGCGTATTCCGCGCACGTCGGCGAATTTTTCCAACTCGTGCCAGTTTACGAAGTCTTTATATTTGAGGCGAGTTTCTGGGTTATTCAAAATTGCTGGAACTTGGTAAAATCCCGGTTCGATCGATACCAGCATTCCCGGACTCAAAACTCGATTCAGCCGCAAAAATCCCAACCCAAACCGACTGCTTCGGGTTCTGGGGGCTGCATAGCCCGCCAAATCGCCCAAATCTTCCATATCGTGAACATCCAAACCGATTAAATGTCCGATTCCGTGCACGAAAAACAGCGCGTGAGCATCCATTTCCACCAAATCTTCAACATGGCCCCGCAAGATGCCCAAATCCACCAATCCTGCTGCTATAATTCGAGCAGCTAACAGGTGAATATCTTGATATTCCACGCCGGGATTGATTTTATTTATACAAGCATCGCGAGCTGCCAAAACGAGATCGTAAATTGCTCTTTGAGTTGGCGAAAACTTGCCCGAAACAGGCCAAGTGCGAGTCACATCGGCAGCCCATCCCATTGATGTTTCTGCACCGACATCTGCTAGCAGCAAATCTCCTGTTTGTAGCGGATTGTGATAGTGTTCGCTGTGCAGAACTTCCCCCTGCACCGTGACTATACTCGGATAGGCGCAGGTCATATTTTCCGAGACGATCGCACTTTCCATTGCAGCGCGCACCCCTGCTTCAATTCGAGCATTTCGAGTTGCCGCCATCCCCGCTTTGTGAGCTTGTACGGTGACAGCCGCAGCTTGATGCAATTCGACCAAACTGGCTGCATCGTGACTCAGGCGCAGAGATATGACTGCCTGAGTTAATTCTAGGTCAATTCCGGTTGGCGCTTTGGACGGTGCAAGGGGGCGATCGAGAATTTCACGCTGTTGCAACTGAGTCACAGAATCCTGAAGGGCGATCGTTGCCGCATTTGTCGATCGCGCTTTTAATTCAGTCATCGGGAAAGCAGCATCAGCCCCAATTAGTTCAGCAATTTCTGCTCGTTTCGGCATTTCTCCGTGCCAAAGAGTGCTGCTAGCAGGTGCGTCATCTAAGAACAATTCTAATTTGCCCGCTTCTAAGCGAATCGCAGCATTTTCTAACGGCAAACCGGCAAAATATAGAAAGTGACTGCTAGCGCGAAAAGGAAAAGTAAGCGCCGGATAATTGCGAGGAATGCTGCGCCCCGACCAAAGAATTACCGGAAAATCAATTAAACCGGCCAGTTTTTGCCGCCTTTGGCTTAAAGCATCTCTTAACAAATCATCAACTTTTGTAATCTTCATGGATAAAAACAAATGATTTTGAGTGATGTTTGCAGTCAGGACTTAAGTTGTTTAATTTTCGGACTTAAAATAAATAAAGTCCTAACCTCCAATGTAGCAGCCCTTTGGCAAAAAGTCTAATCTTTATATTATTGATTGCTGCCATCTTTTCCACTGTCTTTTTTTAGGATTTTTGTCCTCATTTGCGACCCGATCTTCTGCGGCAACAACCTTCCCAAACTGCGACTACAAAAAGCCTGAAACTGCTACTGGATAAGTAATTAACATTGCCTGTGGCAACAGGGGCGATCGGCAAAAATTCTCGATCGGGTTTTTGTTGATTTTGTGACACAAGCGATCGCCTCTATTGACTGTTTGATATTTGAGACTTTAAAGTATAAGTAAATCCACTTAAAACAACATGAAAAGTTCTCACAGAGCTCCTAAAAATTCCGTGCAACTACGCGACTGGCCGATCGAACACCTACCGGGATTGAGCAATCAAAACCAGTCTCAACTAGAAGACTGCGGCATCACCACAACCGCCCAATTAATTCGGATGACGAAAACACCTGCTGCGAAAGCGTTGCTAGCACATCAACTACAAATTAACATTCGATACGTAAGCAAATGGGTAGCGATGGCAGAGCTGGCTCGCATTCCCAGTGTAGGCTGTCAGTATTGCGGGCTGTTGCTGCACGCAGGCGTTGCTTCAGCGTCTCAATTAGCTCAAATGCCCGTGGAGAGGTTGCACCAACAAATCCTGAGACTGCACGTAGCGACAATGCAGCGCAATGATTTAACTCCTTCGGTCGATCGCGTGCAACAATGGATTCAACAAGCTAAATTAGTCAGTTGTTAGTTGGCAGTTGGCAGTTGGCAGTTGGCAGTTGGCAGTTGGCAGTTGTTAGTTGTTAGTTGTCCGTTGTTAGTTGTTAGTTGTTAGTTGTTATTTGTTATTAATTAACTGTCAATCAACAATTCCCAGTTCTCAAAGACTACTGATTACTGACTGCTGACTACTTCCCAAAGACTACTGACTACTGACTACTGACAACTAACTAATTCCCAAATATTATGTCAATTCAAGTTTACGGAATTCCTAACTGCGGAACTTGTAAAAAAGCTTTCCAGTGGCTCAAAGATAGCGGTATCACATACGAATTCATTAACACAAAAGAACAACCTCCGACCCGTGAAACAATCGCAAACTGGGTGAATTATTTAGGTTTTAAACCCATGCGAAATACATCCGGTCAGTCTTACCGCGCTTTGGGCGACGACAAGCAAGAGTGGACGAGTGAAGAGTGGATTGAGGCTTTTGCGAAGGATGCGATGCTGCTGAAGCGCCCTCTTTTTGTTAAAGATGGAACCGCTGTTTTAGTAGGTTTTAGAGACACAGAAGATGTGCTGAAGGCAAAGTTGGGAAGTTAGAAATTATACCAATATTAACACTATTTGTTAGGTATTTTTTTTACTGCAGATAAACATCGATAAACGCTGATGCAATGCAGAGGGAAGAACATAAACTAATCTTAAGGTTTTCTTCGCCTCACAGACTTAATGTCCCCCATGTTATCGGTAAAGCCCCACCGTTTGTAAAACGGAATCATCTGCGGCAAACAGTTAAGCGCTAATGTTTCAACTGCTTGTAATTTTGGATGATTTACAACTGCATCCATCAACACTGCACCTAGTCCCGTCTTTCTGTGTGTCGGCTTGACAATGACATCAAAAATCATCGCTCTGTACACAAAATCGGTGATAACGCGACTAAAAGCAATTAGCCGTAGCTTGCGGGGCGGGACGCCATCGTCCTCATCGACCAAACCAATGATAACATCAGTAGCGGCGAGCATTTTCAGCACATCCTCCCGCCTCCGCTTGTCGCACCAAAACTCGTTTTTGTACAAGTCCATCAAGTCGGAAACCTGATTTTCCGTCAAAGTCTCGACAATTCGATACCTAGGAATATTGTCGGTCATACTCAATTTTACCGTAATCTAGTTTAATTGCGCGATCGGCTAAATCAAAATAGCGATCGTCGTGACTGATAACAAACACCGTTTTCCCCCGCCGCTTCAACTCAGGTAACAACTGCTTGTAAAAAATATCCCGAAAAAACGGGTCTTGATCCGAAGCCCACTCATCAAACAAATAAATCGGCCTATCTTCCAAATAAGCCGTCAGCAAAGCCAGCCGTTTTCGCTGTCCCTGAGACAAAGCCGTAGTTGACAAAACGCCATCTTTCACCTCAACTTTCTTGTCCAAATGAAACTCTCGCAAATATTCAGCCGCCTGCTTGTCCAAATCGTGGTTAGCCATCCCCAAAAGGCGATCGAACAAATAGAAATCAGAAAATATAACAGAAAAATGCTGCCTGTACCACTCTCGATTCCCATCGGTAATCGGCTGTCCGTCTAAGAGAATTTCTCCCGATTCAGGAATATACAAACCAGTAATCAACTTAGCCAAAGTAGACTTGCCGCTGCCGTTGCCGCCAATTATAAACACCAACTCACCCGGATGAAACTTCAAATTCAGTTCGCCCAAAATAAAATTGCTGTCTTCTTTATCTCCCGGATAGCTGTGAGTTGCCCCCTTTAATTCAAGAGTCTGCCAATCAGAATTTTCCACCATTTTAACCGCCGAACTTATCTCAGCTTGACTCGCCAAAGCCAATCCCATTCTCTGTATTTTTTCCACAGAAGTATTAGCACGAAAAATCGCCGGCAACCTTTGCAAAATATTTTGAAACGGAGACATCAAATAGGTACTTGTCAGAATGTACGCCGACAAAACAGGAGTAGAAACTGGCACAAACTTTGGCAAGGCAAATAACAGCAAACCCATTAACATAAAAAACAGCAACTGCCCAACTCCAATCGCAACCGCACCAGTATTCAAAGCAGTCACATTATAATTGCGGGAAGCATCAGCACTCACCTGCAACTCTTCCGTAAAAAACTCTTGGCGGCGCAAATAATGCAGTTTTAGTTCCTTAATTCCGTCAGTAATGCTGCGAAAATGCTTAAACAATACATCTTGTTCTTCTCTAGCTAAATCGAAGAATTTCCGCATTTTATTGAGCAGCAGTTGTATGGTGCCAATCATCAGCACCAGGAAACCAAATACTACCACAAAAACCGTGCCAGAAATCGTGCTTAAATAAGCTAAGCAGCCGACAACAACAGCGATATCAACACAGAGAAAAGGAATCAGAAATATAGTATTAGAAAGAGTTCCCACATCATCAGTCAAAGTTGCCAGCAAGCGGTTAGCGCCCAACTCTTCCAAATTCCGCAAGGGAGTAGACAAAATGCCGCGACTCAAACTCAGACGCAGGTTATAAACCGCTTCTTGAGAGAGATAGATTAACAAAAATTGAGAGACAAAGCCGCTCAAAAGAGCCAAGATTGCCAATCCCGCAAAATACCAGACTAAATTAGCATTAGAATTATCGCTGATGGCGCGGTTAATTAGGGAAATTAACATAGCGCTGCAACCGCCGCTGATTAAGCCAGTGAGTATGGCGATGGAAACATTTAACCAAGAAGCTTTTAACAGTAACCAAATTACATTCATCTAATTTCACTTAAAATTTAATAGGTGTTTGTAGCGAGGACTTTATTCCTCCGATTTTATGAGGAATAAATCACTAGGAACTAAATTGCTGAGGCAATTCTGTCTCGTCTGTTTCAAATACCACTTTTGCGTAAATCTCGCTCATCGACATTTGCACTGCCACAGAAGCCAAGGAAACTATTGCCGATTCTCCTCTAAACTCAGCGGTTTCCTCTAACTCCCGGTACTCATCTAGACTATAAAACTTTTGCTGATTTTGTACTAACATTTTTACCTCCGTACAAACTCTGCATCGGGAGCATCTCATATTTGTAAAAACACTTCTTTTGACTCTTTTTTTCTTCCTCTTTTCTCCTGTCTCCTGTCTCCTGTCTCCAATTTCTAGCTTGGCTGCTTTCCGACAGAGATGCTCCCGGAATGATTTTTTAACCTTATTAGGGCGCAGAAAACACAGAGGAAGACAAGAGAGAGGTTAATGCAGGACGATGAAGCGCGGATTTTATCTGACTCGATTTTACAATTGGGATGCTACCCTCTGCATCTGCGTTAATCTGCGTGAATCTGCCTGCATCTGCGGTTGAAAAATCATAATTTAATCAGTCTCCTCCATCTCAAATACAACCAACTCATAAATATCGCTCACGGACATTTGTACTGCTACCGAATCAAAGGAAACTATTGCCGATTCTCCCTCATATTCCCGAAACAACCACTCATTCGATTCATTTTTAATATATTGTGCGACTAAAAATTCGTATTGGCTTACTAACACATATTCCCGGAATTCAGGAATAGAGCGATAAAACCGAAACTTATCCTCCCGATCGAAATTCTTGGTAGACTTAGAAAGCACTTCCACAATCAGCACAGGATTGAGTATTTCATCTTTGCGTCCCTCTGTGCAAACTAATTCTCCTTCAACTACCATCACATCTGGATAAGTCCCGCGTCGATACCGAGGAATCCACAAGCGCAAATCGCTCATAAATAATCTGGCATTCTTTCCCCGCAAAGCAGATTTCAAGAAGGCATAAATATTACCGATTATCTGGCTGTGATTAATAGTACCACCAGTCATCTGTACAATTTCTCCATCGCGGTATTCATTTCTAAACTCAGCAGTTTCCTCTAACTCCCGGTACTCATCTAGACTATAAAACTTTGGCTGATTTTGTACTAACATTTTTACTTCCCTACAAACTCTGCATCTGCGTTAATCTGCGTGAATCTACCTGCATCTGCGGTGAAAAAATCATAATTAACAGTATATCACAACCAAAAAGAAACGCCCAACTTCGCAGAGTCAGGCGTTTTTCAAGATTTCAAAACTAGGTAAACTTAATCCCGGCGAGACAACAAATTCGATTCGATTTTCGCAGCTACAACAGGTTGCACGTGACTGGTTGCCGACTGCAAAATGGGAGTTTTGGTAACAGAATCGTTTGCCAAGTTAAACAAAGGATTAGACAAAATTCCCGCCAATGTTGTCGCTACTAAAGTTAGTACGACGCTGACTTGCAAAGGTCGCATTCCCTGAAGGTTCCAGCGAACTTCGGGATAATTTTTCACTGCGTCTGACATCTCTTGAGGTTCTTTGACTACCATCATTTTGACGACGCGGATGTAGTAGTAAATCGAAATTACGCTGGTAATTAATCCCAGGATAACTAAGCCGTAAAGTCCTGCTTGCCAGCCGGCCCAAAACAGATAGATTTTGCCGAAGAATCCTGCTAGGGGGGGAATTCCGCCGAGGGAAAGCAGGCAAATACTTAGGGCTAAAGTTAGCAGCGGGTCTTTTTGGTACAAGCCGGAGTATTCGCTGATTTGGTCGGTTCCTGTTCGCAGGGAGAACAGGATGATGCAGGCGAATGCGCCTAGGTTCATAAACAGGTAAATCAACAGATAAAATATCATGCTGGAGTAACCGGCTTCGGTTCCTGCAATCAAACCAATCATTACAAAACCGGCTTGGGCGATCGACGAATAAGCCAAAAGCCGCTTCATGCTAGTCTGGGCGAGGGCAACTACATTACCCAATACCATGCTGAGTATGGCTAAGGCTGTGAATATGAATTGCCACTGGGCAGTAAGTGCGGGGAAAGCTGTTGTTAACAAGCGGATTGCTAGGGCAAAACCTGCGGCTTTGGAACCGACGGAAAGGAAGGCGACAACTGGTGTGGGCGAACCTTCGTAAACGTCGGGTGTCCATTGGTGGAAGGGAACTGCGGAGATTTTGAAGGCGATTCCGGCGATCGCAAAAACCAAAGCAATTACCAAACCGAGAGATTGACCGTCATTAACAGTAGAAAGGTTGGCCGCGATCGCGGTTAGCGTAGTTTGGCCGCCAGACAATCCGTACAGCAGCGAAATACCGTAGAGAAACACCGCCGAAGAAGATGCACCAATTAACAAATATTTCAAAGCAGCTTCATTGGAACGCGGGTCGCGTTTTGTGTAACCCGTCAGCAAATAAGACGAGATACTCAGAGTTTCCAACGAAATAAAAATCATCACCAATTCATTAGCGCCGGAAAGGAACATTCCCCCCAAAGTAGCGCTGAGCAAAATGCAGATAAATTCCGCTAAAGCAGTACCCGTTTGCAGTACGTAGCGGACGGATATCAAAATAGTGACAGCCGTCGTCAAAGCGATAATTCCGCGAAATACCAAACTCAAGGCATCGCTGTTAAAACCGCCCAAAAACGAGATCGTATTAACGTTGTCCCACTGCAAACACAAAGCAGCGACGGCGGCCAGCAAGCCGGCAACGGCAACGTAGGGAGTCCAACTAGAGGAACTGCGGCCTACGATTAAGTCGCCGACGAGCACCACCAAGAGGGTGACGATGACAATTCCCTCCGGCAAGATAGTTCCAGCATTTAGCTGGGCGGCAAGAGTAGCAAAATCCATATTTTCAGACAAGTTGGGTAGTACAAGGCCGAAACGGCTGTAAGGGGCTGCGAATTCGTAAAAATTCTTTACCAAACACCGATTGTAGCGGATTACAGCTTTGCCAGCTTAGTTGGGCGGGTGTTTGTTGCTGTTGAGTCGGCGGGGAGTCGGCCGCAAAAGCGATCGCACTACCGAAAAATCGCCATTGTGGCCGATCGGGCAAATTTTTTTCGCTTCACCCCTTGACACTGACGCAACGTGAGGCTTTTAGGATTGATGGGCGATCGACTCTGAATAGAAAGCAGGAAAGGTATGCAACCTGCAACGGGCTGACTGTGGCTTTTTCAGGGGTAACGGAGGGCGATCGCCAAGGCTGCTGATGCCGCTAGCGCTGCTGCCGATCGAATGTGATTCCAGATTGTCCAGTTAACAAGGTAGCTGACCCACAGCCTCTCGCCCTCAGCGCTGCCTGGATCGACTTTTGCCAGCGCATCGTTCAGCGGTACATTACAGGCGATCGTCACTCCCACCGTACCGACGAGATACAACAAGCTACCGATCGACAAATACACAGCACCTGGTTGATGCCAGTTGAATGAGGAGAAAGCCAGAAAAATGCAAGCTGCAGCCGTTCCGAAAAGCGCCGTCATAAACAATGGATTGATGACTGCAATATTGATCGATTGCATGGCCGCAATCCCCTGCGCCGGCGGAAGTCGGCCAAGGGCGTTCATCACGAAGGTTGAGAAGGCGAAAAAGACTCCGGCTATCAGGCCGCAGCCCAGTACCGCGAAAAGTTTCAATATCAAAAGCGACTGGTGAGGAATTGCCATAAAGCCTCTTTTCTGGTGCGATGCTCCTGTACCAGAGCAGGTTATTGAGCTAACTGTCTTTACTGCGATGCGATCGCCCTTTGATTCTCCCAATCTGCTCGGTTGAGGCGGTAAACAAAGCAGTCATCGTCGCCAAACCGTCGCGGTTCCACAAATTGGAAACCAAAACGTTCGTAGAAGCGGTGGGCGCGGGTATTGTTGGCAAGCGGATCGATGAGTACAGCCGTCACGGCAGAGTCGGCGAAACATCGAGCAAGTGCAAGCTGCATCATTTGTGTTCCGTAGCCTTTACCCAATTCTTTCTCCTCTCCGATCCAGATGTCAATGGCGCGGAGATTCGCAGCAACATCATCACCCCAGTAGTGACTGTCCTCACGTGCCGGATCGATAATTTGGATAAATCCGATCGGGCGATTATCGATTTCAGCAATCAATTGCTCCCTCCAGTCGGGAGTGCGATCGAGTTCTATCTCCCAACCCCAATCATCGTTAGTTTTTGCGTCAATTATGTGAGGTTGCTCGTCCCAGCATCGGAGTAAATTTAAATCTGCGGGGGTAGCGGGGCGTAGGTTTATCATCATTTCATCACCCTTGATCTGGGGCGTATTTTTAGCGTTAACTACATGAGATTGCTCATCCTAATGTCGTAGCAGATCCAAATCAGCAGAGGTAGCAGGGCGGAGATTTACGATCGTTATCTGTGAATATAAAACTTGTCGTAGCTTTGATTGTTTTTACTGCTTAACGTTTAGTTGAACAGACCGCTTGCGCCATGACGCAACGATTGCGTTAATTGCAACGAGTAGCACCAGCCAAACTCCCGTATCGATATCCAGTACAATACAAAAACCTGAAAATACTAGAAGACTCCACCCTGCAAAAGACGGTAAAGGTTGGTTGAGTTGATTTTCAATCCAGTAACAGAGAAGCCCATAAATTATCATCAGGAATCCTAATACCAGGAACCAGTAATATCCCCAAATGCGAAGAGATTCCGGCTTGACTGTATCAACTACTCCAGCATCAATAATTTCTTGCCAGATACCACTAAATCCGATCGCTCCTGGGATCGCTAATGCAATTAGACTGTGAACCAGTCCAAGCACAATTAGGGCGAGACCGCTGATCTTTTCCATTATGGTTCTCCTACATTTTCGGTCATCCACTCGACAAGCTGAATCGCAACACCGTTGAGGTTTGTCTTGAAGATGTTGGTTTCACATTAGTTAGTTCCACCCGATCGACAAATCTACAGCTTTTTGAAGTATCTGGCTATGGGTAACAGCCCGAAACCCGCCTTTTCATAGGTGCGACGTGCTGCGACATGACCGGGATCGCCTCCGGTTTCGACCATCGCAACAGACATCCCCGCATCTTTCATCCAATTTACAGCAAATTCTGTCAGAGCGGAGCCAATGCCGCGACCTTGAAAGTCTGGATCGACAGCAACCATATAGATTTCACCCATGCTGCTTTCCGAGTGTAATTTCACGGCGACAAAGCCCATAGTGGAACCTGCATCAATAGCAACCCAGACATTTGTATCCTCCGCAGCGCAGACATTCTCGATCGCCTTTTGCTGGTTCACACGCCAATCGTCGGGATAGAATTCCCGATATACGTCAAGATCCATCACCTTCTGAATCGAATCAAAGACCGGAGTCCATGCCCGAAGCGAAAGACGAATGACTGCATCCAATTGATGAGCGTCGTAAGGTTCAATCCGCATTTCCCTCATCACCTCAAAGGTTGTGACTATCATACTACATTTGTAATAATGATAGTCACCTTTCTTCCATGCTTACGGGTTTGGTTCGCCGATCCACTGGACGAGTTGAATCACGACACCGTTGGGGTCTGTAACCTGAAAGAACCTTTCACCCCAGGGTTCAGTTTCGATCGCAGTGGTAATCGGCACACCTTCTGATTGGATGCGTACGTATTCGCGATCGATATCATCCACCACAAAAACAATTAGCAAACCATCCGCTTGATGTCCGCACATATGAGTTGGTTTAAAGCTTTTCAATCCAGTGTGCAGAAAGATCGAGTTAAAGCCTGCATCCGGTCTGGAGAGGGAAACAAAACCGTCGGCTGACATCTCTTCACTGAAACCGAAATGTTGCTTGACAAATGTAGCCGATGCGGTCACATCATCAACATTGAGTGAAATCGCTGAAGCCGTAATCTGCATATTGACTCCTTATGAAGAGCGATCGAGATTTTCGTTAAGTCTTTGCAAAACGCTAATAGCAGTCTAACGCTCCCGTTCACAAGCTGCAGTGCGACGCTATTAATTTCAAGCACCGCGCCCTGCGGCTCCATCTACAACGGGTTATTAACCCGGTTACTATTTGTTTACTGCGCTTGGTTCCATGCAGACAAGTTCCCAAATGTGACCATCTAAGTCCTGAAATCCATGGGCATACATAAAGCCGTGGTCTTGTGGTTCATTATAGGTTGTTCCACCAGCGGCGATCGCCCCCTCAACCATTTCATCAACTTCTTTTCGGCTCTCAGTAGATAAACACACCAACACTTCCGTGCTTTTCGTGGCATCACAAATTGCTTTGGGCGTAAAAGTCTGGAACTTGTCGTGAGTCAAAAACATGACGAATATGTCGTCGCTGACAATCATGCAAGTGGCTGTATTGTCAGTAAACTGAGGATTGAACGTGAATCCGAGTTTAGTGAAAAAGTCAATAGATTTATTGAGGTTTTTTACTGGCAGATTGACGAAAATTTTAGTAGCCACGATCTTCTCCTTTTGAAGTTTCATTGCAAGGTGAACGGTATCGCAATTGTCGGCGATGGGTCAATACGGTTCAGTTAACGTTTTTTGTCATTGCGATCGCAGAGAGAGCAAACAAGAGTGTCTGTTTTTCAGATGGTTTTTCCGACTGGACGGGCTTAACTGAACCGTATTGGGCTATGGGTTTAAGGTAAATGCGGCTTTAGAGGTTTCTGGATCGAATGGAACAGAAATGTGTTCGTGGATAATCTGCCATTTGCCGTGATTTCGCTGGCAGATACTGGTGATCCGCATCCACGTTTGCATCGCCGGATGATCTTGTTCCATTCCTGTAAAGCGAAACAGCCAGTAGGCACAAGCCAAGTCGCCACTGACGGTGATGTTGATATCTCGTGTTTCTATCTCAAAAGAGTCCCGGAAGCAAGGAAAACACTCCTCCCAGGTATGGCGCAAGGCATCGACTCCTTTGGTTTGGAACGGGGGAATCGCATCGAAGACAATGACTTCGGTGAGGTAGGGTGCCAGGATTCGATCGATATTTTTAGCGCCAATGGCACTTTGTTGGTCGGCGATCAGTTGCCGAATCTGAGCTTCGTCCTGGGTTGTGGTGGTTGAGGCGATCGTAGTGATATTCTCCTGTTGCATGGAATTCTGAAGTGAGTAGAAACGATCGAGAAAAGCGAGATAATGAATGCCATTCAAGTCTATTTTTTGGCCTGCAAAACGAAGGATTAGGCAGCTTTCTCGCAGTTAACCATCCACGGTATACCGAATCGATCGACCAGCATTCCAAACCGAAAAGCCCAAAAAGTTTGCCCGAATGGCATCTTCACTGTGCCATTTTCAGCGAGGGCGTGAAAGATACGTTCCGCCTCTGTTGGATCGTCGATCGCGATTTGTACAGAAAAGCCTTTGGTTTCTTCAAAAAACTTAGGCGGACAATCAGAACCCATCAACTCCCGCTCGCCTACAAGGAGACAGGCGTGAAGGATTTTATCCCGCCACTCAGGCGCTCCCTGTTCTTCTATTGGCGCTTCCCCGTGGGTCATCATCTCGACAATTTTGCCACCAAAACATTGCTCGTAAAACTTGAAAGCTGTCTCACAGTTGCCGTTGAAAAATAGATAAGGATTGAGTTGCATGGTTTGCTCCTATTTCTTGAGTTTTAGGCGTTATCTTTCGCACTCAAATTGTCTTTAAGCAGTGCAGAAACTAATTGTTAGGTAATCCCGCGACCTCAATTACTGGTCTAATTTCGACAGTGCCGGCGCGCGCCCCTGGAATTTGGGCAGCAATTACGATCGCCTCGTCGAGATCCTTGGCATCAACCAGGAAGAACCCGCCGAGTTGTTCGCGAGTTTCTGCAAACGGGCCATCGGTAACAAACTGTTTGCCGTCGCGCACCCGGACGCTAGTCGCCGTCGCTACAGGGTACAGCGGGGCTGCCGACAAAAACTGCCCTTTTGCATGGAGTTCTTGTGCAAGCTGTGTGGATTTCCCATAACAATGCTCGCGATCGGTTTGGCTCAAGGCCTGTTCTTCGTGATAAATCAGCAGCAAATATTTCATCGGTTTGTCTCCGTTGTTTCCGTTACATAAGACTTACCCAAAGCTACCCAACTTTATACAAAGATGGACTTTGAAACTTACTTCCTGTTTCAACCTGGTAGTGTCGGCACTCACCAGTCCGCAGGCTAGCCCCGCCTAACTGACGGTTTTTGACAAATTAATCGCTGCGTTCAAATCGCGGTCGCACGCCAATCCGCAATGACCGCATTCAAACACTCGCTCGCTCAAGGAAAGTGTTTCTTTTTTGGTTCCACAGTTAGAGCAAGTCTTAGAACTCGGAAACCAACGGTCAACAACTACCAACTTTGAACCGTACAACTTGCATTTGTAGGTTAACTGGCGGCGCAACTCGAAAAAACCCATATCGGCAACAGATGCCGCCAACTTATGATTAGCCATCATGCCGGATACGTTCAAGTCCTCTATGACAATTACACCGTGGTTTTTGGCAAGTAATGTCGTGAGTTTGTGCAATGTATCTTTACGGATGTTGGCGATTTGTTTGTGCAGTCTAGCTATCTGCTTCTGTGCTTGTTTCCAGTTATTTGAACCGATAACTTTATGGCGGTTGATCCATTGCATTCTTGATAACTTAGCTGCATATTGTTTGTAGGACTTTGCACCCAAAATCACTTTACCTGTTGAGAGAGTAGCTAATGACTTAACACCTAAATCAACTCCGACAATGCTTGTATTGTGGGCAGCCTGCTGTTCTATCTCAAACTGAAAACTGATAAACCACCTGTCGGCAATACGGGATATTGTGCAAGACTTGGTTAATACTTGTGGCAGTCTTTCATAAGTTTTAAGGATGCCAATTACGGGAACTTGGATTTTATTGTTGCCCAAAATCTTAACTGTTCCTTCAAGAGTGAAGGAATCCCTTCGTCCTTTCTTCTTAAATCTGGGTACTCCCGCAGTCTTCTTAAAGCACCGTTTCCATGCTTCTCGCAATGCGATTAATGCGATCTGTGGTGTGGATTTAGAACACTCGTAATACCAAGAGTTTTGGGATTTTACCAAAGATACTAACAGTTTGTGCAGGTCAATGGCTGTGGGAAATTTAAGCTTTTCCTCTGGATGGGATTTGTTACGATCGAGAATGTTTTTGGTCAGCCACAAACCCCAATTCCAAGCGTGACGCGCCACTCCGCAATGCTTGGCTAGCAGTACCCGCTGTCGGGCATTCAGTTTTAATTCGGTTTTGAATCCGAGTAACATGACACTTTTTTAATTTATTTGTAGTCGATATTAGACCATATTTTGGTACTGAAAAGCGTACAGAAGCAGAACTTGCTTTGAAAAAGCTACCCACAATTGAGAAACAATGGGTAGATTTGTCCAAGAATCAAGTTACAGTTTCTAGCGCTGTGTAAGTAAGTCGAAGGGCAAGTTCTCAAATCGACACCTCGCCAAAATTTTTGCTCGTCAGGTTACGATCTTGATTGACCTCCGTTGTTTGTCTGTGTAAGTAAGTCGAAGGGCGATCGCCCAAATCGACACCTCGCCAAAAATTTTTTCTCATCAGGTTGTGATGCCAAACGCAAAACCAGACGTAACCCAAGCCATTGACTCCGTTTATCGATCGGACTGGGGTCGGATCGTCGCCACATTGATCGGACTGGTTGGGGATTTCGACGTGGCCCAAGAGGCGGCGCAGGAAGCCTTTACGGCTGCTGTGAAGCAGTGGCAGACTGCCGGAATCCCCGACGAACCGCGCGCGTGGCTGATTAAAACAGCTCGATTTAAGGCGATCGATCGCCTCAGACGGCGGACGCGACTCGCCGAAAAACTTGAAGTGTATGCTGCATCAGAGTCGATCGAGACTATCGAAGAAATTGATGACGATATCGATGAAATCCCCGACGAGCGATTGCGGTTGATTTTCACCTGCTGTCACCCCGCGCTGGCGATCGAGGCTCAGGTTGCTTTGACGCTGCGCCTGCTGGGCGGCCTGGAGACGGATGAGATCGCACGGGCGTTTCTCGTATCCACGACGACGATGGCGCAGCGGCTGGTACGCGCCAAACGCAAGATTCGTGACGCGGGCATTGCCTACACAGTACCGGATACGAAGGATTTGCCCGATCGAGTCGAAGCGGTGCTAACGGCGATCTATTTGATCTTCAACGAAGGTTATGCGGCGACGCATGGCGAGACAATAGTCAGAGCCGAGCTCTGCGCCGAAGCGATCCGGCTGGGGCGACTGGTGAGGATGTTGATGGCACCGCAACCGCCAGCGGAAGTGACTGCTCTGGTGGCTCTGATGTTGCTGCACGACTCGCGGCGCGATGCGCGTCTGGATGAGTCTGGCGACCTGATCCTGCTGTTCGAGCAAGATCGCAGTCGCTGGGACAGGGCACAGATTGCCGAGGCGCTGCCGCTGGTTGAGGAAGCATTCCGTGGCGGGCTGGGGCCGTTTGCTTTGCAAGCTGCGATCGCAGCAGCGCATTGTCGGGCGGTGCGGGCTGAAGATACAAACTGGTCGCAGATTGTCCAGCTTTATAATCTACTCGAACGCTTACAGCCATCGCCAATTGTGTCGCTGAATCGGGCGGTGGCGATCGCAATGGTAGATGGGCCGCAGACTGCGATCGCGCTTCTAAATGCGATCGCCCCCGAACTCGATGGCTATCACCTGTTTCACGCCGCGCGGGCCGATTTGTTGCGCCGTATGGGAGCATCAGCGGAAGCGGCACAGAGCTATGAGCGAGCATTGGCGCTAGTTACGAATGATAGCGAACGCCGTTTTCTCGATCGGCGGCTGCGCGAAGTTCAACCCTAGCCACCTGTTTAATGTTGACCCAAAAACGATTACCTTCCCTTGACAAACTCGACTCTTCCTCAATTTGTCGGAAATTGAAGATACTTCGAGGCAATAACAACAGCTTTTTCAAAGTCTGCGGGATTCACGACGCCCAAAAGAAAGCATTCTTCCTCATTCAATATTGAGACTTAATGAAAGGTGGATCGGGTTCATCTGTCCAGTAATCTGTGGGTTCAAATTTGCCGACTTGACCAATTGAGCGCGATGACCACTTATCTGAGTCGGGGTAATAACATACTTCATGCGACAGATTCTCGCCCACCATGAGAATGTCCACGGTTTCATCGGTATGATTGTAGAACTGATGGGCGATTCGTTCTCCTCTCGGAAACGAGATGGCATCGCCTGCTTGCAATTCCACACTAGCATCGCCATATCGCAACATTGCTCGCCCATTCAGGATGAGACAAAACTCATCTTCGTGGACGTGGTAATGAAACGGGCAGGAAAGGCTTTTCGGTTTTAAACGTTCAACGACGACCCCAATATGACCTTTTTTGCGATCCATTGCGGGTGATGATAGTCGCTTTACCCAACCGGTGTAATGTTCAGATTGATGCGCCTCCTGCCATTCCAAGGTGTTCATATTGATAATATTAGGCAGATCGGAATTGGTGATGTCAGACATATAATCTCCTCTTCTTTGAAGATTGCTGGCTCCCTTGCCCAAATGGTAACGCAGATAAATTTCGGATGTTAAGTTGCATTCTTAACTCGTTCGTAAACTTCCCGAATTCCTCCTGGCGGGACGGTTTCATATTGGAATGCGCCATCATTGATGCAAAACCAACTTGCTTTTGACATAGTATAAAAATGCGCTACTGGTTGCTGTTCAACTGGTGTGTCCATGACGCTCGCCGGGACACCAATATGATTTAGTTGGTGACTGACTATTGGCATATTAGAGCCACATTTGCTACAAAATGTTCTTCTCAAATACGGCGAGGAATTGAAATAACTGAGGAATTCTTCGCCTTTCAACCATTTAAAGGTCTTCGATTCTGCATGAAGAATTGGTGCGAATGCTGAACCATGTAATTTTTGGCAGATTTGGCAGTGGCAGAATGTGAGAAAGTACGGCCCCTCGAACTCAAAGGCGATCGCCCCGCACTGACATGAACCTTTGTTGTACATTTGTCAACCCTCTTCTGAAACTTAAAAGTAAAAATCAGTGGCGGCAGCACCCTACACCTGAGATAATTCAATGTGTCGCATTTGAATTCTGTGGTGTTGGCATTTTGGCAAATTTGAGCAAATCTGGATTCATGCAATCCCACGGCTGCGCGCTGGCAGTGTAAAAATCCATTATGGGCTCAAAACAGCTTGGGTCATCAAGACTGCCTGCGGCGATGCCCATGAATTCCGGCTTGGGAGGTTTGGAAAACAATCGAGAACCACAGTTTGGACAAAACCCGCGACTGATGATGCCTCCACTGTCACCCGTAACCTCGTAGTATTTGACATTTCCGGCGATGGAGACTTCGCGGCGGGGTACAAGTATTGCAGCAGCATATGCAGTGCCTGTGGCGCGCTGGCAATCGCGACAGTGGCAATTCCCCATAAAAATTGGTTCTGCTGAACATTCGTAGCGGATATTTCCGCACATACAACCGCCAGTAAAAGGGATTTTCATTAAACGATCTCCTGATGGCTATCAGTTATGTTAACTGTTTGAATGTGTTTGGTTGAAGGATTAGCTCTCGGCGGTACAGAAAAAACGGCAGAACCCAAGAAAGCCCGACTCCAAAGGTTAGTCCAACGTAAATGAGAATTGACAGACGAAATGCGAACTGTTTGTACCCTGGGAATTGCAGAATACTTCCCCAGTTGTCTGGACGGCGGTGCAGCAAAAATCTTCTTGTAGCAAGTGTTGAAGCGATTGCTGGCGGTGGCAGGTAAAAATCTGAGGCAATCATCAGAAATTAATTACAATATGGAGCATCTGGGGTATTACCTTAGATATTTAATGTTAGCAGTCGATCGCGATCGACTGCTGCGGTAAATGCGATCGACAATTGGTGGCACGATCGCATTTTCAGTCTTTTTTGCCGGGAAGACATCAAATCTTTCCCAATCTCAAATCTTCAATGCAAAAATCTCAAATTGAGGAACCATCCGCCCCCACCGTGCAGTCTCAGCATCCAGTTAGCGGCAATTCTGCTAGAGTCAGAAGACCGGCCCAAAAACGGATACAAGTTTCCGGCGCGAACCTCAAAGTCGAGATCCAAATTTGAGACTTCTGTTCCTGCTGCCTGATTCAATGCTGCAACTAAATCTTCCATGCCCCCACCCACCGACATCCCGTGCATCTTGTAGAGGCGAGATTCTCCGTCAGAAAGCCGATAGCAGTAAAATCCCATCAGCTTGTCGCAGTCAGCCCGATCGGCAGTAACTTAAAAATTAAGGTAGCGTGAAAATAACCCCTAAAGTTCCCATAAACCTTGACATCCGACCTACACTCTGTAAATTAGACACTCTAACTGCGCCGCCATCCATATTTAAAAAGATGCCATGTCAACTTTAGTCATCGTCGAATCTCCCACAAAAGCCCGCACCATTCGCAACTTCCTGCCCTCCACCTACCAGGTAGAGGCATCGATGGGCCATGTCCGCGACCTCCCATCCTCCGCCGAAGAAATACCAGAAGCCGTTAAAGGAGAAAAATGGGCGCAACTCGGCGTAAACGTGGAGGCAGACTTTGAACCCCTCTACGTCATCCCGAAAGATAAAAAGAAAATTGTTAAAGAACTCAAAGAGGCCCTCAAAGGCGCAACAGAACTGATTTTAGCGACTGACGAAGACCGCGAAGGCGAAAGCATTTCCTGGCATTTGCTGCAAATCCTCAAACCCAAAGTGCCCATCAAGCGGATGGTGTTTCACGAAATCACCCGCGAAGCCATCCGCGACGCTTTGACTCACTGCCGCGATATCGACAACCGAGTCGTACAAGCCCAGGAAACTCGCCGAATTCTCGATCGACTCGTCGGCTACACGCTATCTCCGCTACTGTGGAAGAAAATCGCCTGGGGTTTGTCCGCAGGCCGGGTACAGTCAGTCGCTGTACGGCTGTTGGTACGCCGGGAACGGGAACGCCGCGCCTTCCGCCAAGGTAGCTACTGGGA
>NZ_JADEXD010000251.1 GCF_015207285.1 Tychonema sp. LEGE 07203 | reverse complement strand
AGCAAAATGTGCCGCAAGTCTTGGCTCATCGAGTAGCTTACTTAAATGGAATGATTGGTGTCAATCTCAAAGCAGCAGCTTAAATTATCATCAGTATTTATACCGATCGCATAACTGTTATGCTCCCTATCTTATGGGTTTTCCATAGGTAGGATTAAGCCTGCAAAACTCGGTTTATTTGACAATCGCGGTTGCTCTTGGAGAGGCATCGATCGAGAAACTGGATTTTTGGTTCGGATGCGTCATCTCAATTCCGGTTGCACCGTCATATCAAATCCTCTCTTCATCGTCCTGTATTCATTTCTCTGGGATCTCTCTGGGATATCTCTGTGTTCTAGCGCCGGTTAAATCACCTGACGATGCAACGGTCAACGATATCAGGTGACTGTTGACTGTTGAGTGTTGACTCGATTGTACAATTGGGATGCTACGGGAAACGATACGATCGCAGGATTGAAGATTTGAAAAATCCGAGGTTTACTTGCAGCATTGAATTTGGAAACTCGAACGAAATTCTCAATTTTTGGCAGGATTTGCAACAGCCTTGGGGGTTTTTATGGTTTCTCGGGCAGGTATATCCGCAGGTGAGGGCAATTACTTCTGTGATGTCCAGTGTATTCCCGGTAACAAAA
Source organism: Tychonema sp. LEGE 07203 (assembly GCF_015207285.1). GTDB lineage: Bacteria > Cyanobacteriota > Cyanobacteriia > Cyanobacteriales > Microcoleaceae > Microcoleus. The sequence continues at coordinate 4,774 of NZ_JADEXD010000251.1, read as the reverse complement.
ATTGGTTCGCTTGAAAGCAGCGAACCAATTTAATTGTTGTTTTGGCGGACGGCATGGGCGACACTGACTTAATTGACAGGCTGAGTGGAATTAGCGCAAAATTTGCGATCGACAATTGCAGAATTGATACTGACAGCCTGCATTGATGATGAGGGAAGTATCTGGTTTTGGGGGACTATAACTGTCTTTTTACAAACAAGTTCGCTGCTACCTACAGAGGCAAAGTTCCAAGCATAAAATTCGGGATTGCTGACTGTTGCACTGGCGGGATGTAAACCAAATGCTGTGAGTAATACTAATCCAAAAGTTACTAAAGCTACGATCGCAAATTTCAACATATTGTTTTTTTGAATCGGAAAATTTACTCGATCGGGATTACTTCATTATTACCCGATCGCACTCTGAGCGTCAATAGCCTTGATTCGATTTGAGATGGGGGTATTGAAGAGTTGAGATTTACTTGCACAGATGAATCTGGGAGCAAGAACTTCGACTTACAATTTGGGGCTGTTGGGGACTGCTGTCAGGGCGAGATCGGTTTTTTGGTGGGGTTATTTTGCTGCCAGATTCAACTCGTAGGCGATCGGCTCCGATGACTGAGAAACTACCACGAATTCATAAAAACCAGTATCGTCGAGCAATCCAGACCAACTCAGCTCCTGTGCATCTTGCAGCAAAGCTCGAGCTTTGCTTGTCTTCCCTGGTGAATAAATTGACAGCAGAGTAGACTTTCGCGGAGCTTGCAAATTCACGCGCAAAGTTTGATTTTGAGCTAACCGGGCAATATAGGCTTTCCCTTCTCCGGGTTTGAGATTGCCGGTGAGGGTTTTGCTGGCAGCTCGGCTGTCAAATTCGACGGTTTCGACAGTTGCTCCTGCTTGCAAAGATGCGAGGGTGTCGGCGGTAATGGCTTGCCAAATTTGTCCGATCGGCAAACCGATGAGATTGCGATCGCGCGGCTGTCGCGGAAACCAATAAAAGAACTTAGCATCAGCCAAATCGTAGAGGGCGCGACTGCTCAAAAAAAGCTTGTTAACCTCTATTTTGGTGCGCTCGATATCGGCAGTGGTGTAACTCCCCAACCTGGCTCTAGCGTCGCTGCTGAGGTTTTGGAGCTTGTCGAGCAACTCGTCGCCGATTTTCTGCCATCTTTCGCGCCACAGGCGATCGCCCTCACCTTCTTTTAGCAGCCTCCCGCCCAATTCCGGGTATTTGGCGTAGAAAGTCTCGTCTACAAGACTGACGTAACCGTTATAAAATCGATCGTCAATTCCCAGCTTGGAAAAGCGATCGCGCAAAGCATCTTCTTGCTGCTGCTTCGGGCCCGGAGTTTGGGGAATTGTCTGCACTTTTGATTGCAGGTTTAGCACATAATTTCCGACAAACCAACCAACTCCTCCCATACTTAAAAGCACCGCTACCACAAACAAAGCCATTTGCCAAGCAGGCGTTTTTTGCTGATTTTTATTCGCAGCTCGTACCGGAGTTCCCGGTAGTTGCCGCGGGGCGGGTAGGGGTACGGTTGCGGGCCAGTGTTGCGGCTGCAAAGGCGGATTGCCCGACAGAGCCAGCATTACCTCGCGAGCCGAGGAGTAACGCTGGCTCGGCTGCTGAGCGAGCATTTTATCCAGTACCAGGGACAAATTGGGAGATAGAGAACATTCTGCCCGCCAGTTCCAATTCAGCGTCTGGCTGTCGAGCAATTGATGCGGTTCTTTCGCCGTCAGCAACACCAAAACTGTCGCCGCCAGAGCGTACAAATCGCTGTGGGGATTGACGATGCCCATTTGCATTTGTTCGATGGGAGCGTAGCCGAGCTTGCCGATGCGAGTTGCGGGGGCGGGAGTACCGTTAGCTTCGGCAAACAGAGATTCTACGGTGGCGGCTACTTGTTTGACTCCGCCGAAGTCAATCAGCACTGGCATTCCGTCAGACAAGCGCAGAATCAGGTTGTCTGGGGAGATGTCTCGGTGGATCACTCCCAAAGAGTGAATGTATTCGAGCACTGGCAAAATCTGGAGCAGCAGTTGATTTATTTCTGCTTCTATGAACCGCAAACCCTGACGCTTGCGGGCATCCAGCAGGAAGCGGTAGGTTTGGCCGGGTACGTAGTCTTGGACGAGAAATAGGTAGCCTCGATCGCTCATACTGACTCGAAACAGTTCGCGGAAGCGCGGGATTTGATTGTGTTGCAGCTTGTAGAGCACTCCGGCTTCTCGCTCGAAGAGTTCCTCGGATTTTTGTAAGGCGTAACTTCCGTGTACTTGGGGCGCAAATTCTTTTAAAACGCAGGGTTCGTTAAATCGGTGGGCATCTTCAGCTAGGTAGGTGCGCCCGAAGCCTCCGTGTCCCAATTCGCGGACGATGCGGTAGTGGTTGTTGAGAGTTATGCCGGGGTAGATGGGATTGGGATTGTTCATGGGAACTTGCTGCGTCGGATTTTCACGCTTGACTGAGACTGGGAGTTTTGGGCGATCGCGCTAATTTATCTTGACATAGTGTGTCAGTGTCGATCGGCCGATCGGCCGCAACGGTCATCTCCTGCGGTTATTGTTGTTCACAAACGCGGTTTCGGGCGCGCCAGTTGGTCGGCTGTGCGATTTTGGCGACCTCGAATACACCCAGCCATCAACCGTTTTTTTGCGAAGCACCGGGCGCTAAATTGTATCGGGATCGATATTTAATTCTCGCAGTTTCGCGGCCAGGCGATCGGCTCGTTGAGCTTCTTGTCCGGCTCGTTGAGCCTCCCTTTCTGCAACCTCTTCTGAAGTAGGAACAAGCTCTCCTCCAGCAGTAAAGAAACGCAATTTTCCCCCACAAATTCCCAGACTCAAATCGAGCTGCTGACTCCGCAGATGCCCGAATTCGTTCGGGGCGATTGCTTCATATTCCCCGTCAACTAAATGAAACCCAGCTAACTCTAAAGTTTCTGGATCGAACCAAAAGTAATCGTGAGTGCGAAAAGTATCTTGATAAAGTTTTTTTTTAAAGTTTTTGTCTGTATTCGCTGTTTTGGGCGACAGGATTTCAACGATAATATTCGGGTACTTTCCCTCTTCATCCCAAACTACCCAGCTTTTCCGAGTTTTTCGTTCACTTCCGAGTACCACAAAAAAGTCTGGGCCTCGGAAGTCTTTCGATTTGAGTTGCTTGGGACTGTAATAAATGGTGAGGTTGCCAGCAGCATAGAAATCATTTCTATCTCGCCACAGCCATTCTAGACAGTTGAGCAGTAGGATTATTTGTCGCAGGTGCAGTTCTGTTTCCACGGGAGGTTCGTCACTGTATAAGTCGCCGGGTGGAAAGATAATATTTTCTAGTATCTCTTGTTCTAGTATTTCTTGGGTAGTAGCTAATTCTGCGGTTGCGGACATGGCTGCTGGGTGAGGAGTAAGAGGCTGTGTGTCTATTTTAGCAAGGTTTTCATATCTCTGCCCAGGACTATTCTGAAAGCCCGATCGCGCTTTTGGCCGAAAAACGCGATCGAACACCGAACAATTAGTCTGGAAATATTAGCAATTATCCCTTTATTGCGCGTCAGTTGCTCTGAGAGCAGCCAGAATTTCCTCTCGTTTCATGCGCGCGTAGCCCCGCACTTTCCGGTCTTTGCCGAGATTCTTCAACCGTCTCAGGGAAAGATTTTCGTAGTCTTCATCTTCTTGAGGCGCAAACGGCAACGACAACTGCAACTGCTGGTCCTTCGACTGCTTTTGACGCTGCGCCTTCAACGGCTTTTTTCGCTGTGTTTCTGGCTGTATTTCTGAGTCAGTCGCAGCGTTGCAAAGTTGGCTGCGGAGCGTAGCGATTTGATTTTTGAGGTCATTTTCTACGTCTTCTATCGCGTCGGCAACAAACTGATTAATAATTTGGACTGTGCGCTCTAATTCTATTGAAATCAGTTTTTCTAGTTCATCCAACTGTATCAACGCACCTTCAAGATTCATCTCAGAAATTACCGCCGAACTCTGAGGATTGTCGCTACCGGACTGTTCAATTTTTTTAGCCAATTTATCTACCTTTTTGTGAAATAATTTTTCAAATTTTTCCAGCAGGCGCTTGATTTCTTCTATTCTGTCACTCTCAATTTTCCGCTCAGTTAAAGCTTTTACTTGCTTTTTTAGCAAATCTTCATTTTTTTTAACAGATTGCTCTATTTGTTTAACTAGACTCTCTACTTTTTTTTGAAACGATAGCTCAAATTGTTGCAGTACAGTCTCAATTTGTGCGGTTTTCTGAGTCGGTGGCGGCGCTAAACGTTCCATTTCTGCTTGAGCCGCAGCTACCTCCTCGTCGGTCATTTCAAAAACCCAAGCCCACATTTGCTCGATGCCGAGTTCTTTGGCAACAATACACCAATCTGAGCCGCAGATTACTTCATATTCTTCTTCGTTGCTGTAAGCTTCTGTAGGGCGCACAATTAAAGGAATTAAGTTGCTACCTTGCTCGATGAGACTTCTTCTGAGAGCTTCGCGGCGGTCGCGAATAATTTCCCTTGCCTGAGTCTCCGGTACCGCAATTTGCGAAGTATAAATCTGACTGTGACTAACTGGCTTAATCCGCAAATATTCAACTATTCGGTTGTGATCTTGCGATCGGTCCATCTTGTTACAAGTCCCCTTTTGTCATTAAAATCAGGTGTTTGAGTAATTATAGTCATTTCAAATAAGTATGATACTATTTAAAAATGAGGTAAAATTAATAAAAATAGTGAACCCGCTAGGAAAATGTCTTACAGTATTGATTTGAGAAAAAGAGTAGTGGATTATGTAAAAAA
>NZ_JADEXD010000250.1 GCF_015207285.1 Tychonema sp. LEGE 07203 | reverse complement strand
ATTTTTTACATAATCCACTACTCTTTTTCTCAAATCAATACTGTAAGACATTTTCCTAGCGGGTTCACTATTTTTATTAATTTTACCTCATTTTTAAATAGTATCATACTTATTTGAAATGACTATACATTCATGACGGGATACTTAGGCGATATTTCGCTGCTGTTTGTAATCGTAACTTTCTTCGTAGTCGATCGTACCAAAGAACTCTAAGATTTTCATCTGCTTGCGGCGTTGAATGTATTCGCGCAAGGCAATTTCAACTAAGGTTTCTATCGCTGTTTCTCCCGTCAGTTCGATCGCCTCTTGCAGCAGCGCCGTATCCACATTCAGGCTTGTCACCATTGGCTTTCCCCTTTTAACCGTTGTTTTAATTATAGTGGTGATACGCGGGCCAAAAACCGGGTTTTTGCGAAAATTGTTGGTAACAGCCCAGAAACTCAAAAAAACCCGGTTTCTTAGATTTTCGCGGGTGCCCAATTCCCCACCAACCAAAAAATCCTGTCACAATCAAATGAAGACTACGGGGAGACAAAAGATATGACGCGAGAAGAGTTGTTGCAGTTAATCGACTCATCGGCTGATGAGGGCCAGACTCAATTGGATTTGGCGGGGTTGGGGTTGGAGGAATTGCCGCCGGAGATTGGCAAGTGCACTGGGCTTGAGACATTGCTGTTGGGGAGGTGGGATAAGGAGAAACAAGAATTTATGTAACAACCCAGGATTTTGGGAAAAAACCGGGTTTTTTACCCTACGCATCAGCTTCCAGCCCCGATCGCCCGCAGCGCATTTTCGCCCGATCGCCCCTGTTTCCCGCCCCGGAATGACTCAAATCAGTTAAAGTAATAAAAATAATCCCAAGTACCGTCACCTTTGAGCGACAATGGCACCCTCATCCTCTGTAGCAGTTCGCGAACTCCCCTTATTTCCGTTGCCGGAAGTGGTTCTATTTCCAGGTAGACCGCTACCGCTGCAAATCTTCGAGTTTCGCTATCGAATTATGATGAATACAATTCTGGAGGGCGATCGCCGTTTCGGTGTACTCATGTGGGACCCCAACCAAAACAAAGTCTCAGCCGTTGGCTGTTGCGCCGAAGTAATTCACTGCCAGCGCCTCCCGGACGATCGCATGAAAATCATGACTCTAGGACAGCAGCGCTTCCGAGTGCTCGACGCCGTTCGGGAAAAACCCTATTTAGTCGGTTTAGTAGAATGGATTGAAGACGAACCCCCCCAAAAAGACCTCCGATCTTTGGGCCAAGATGTCGAACAACTGCTCAAAGATGTAGTTCGCCTCTCCAGCAAATTGATGGATCAGCCGATCGACCTACCCGAAGACATTCCCAGTTTGCCCACAGAATTGTCCTACTGGGTAGCCAGCTACCTTTACGGTGCTGCGACAGAACAGCAAACTCTTTTAGAACTGCAAGATACTGCTGCGAGATTGGAACGCGAAACCGAAATTTTGACTTCTACTCGCAATCACTTAGCAGCGAGGACTGTACTGAAAGATACGCTCAAGTAGCGAATTTGGGCAGGCAAACAACACGGTCGGTTTTGCCTGCAGAGAAGCCCAAATAACACAGAAACTATACTAGATAATAATATTTTAAATTTTTGATTCCAGAAGTCGGAATGAACGATCGACTAAAAGTTTAGATCGCGGGCTACCGAGTTCGATTTTTTTTGAAAAACAGCTATCAGTTTAACCGGCAACTTCAAACAAGTTCGGATAGGTTCTTTACAGAATTAAATGCTTGTGTTAGAAAATCTCGACCAACCGAAATCATACGATGCAGTTAGAGGCGGTCAACTGCCACCTCCTGTGGGCGGTGTCGTGCTCGGCGGACTAGCAGGAGTCAAACACCGACTGTCTACTTCTGTTAGCGAACAACATCGCATTAGCGCGCTCAAAGAAACCTTAAATTACGGCGATGCAGGCTTAAAAATAGTCATCAAGATTTGTCAAACCGAAACAGGCCCAGTGCAGCGGGCGGCCTGCGAGTTGCTGCGACAACAGCTAATCGCGATCGCGATCGAAAAATTACAAGCCTTTGTACCTGCAAGTTTAGACTCAGAAACAGGGGCAGACAAAACTCAAAAAATATTAAAGAACTCACCCAGTGCATTCTCAGAAAAAACTAGCGATCGGCAGTTGTCAGAAGCACAGTTAATATTTGACACAATTCTCCTGCAAATGCAACCAAACTTGTTGCTCTTAGAAGCATTAGTAGCCTCTGTAGAACGCGAACAATTTACCCGAGAATTGATGAATCTTTGGGATTTGTTACTCTCAGAAATTCAAGAACCCCTAAAAGAACTGCGTCAGGCTGTCGGCAGCGCAATTTCCGCCCAATTGCGGATTCAGTGGCAGTACAATCAAGCTGAATCTCAAGCCAATCAGTGGCAACAGCGAGCTTCGATCGCACTTCAGAAAGGAGATGAAAACTTGGTTCGCCACGCCTGGGTTCGCAAGCAGATCGAGTTGGATAAGGTGACAGAACTAAAAATCAACCTAGACGACCAAACCGTGCGAGTAGAAACTCTCAACCGCAACTTGCTAGCTTTGGAAAGCAAGATTACTGAAGCTAATTCTAAGAAAGAGATTCTCAAGATGCAGCTTCACTTTGCTAAGGTACAGGAGCAAATTAACTCTACTTTCAGCCAAATGAATACTATATTTTTTAGTCCTTAGTTGTTCGATTTTGAGCGTAAATATTGCCATACTTCAGGCTTGTCTGATGCAAAAATGAATCGCCCCGCTCAAATTTGTTGTATCATCAAACTTAGCACCTTCTGTGTTAACACTGCATAAAAAGGCACCGCTAAAATTAGCACCGCGCAAGTCAGCTTCTCTCAAATCCGCACCCTGAAGGTTACTTTCGGACAAAAATGCACCGCGCAAGTTGGCTTTTCTCAGACTCGCGCCCCGCATTTTTACCTCGCTGAGATTCGTGTTTTCCAGATTGGCTTCGTCCAAGCAAGCTTCTATGAGGTTAGCTTCCATCAGGTTTGCCTCAGATAAGTTTGCCCCCATCAATTTGACACCAATCATTTTGGTGCAGCCCAAGTTGGCATTTTTTAGGTTTGCGTCTATCAAATCTGCCCCTGTTAATTTGGCTTGACTTAGATTTGCTTTACTAAAATCTGCCCCATTTAGATTTGCCATTAGCAGACAAGCATTCTCAAGGTTTGCACCCATTAAGTTTGCCCAACTTAGGTCTGCCAAAGCTAAATTGATTTCTTTCAAATTGGCACAGGCTAGATTAATATGAATCAGGAAAGCTTCACGCAAAAAAGCCTCTTTCAAGCTGGTTTCGTGAAAATCTCTTTCCCCGGCTGCATATCGCTTCAACAGTTCATCAGCATCCATCTCGCTAGCCTCTTAAGTTGTATTTAAAATTATACTTCAAATTATACTACTGACAGTACAGTGTAGCAGCCGAAGATTTTTAAAGTTTCCGTGTGGTTTTTCAACTCTTCTAATGCCGATCGCACTAAAGTAGAACAAGCATCCGCTTCAACGTCCATAAAGAAAATGTATTCTCCCAGCGATCTTTTTGTCGGCCGAGATTCAATGCGACTTAAGTTAATACCGCGACTGGCAAATACTTGCAAAGGCTTTACCAGCGATCCCGGCCTGTTGGCAGGTACGCTAAAAGCTAGTGACGTGTGAGTGCAATTGGCAGGCGCTGCATCCGGGTGCGAGTCAACCGCTGATTTGGTAGCGGATGTAATTGATGAATCGCGGGATTTTGCGGCGCTTCCCAGTTTTCTGCCATTCCTGCCGAGCACCCAAAATCGAGTGTAATTGTCGGGATAATCATTAATCGGGCTCGCTAGCACCGGCAATTTGTAAAGTTCGGCGGCTCTGGGGGCAGAGATTGCTGCTATACTTCTATCTTCCAGGTACTGCAAGGCTTCGGTGGTTGAATTCGCCGGAATCAACTCAGCCCCAGGGATAAACTGGCTCAACCACAACTGACACTGAGCTAAGGCTTGCGGATGAGAGTAAACTTTCTTAATCTCGTTAAAACTTTGAGCGTTTGACAGCAGCGCGTGGGAAATCGGCAAAACCAATGCGTGTTGAATGCCGAGCCCATCGAGTCGCCACAGCGTATCTAGGGTGACAGTCACGCTGCCTTCTATGGAATTTTCCACCGGCACAATTGACAAGTCAACCAGCCCAGAGGCAGATGCCTCTAATGCCTGAGCAATAGTGGAATAAGGACACAGGGTGTATTCAAAGTTTGTTTCCAGACTCAAGCAATTGATATAAGCTAGAGCGGCTGTTTCTGCATTAGTACCTATAGGGCCCAGATGTGCGATCCTCTTCGAGGGCTTCGCTAACGAAATTTTCATAATTATTGGCAATTTTACGTTACAACTGTTTTGCTTTACTTCGATCGGGCAGCAGGCCCGATCGAAAAACTAGCCTGACTCCCGAAAGCTTCGATCCGTGATTTCTCGGATGACATTGGGGAAGTGCGCGAGCTAATGCGAGACTTGTGTCACCTGAAAAAGGTTATAGTTTATTAAGATATGCTTACGAATCCTATATGTTGATATCTTCTCATGTACATCCGCTTTAATTCTTCGCAATCCGTTGAGATCGCCGTACCAGATGAACGGGTTCCCATTCAACATTATCTGCGCCAACCGAAGCGATTGGTAAACGCCTTAGTCGATCGCACTCGCACGCAGCAGCTAAGCGACGACTGTTTCCGCCTCAAAATGCGGCCGTTACAATTTATGATGCTGAGCATTCAACCCACCGTAGACATGAGGGTGTGGGCGCAGTCAGACGGCACAATCAATTTGGAGTCCGTCGCTTGCGAAATTCTCGGCGTGGATTATATAAACGATCGCTTTGCTCTCAATCTTAAAGGACAGCTTGCCGCCCACCAAAGTAGCGGGATCACCTACTTAAAGGGAAAAGCCGATTTGGAAGTACAAGTAGAATTACCGCCGCCGTTTTGGCTGACGCCCAAAGCGATTTTAGAAGCAACGGGCAACGGTTTGCTCAAGAGCGTGCTGCTGAGCGTCAAACAGCGCTTGATGTACCAGTTGCTCTTAGATTACCGCCAGTGGGCAAACAGCGAAATAGAAGTAATATCGAGCGATATCCCCCAAATCTTATCTTTAGAAGGCTGATTTCGTACTGTAGATGCTACTAGATGGCGGTTTAATTGACATTGAACGACATTGCGGACATTACCGACTATCTACTCGAGCACTCAAGCGTGCATTTTTAAAGATCGCAATTCGCCCTCTTCCTTGGTAAAATTTAAAATTAATATCATGTCCGGTAGCATAACCATAATTAAGCCGCCACTTGGGGCCACCAATGGAAATTTGTCAAACCTCGAACTAAGTCTTGCTGTTGGAGTAATTGTTGGCAACGATTAAATAAAATTTCCTCT
>NZ_JADEXD010000035.1 GCF_015207285.1 Tychonema sp. LEGE 07203 | reverse complement strand
TGACTTTTTGCAGAAATGCGATTAAAGTTAGCATATATATTTGTTATGAGAGCGGTCGATCGAGATTTTATCATCCGGGCGACCGCTTTTACTTTGTGCGATCGCACCCGAGAATGAAACCGCCCTGCCCAGAAGAAGGGGCAACCACGGGGGGATTGCCCCTACTGAACAATTTGCAAAAATACCGCTGTCTGCTGATACTCGATGACGTACAAATGGTAAATAGCAGCGGACAACTCGCTGGCAATTACCAACCTGGATATGAAGATTACGGCACGCTATTTCGACAAGTAGCAGAATTATCTCACAACAGTTGCTTAGTGTTGCTCAGTTGGGAAACACCCAGAGAAATTGCCGTATTAGAAGGCAAAAACCAACCAGTGCGATCGTTACAACTGAATGGTTTAGGTGCGGTAGCGGGGGAAATCCTCAGAGAAAAAGGTTTAGCTGAACATGAAAAATGGTCAGAACTAATTGAACAATACAAAGGCAATCCCTTGTGGTTGAAAATAGTTGCTACAATGATTCAAGATTTGTTTAACGGCAGCCTCTCGGAATTTTTGTCTGACGATCCACTATTTTTAGGCGATTTAGGATCTTTACTGCATCAGCCATTTAATCGCTTATCCGAGTCGGAAAAACAGGTAATGTCATGGCTAGCGAGTGAAGCCGCGCCAGTTTCCATCTCAAAAGTGCCAGAGAATCTGCGATTATCCCGATCGCAATTTTTGCAAGTGATGCAATCCTTGGGAAGGCGTTCGTTAATTGAAAAAATCCCGGAGGGCGATTCCCTACGGGATAGCTACGCTTCACGTACATTTTTCACGCTTGCAACGATACTAAAAGAGTATGTCAAAACTAACTATTCCTGCCCAAACATAGAAAAAGAAGCCCGATCGCCAATGACTAAACCCCAGCTGCAGTAAAAGCTCCCCAATAATAAGGATTAGCAAAAGGATAGGGTTTGCGGTTGCGAATTTGCTGCAAAGATGCCTCTGCAATCAGCCGAGAACTTTGAGAAAGCCGATCGAACGTTTGCGAAATTTGAGGTTGAAAATCCGCCAGCAACACCTCCAATTCCTCGCCAGTCAAATCCCGCAGCCACCTTTGAGCCTCAATCAGCGCCATCGCCACATCCCCCACCTGCAACCGAGGAAACCGCCCGAGATTTTCATAAAATTTTCTCGTCAGCAGCAGCGTCGAAATATCGTTCACCCTCCACAGACTGCTGACTACACTAGACGTACCAGCATACAACAAACCCGCCGACAAACCGACAAAATCTTCTGCAGTGCCGAGGGAATCGCCCGCAATTTTGCAAGCCGATAAAGTAACTAAAAAGTATTGCCGAAAATCCCAATTAAAAATTTCTGCCAAACTCACAGAGTCATTCCTCAAAAACACAGCGGATTTCAACGATTCGCCCAAATTCAGCAAACTCAAACAAGCAATGTGAGCGCATTTTTTCTGCTGAAATTTCCCGGTTTTCGGGGAAAAAGCTTGTTCGATTGCCGGCTTCTGGCGCAAAATTTGTGTACTGGAAAAATATTCAGAAACAGTGCCGATTTCAATGTTGCTGTAGTGCGAATCTTTGGTGAAAGTAGGAACTGCTAAAAGGTGCTGCAAACGCGGCCTGTACCTGCCAATAGCAGCGCTGCGCGCGATTTGTTTCAACCGCAACAGCTCGCAGCTAGGAGCATAGCGAATTCCTCCTGCAAATCGATCGAGCAAATAACCCGCTGCGGCTGAAACCTCACTAAAAGCCGAACCTTGAGAAAAATCCGAACCGCTGTGCCCCTCCCCATCAAAACCGCTGCTCGAACTCCACCCAGATTTAAAACTTGTCCCGCCCTCGTCAAACCCTTCTTTCACTCCCAGAGGCAAAGCGTGGAGGGGCAAAGCGTGCAAAAATCGGTGCGGCACAAAAATCAGCCGATCGCAATTCTGGGGAATCAGCGCCACCAGTCGATCGATTTCCAGCAGCGCGGACAAGCGTTTGAGCCGAGCCGGCAGATGATTGATCCAGCGACCTTTTTGCTCGGAATAAGCGCTGAGGTACTGCCTGGCCCAACTTTCGACAGCCAAAGCATTTTCCGGCGAACACAGGTGAACGGCGGGATATGGCACATCAGCAACTACCACGAAAGCCACCAGCAAATTCTCGAAACTCGCCCACACCACAGCGGCACAATTGGCATCAGGCAACAATTGGCGAATTTGCTCGAAAGCGATCGGTTCAACTTTGCGAGCTAAGCTGAAGAAAGGGTCGTTTGCCTGCACCGATCGAGCAATCAACCCATCAAACTGCCGCCACAATTGATTTAAGTCGATCGAGTCCGAGATCGGCAGCAGAGAACCGCTGCTCAAATCTCGGCTGTCGCTTTCACAAATCAAGGCATTGCTGAACTCGGGCTGCCGCTGTTCTTGGTGCCGCTGCGCCCGGGCTATTTCCTGTTGCAGCGACTGCAACGAGCCAAGCACCGCTGCGGGAATGTCGCCCTTGGGGGTCAGGTCGCATTTCAGCAGCAGTTCTACCAAATTCCGATTTTTGTGGCGTTCGGCGTATTCCAGAGCCTTAGCGCAATATTCCGGCTGGGTAGTGCCGAGTTCCAGGCAAACTTCTACCATAGATTTATAGAGTCCAGTGCAGGTGCTGGCTAATTTGACTTTTACATCGCCCAAATCGGCCGCACCAACCCCAGATTCAACCCGCAAGAATTCCACAGTATCGATAGCAGCACTAAAAATGCCGCAGGCGCGAAGCAACTCGCCTCGAACTCGGTAAGCTTGACCTAAATAAAATACAATTTGAACCCAGCGGTAGGGGTAGGTTTCGCGAGTGTAGATTTTGGAGGCACCCAGATAGCAGCCGATCGCCCGATCGAGGTGGGACGAGTTGTCCGCCTCTGCCAGTTTCGCAAAAGCCCGCCCGATATAAATTTGCAGCATTGCCCAGCGGTTGGGTTCTGCCTGTTTGGTGTACACTTGGCTGGCATTTTGATAGCAGGCGATCGCGCTTTTGAGGTTGCGGTTTTTTTCCCCTCTGAGATGTTCGCTGAAAGCGCGGCCGAGGTAGGTGCACAGCATTGCCCAGCGATCGGGAGATTTTTGGCGGTTGCAAAAGAGCAAAGCATTTTGATAGCAGGCGATCGCAATTTCGATATTTTCGGCTTTATCCCCTTTCACCCGCACGCTGTAGATTCTGCCGAGGTAAGTTTGGATCGAAGCCCACGCATCGGGAAATTTGATCCGGGTGTAGACTTGTAAAGCATTGTCAAAACAAGCGATCGCCATTTCCAGATTTTCCACCGGATCGCCTTTAGCCCGATCGATAAACACCCGGCCCAAATTCCTTTGAGTCGTCGCCCACTGCAGCGGAAAAGCTTCCCGAGTCCGCACTTGCAAAGCTCTCTGATAGCAGGCTACCGCGTATTCGAGATTTTCGGCTCGGTTGCCTGGAAGCAAGTCGCAGTAAGCATTTGCCAGATTATTTTGAGTCGTTGCCCAGCGCCGCGGAAACACCTTGCGGTTGTAAACTTGCAAAGCATTGTGGTAGCAAGCGACTGCCTGTTCCAGATTTTGGGCTTTGTCGCCCCGCAGCCGGCGGCTGTAAGCGCGGCCGAGATTGTTTTGAGTGCTCGCCCACTCTACCCCGACAGCTTCGCGGGTGCGAACTTGTAGGGCGTTTTGATAGCAGGCAATCGCCTGTTCTAGATTGTCTGCCGGATCTCCTCTGAGGCGATCGCTGTAAGCATTTCCCAGATTGTTTTGCAGCGTCGCCCACTGAGATGGGTACTGTTCGGGAGTCCGCACTTCTAGGGCATTTGCAAAGCAAGCGATCGCCATTTCGATATTTTGACCCTTATCGCCCTTAGGGCGATCGCTGTAAGCGTTGCCCAAATTGTTTTGCATCACCGCCCACTCTTGGGGAAAGTCTTTGCGGGTAAACACCTTAGCAACAGTTTCGTAACCGGCAATTTCGATTTCCAAATTATTAGCCTTGCTACCGAGGGGAAACCGCCCTATTTTGTTGCTCAGATTGCCGATGAGAGCTGCAATCCGCCTCGTCTCGGATGAAGTGGCAGCAGGAAGTATCAAAGTTGCCCAGCAGCGCAGCAATTCTGCGAAATTATGATCGAGTTTGTCTAAATTATTTCTCAGCAGCGAGTACAAGTGGTGCGAATCGCCGCTGCGCGCCACTGCTTGCAATACTTCTGCTAAAAAAACCAGATATGCTACCCCGGTTTGAGGATTGCCCTTTACAGATTCTAAGGGTGCGATCGCCCTTTGGAAAAATTTTGCAGCTTTGAGCAAACTTTCTGGTGTCGGTGCCGGCACTTCCAAGTAAAGCGTTTGCACGAAGCCAAAGTCGATCGACTTTGAATCTGTCTTCAAAATCAAATCTATTCCTGAGTCCACAGGATTTTCCAGCAGCACTTGGAGCATATTAACATCAGTTTTGCGACGCTGTTCGTCCATCGTGCATTCCGCCGAACTATTAACGATACGATCGCTGCTTCTGTGCAGCAATTAAATCAGTTCCTGGTTTAAATTTCAATCCCCGATCGGAGATATCAGCCACCTTCGCAGAATTAAACAAACCAGGTTGTTCCACCATACACATCGCCACAAAGTATTTGCCCAAAAAAACCAGTTTTTGCCCCTGTCCTAAATTGGACAAACCCGCCCCCACAGACTTGCAGCGGGCGGGTTTCTTTTGACCATGATAAATTTTAGACTTAAAAACCTGGTTTATTGAAAACTTCTGGGAGTTTGGTAACGAAAAATCTCTAAACAAACCAGGTTCAGTCGCAATAGCGCATTAGTTGCAGCGCTACAGCTAACGCACTATTGCGACTCAAGAAACCGACTTTTTTATCTAATTACTCGTTACCAGGCTCTTCCTGGTAACGCTTCTGGGGCGAGGCACTTCGGAGCTTTTTTCGCAGCCGAGGCTCTTCAAGAGTGAAATCGGTTCCTTTCGAAGAGCCTGGGAACCAGTTAATTTAGTGTACCGCTTGAGAGCGCAGCGACTCCTCCACAGCCTGCAAAGCCCGATCGACTTCAGCAGCAGAAACAATCAGAGGCGGCACAAACCTCAACACTTTCGGCCCTGCAGGAACCAACAGCACGCCAGCGGCGATCGCAGATTTGACGATATCGGCCGAAGTCAGTTCGATATCAGCCTGCAATTCCATCCCGACAATCAAACCCCAGCCGCGCACTTCAGCTATCAAATGGGGATATGCAGCCGCCAGCTTGTTGAGGCCAGCTTTCAACTGCGCTCCCCGCTGCTGCACGTTTTCCAGCAGATTTTCCCTTTCTAAAGTTTGGCAAACGCACAAAGCAACAGCGCAAGCAAAAGGATTGCCGCCGAAAGTGCTGGCGTGACTTCCCGGTTCAAACACATCGCAGGAAGATTTGCACAGCATAGCGCCGATCGGGATACCGCCGCCCAACCCCTTCGCCGACGTAAAGATATCCGGTTCAATCCCCAGGTTTTCGTAGCCCCAATATTTGCCGCTGCGCCCCATCCCGACTTGCACTTCATCGAGAATCAGCAAAATACCTTTTTCGTCGCAAATTTCCCGAATCCGCTGGAAGTAGGCGATATCTCCGGGGCGAACTCCGCCTTCACCTTGCAGCGCTTCCAGCATAATTGCAGCTACTTGTCGTTCGTCTTTGTCGAGTTGTTCGATCGCCAGTTCGATCGCGCTGATATCGTTATAAGGCACGTAGTGAAATCCCGGCACCAACGGACTAAAACCCTTCTGATATTTCGGCTGTCCCGTTGCGGTAATTGTCGCCAAAGTCCGCCCGTGGAAACTCGCCACGGCGGTAACGATCGTCGGATTCGAGATATTTAATTTTTCGTGGGCGTACTTGCGAGCGAGTTTAATTGCCGCTTCATTAGCTTCCGCGCCCGAGTTGCAAAAGAAAGCTCTGTCCGCGCAAGAATGCTCTACAAGCCACTTCGCCAGCTCGCCCTGTACGGGGATGTAATAAAGATTAGAAACGTGGTGTAGGGTCTGAATTTGCTGAGTTACCGCTGCAATCATTGCCGGGTGGGCGTGTCCCAAAGTGCAGGTAGCAATACCCGCCACAAAATCGAGATATTCGCGGCCCTCGGTATCCCAAACGCGACAGCCGAGGCCCCGTTCTAGGGCGATCGCAAAACGCCCGTAAGTTGTCATTACATAGCTGTCGAAGCTTTCAGAACTGAACAAACCGGCTTCGGCTTCCACGCTTGGTTCTTTTAGTAAGGTTTCTGGACTCACGAACGGCTCCTTAACAGATAATATTTAGACCTCGATTGTACGGTAAAATTCCAGCTTCGCGGTGCAGGCCGTTACTTTTGTCATAGAATCATAACAGCAACAGCAATTAATCCTTCACAAATCTACTGATGAGTTATTACATTTCTCCTAGCTTTCTCGATCGAGTTGCAGTACACATCACTAAAAACTTTTTAAATTTGCCGGGGATAAGAGTTCCCTTAATTTTGGGAATTCACGGCCGCAAAGGAGAAGGCAAAACTTTTCAAACCGAACTGGTTTTTCGGCGGATGGGCTTTGAACCCGTGACGATATCTGGCGGAGAATTAGAAAGTCCAGATGCCGGAGATCCGGCGCGTTTAATTCGCTTGCGCTACCGGGAAGCTGCGGAGCAAATTCGGGTGCGCGGCCAGATGTGCGCCATTTTTATTAACGATTTGGATGCCGGTGCTGGTCGGTTCGATACTACTACTCAATATACCGTAAATACTCAGATGGTTAACGCCACTCTGATGAATATTGCCGACAATCCAACTAACGTGCAATTACCGGGAAGTTATGACAGCACGCCGCTGCACCGAGTGCCGATTATTGTCACCGGAAATGACTTTTCAACACTGTACGCGCCGCTGATTCGCGACGGGCGGATGGAAAAGTTTTATTGGGAACCCAGCCGGGATGATAAAATTGGGATTGTTGGCGGAATTTTTGATTCGGACAAATTGTCAAAAACCGAAATTGTCGCTTTAGTTGATAATTTTCCCGATCAGTCGATCGACTTTTTTAGCGCCTTGCGATCGCGCATTTACGACGAACAAGTCCGCACATTCATTCATAAAATAGGAATCGAGCGAGTTTCCAAACGTTTGGTAAATACTTCGGAAGCACCGCCAGATTTCCACAACCCAGATTTCAGCCTCGCTCGTTTATTAGAAATGGGCAGTTTGATGGTGGGCCAACAAAAGCGGATTCAGGAAATGCGCTTAGTAGATGAATACAACCAATCCCGGCTTTTCAACGTTCAAGGAACCGTCAATGTTCCTGCAGCCGCGCCAACGCAGAATCAACAAAACGACCCGAATTCCAAGTATTATAAAGCTTACGTCGAGCCAAGTCCTGAAGTTGGTAACGGTCAATCGGCGCGACTGAGTTCCGAGGTATTGGAACAAGTGCAGCAGTTGTTAGCAAGGGGCTGCAAAATTGGCATGGAATATGCAGATAGTCGCCGATTTAAGACTGGTTCTTGGCACAGTTGCGCGATCGGTCAAAACGGAAAAGAAAAAGATGTAATTGCATCTTTAGCAACTTGTTTGTCGGAACACGGCGGCGAATACGTGCGGCTGATTGGTATCGATCCAAAAGTCAAGCGCCGGGTAGTTGAAACCATTATTCAGCGACCAAATTAGGGTAAGCTGTTACAGATTTAAATTCTTGCATATTTGGGGCGGGCTAGAAGCCCACCCCACAAGATTTTGATTTTTTTTTACAGAAAATAGACCTATTATGGTTGTTCGCTTTCATCTCTTGAAATTACCTGCATTCATCTGTGTTTATCTGCGGTCAATCTGCGGTTAATCAGCTCTATCAAAGATTTATCCAATCATATCAATTCCTCTCTTCATCGTCCTGTATTCATTTCTCTGGGATCTCTCTGTGTTCTCTGTGTTCTCTGCGGTTAAATCACCTGACGATTCAACGGTCAACGATATCACTCTATTGTGCAAAAAATCATCAAAAGTTGCCCGATCGCACATAGCAACTTGAGCGCCCGCTTTAGTTGTGCACAGAGCACCCGCTGCTGCGCCCCAACGCACCGCCTCCAAGAGCGATCGACCGGCATCTAAGGCACAGGCCAAACCGCCGTTAAAAGCATCGCCAGCAGCCACAGTGTCGATCGCCTCCACAGCAAAAGCCGGCACAAAAAACGTTTCATCCGCAGTCACCGCAACAGCCCCGCGATCGCCCAATTTGACAATAACATTCTCAACACCGCGCTCCTGCAACTTTTTTGCCGCTGCCACCGCAGTTTCCGTGTCATTCACCCGAAAACCGACTAACTGGCCAGCTTCCACTTCATTCGGCGTGATGATGTCAATTAGCCGATAAAGTTCGATCGGCAAATCCTCCACAGCCGGCGCTGGATCGAGAATAACTCGCACCCCAGCTTCACCCGCAACTCGGGCAGCTTTCAGCACAACTTCCAGGGGAATTTCTAACTGTAACAGCAGCGATGTAGATTTCCGCAACAATTTTTGCAGACGTTCTATATCTGCTTCACCAACATTGTTATTCGCCCCCGGAATCACAATAATATTATTTTGTCCCCTATCATCTACAGCGATAATTGCCACACCAGAATGACTGTTTTTGTCAACAAATATATTATCTGTATTTACACCATAAGATTGTAAATCAGTCAACAATTTTTCAGCAAATTTATCATTGCCAACGCGGCCGATTAGATGAGTCGAAGTGCCGAGACGGGCGGCCGCGACAGCTTGATTTGCTCCTTTCCCGCCGCCGGCCGTGAAAAAATTGCTACCGATGATAGTTTCCCCCGGCTGCGGCAACCGAGGGGTTTTTGCCACGAGGTCGATGTTGATACTGCCGAATACGATGATGGTCATAGGGAATTGTTGTTGGTTGTTGGTTGTTTGTTATTTGTTATTTGTTGTTTGTTATTTGTTGTTTGTTATTTGTTGTTTGTTATTTGTTGTTGGTTGTTGGTTATTTGTTGTTGGTTGTTGGTTATTTGTTGCTTGTTATTTGTTGCTGGTTATTTGTTGTTTGTTATTTGTTGTTGGTTATTTGTTATTTGTTGTTGGTTGTTGGTTGTTGGTTATTTGTTATTTGTTATTTGTTGTTGGTTGTTTGTTGCTTGTTGCTTGTTGTTGGTTGCTTGTTGTTTGTTATTTGTAACAACTGGCAACTGCCAACTGGCAACTGCCAACTGGCAACTGCCAACTGCCAACTGGCAACTGCCAACTGGCAACAACCAACTGGCAACAACCAACTGCCAACAACCAACTGCCAACAACCAACTGCCAACAACCAACTGCCAACAGCCAAGAACCAAGAGCCAACTGCCAACTGCCAACTGCCCTCAAACGTGCTAGAACAGTTATGATCTACATCGGTCAATTCAATGGCTGCAATTACTCTCGATCGCAATCCCTGTGTCCTGCTAGTAGAAACAGACGAAGTTCTCGCCGGACACTTGAGTCTAGACTTAAAATCATCAGGCTACGAACCGGTAGTAGCTTCAAATACCGCCACAGGCCAACAGTTGGCCCGACAATTGCAGCCAGCTTTGATTGTAATCGATCGCATACTTGGCCATGAGTCGGGACTCTCGCTGTGTTCTCACCTCCGAAGCAGCGGCAATCGGGTACCAGTGTTATTATTGGTCGGTCGCGATACAGTTGACGATCGCGTGGCTTGTCTCGAAGCAGGGGCGGACGATTATTTTCTCAAACCTTACCGCACTGACGAGTTTTTGCACCTGGTGCGCTTGTATTTGCAGCCGGATAACACCAGCAGCGAACAGTTGAGATTTGGCGATTTAGTTTTGGATTTGGCTTCTAGGCGGGCCCTCCGCAACGGACGGACGATCGACCTGACGATGAAAGAATTTGAGCTGCTAAAGTATTTGATGGAACATCCCCGCGAGGTTTTGACTAGGGAACAAATTCTGGAAAATGTTTGGGGTTACGACTTTCTCGGCGAGTCAAATGTGATTGAGGTTTATATCCGCTATCTGCGACTCAAGATTGAAGATGAGGGCGAAAAGCGTTTGATTCAGACGGTGCGGGGTGTTGGCTACGTAATGCGCGAAGCTTGAAGAAGTCCTTAGTCAGTAGTCAGTAGTCAGTAGTCAGTTGGTAGGGGCGGTGCCAAGAGTGCCCGCCCTCTTAATAGTCAGTTGTCAGTTGTCAGTTGTCATCACTCAACGCAGTCAACAGTCAACAGTCAACAGTCAACAATCTAAAATCATTATGAGTTATTTCGCTACTTTCCTAAATATTGGGGTAATTATATTTTTGCTTGGGTGTTCGCCGGCTTTACCTGTCGCGGATGCTGGTGTTACTGGCATTTTGGCTTCGCAGTCTCCGACGGCGACAACATCCGGTCAAGTTTTGCCGATTTCTGCTAGAGCTCGGATAGCCGATCGCCCGATCGAACTCGAAGTCGCTAAAACGCCAGAACAACAGGCTATCGGTTTAATGTACAGAACTTCTTTGGCCGACGACAGAGGAATGCTGTTTGAGTTTAAACCGGCGCGGTGGGTCAATTTTTGGATGAAAAATTGTCTGATTTCTCTGGATATGATTTTTCTGCGGGATGGAGTCGTCACAGCCATCGCAGCAGAAACACCTCCTTGTACCGCCGAGCCTTGTCCTACCTACGGGCCCGATACTCCTGTCGATCGAGTAATCGAACTCCGTGGCGGGCGGGCTGCTGAACTCGGTGTCAAAGTGGGCGATCGGATTGAAATCGAGTTTGTCCAGTAACAATTATCACCCGTCATATCGTGGACGGTAGCATCGGAATAATAAAATCTAGTCAACAGTCAACACTCAACCATTCAGTTTTTCGACCCGCCAACTGTCAACAGCTTTCCTGTCAACAGCTTTCCTGTCAACAATCAACAGCTTTCCTGTCAACAGTCAACAATCAACAGTCAACAGTCAACAATTCCGGTATGAGTGCAACCGGAATTGATATCACTCCCCGTTCAGCTCCGGCTGAGTTCGGTATTCGGAAAATCAGCAAAAATTTATAAACTTTACAAAAATTTACAAAATCCGTTAGATTATTAATGTAAGATTCAGCACAAACAGGAAAAGATTTGCTAGGATATCGATCTCAGCCAGTCTGGACTTGAGCTTGCTTGCAGGATCTGTAGATTGTTGGTCGCAGGTATGAGACGAGTCAGCGACTCGCGCCGGAATCCTGAGAGACGAGGGTAAGTCTCAAGGGCCTCATCGCCAAAGGAAATTCTCTGGAACTTCTGGCGATCGAGCTCAATCTATTAAACCTATCTGAAGTAAGATGCGACGAGCTAAATTAATTGGCAAAGTTAATCTCAGGTAGCAGATTAGAGTTCGAGCAAAATATCTGACCAATATTGGACAAGTAGATTTGCGGATTCTGCATTTTCGCAGATGAAGTTAAACTCTGAACCTGGTTTATTAGTTTTAGGTAGCAGAATTTATTTCAGATTCGCGTTGCAAATATGCCGAGGTATTCAATTTAAGTTCCGATCGCGATCGCAAGTCGATCGGGCCATCCGCAAAAGTGCAAAACTTTTCGCTTTTTGGGAAAAGTTGGCTAGCGCAAGTCTCGCTCAGCACTGAGTGTCACAGTTTCACCAACCGCTAATACTCTTAAAACAGCTATCGACGGTTAAAAGACAGATTTAAAACTGGCTTATTACTAATCAAAAACATCAGGTTCGTATCAGAAAATGGTGTCCTACACATACACGGAGGCAAAATGACATGGCACCCGCTACATACACTAAATTAATTCGATTTTTACAAGAAGATTTGGCGATTTCTCCCGCATCAATCGCCGTCGCCGAACGCCGCGGCGACAAACAGCGGCAGCGCGATAAAGACCCGAATTCCTTGCCGATGGTTCTGTGGCAGTACGGTTTAGTCAGTCTCGAACAGTTGGATAAAATCTTTGATTGGTTGGCGCAAGCATATTAAAAGGATTTTAGATTTTAGATATAAATAATCAAAAATCCAAAATCCTTTCATAACTTGGATTAAGATTGTGTCAAAACTTTCGCAGCAGCGGCAACGCCGGCACCAGGAGTGTAGCCTTCATGACCCAATTCTTGCAGCACCACTTCCAAAGCGGAAATAGCTGCTAGAATATCGCGATCGCACACAAAGCCCAAATGACCGATTCGGAAGATTTTACCTTTCAAATGGTCTTGTCCGTCGGCTAGAGCAATATCAAAATTCTTTCTCATCAAAGTCCGCACTTTTTGAGCATCTACAGATTCAGGCGGCATCACCGAAGTAATCGCAGGGCTGGCTGCACCGTCAGCCGCGAACAACGGCAAACCTAAAGCTTTTACCGCAGCGCGAGTAGTTGTCATCAACCGTTTGTGCCGCGCGAAAACGTTTTCTAACCCTTCAGCTTTCATCATCTGCAATGTTACTTGCAGTCCAAAAAACATATTGACCGGCGGAGTAAAAGGAGTGGTATTTTTGGCAGCTTCTTTGCGGTATTTGCCCAAATCTAAATAATAGCGGGGCAGTTTCGCAGTCTTGTAAGCTTCCCAAGCTTTAGGACTCACGGCCACAAAACCCAAACCAGGGGGAATCATGTAAGCTTTCTGAGAACCAGAAGCAATCACGTCAATTCCCCAAGCGTCCATCGGTACGTTGGCAGCACCTAAACTGGTGACAGCATCGACCATGATTAAAGCTTCGCCGTGGGCTTTGACGTGGCGGTTGATGGTTTCGAGGTCGTTGAGAACGCCCGTGGAGGTTTCCGAGTGGGTGATGATGACAGCTTTGATTTGCTTCTCTGTATCAGCTTCGAGTTTTTCGCGGAAATTTTCGGGGTCTAATTGTTGGCCCCACTCGGCTTTAATAATTTCGACGTTTAAACCGTAGGCTTCTGCGACTTCAGCCCAGCGTTCGCCAAATTTGCCGTTGGTGCCGACCAAAACTCGATCGCCCGCGCTCAAGAAATTAATTATCCCAGCTTCCATCGCCCCGGTACCGGAAACAGTCAAACTCAGCACGTCGCTGCTGGTTTGGTGCAGCCATTTGAGGTTTTCGGTACATTCTCCAAAAATCGCATCAAACTCCTTGCTGCGGTGGCCCATCGGGTGTTTGGCCATCGCCAGCAAAGCCGCTTCCGGCACCGGTGTCGGCCCGGGAATCATCAGCATTGATTTGTTGTCCATGATATTGTCCTAACTTTTTCTGTGGGAGTTCTACAGAATAAATCAAATACGATACCTCATGTCGGTACTCTAAGTTTTTTAACTTTTAACTCCCGTAGGGTTAGTTTCATTTAAAGACCACCGATATTCTACTGCCAAGTTCGATCGCTCGCAGCTTTGTTCTAATTGCTTTTGAATCGCCAGGGCTTTGCGGAGTGTAATAATAAGTTGGTGAACTTGTTGCTGCTGCGGCGATTGTGGACTGACAGCCAACATTGTTTTGCGTTCTAACAATTGAAGTAGCAATTCATAATGAATGTACGAAGGAAGGGGAATTGGCTCCATGAAAGCTAACATACCTCAGCGAACAGACACCCCATGACAATTGCATGGGGCATCACAGGTGAACATTAGATGCCCGATTTTTTATGTGTTCTAACCGTACAAAAACCCCTGCTTTGCCGATCGACTTTTCGGGGCTTGGTGCATTAGCATCGCTAAATTTGGCGATCGACTCGCGAGAGCGAATACATTTAATCGCTTTCTGGCAAAATACTTCTCTGCAATATAGCTTTGAGCGATATTTTTTTTAGAGTTCAGCGCTGGAGTCGATGCAGGCTAGAAATTCTGATTATTTACCTACTAACTCAATTTTTATCAGAATTCGGGGGTGTTTGTCAAGCGGTCTCGCCTTTGAAATGCTCTAATGCGCCTTAGCAAGCGTCGCTAAAGCAGCCCCCGGATCTGGCTGTTTGACTAAAGATTCGCCAATCAGGACGGCTCCGGCTCCGGCGCGGACAACTTGAGTTATGTCATCGGGAGTGTGGATTCCTGACTCGCTGACGGTGAGGATGCCTTTTGCTGCGATTTCGGTTGGGCGGGATGCTAATAGTTGACTGGTGGTTTCTAGGCTGACGGAAAAGTCTGCTAGGTTGCGGTTGTTGATGCCGATTAAGTTTACGCCTTCTAGGGTTAACACTCGATCGAGTTCTTCGAGTGTGTGAACTTCTATTAAAGCAGTCATGCCCAAAGTCTTGACAATTTTCACAAAATATTGTAAGTCTTTGTCAGAGAGAATGGCGGCAATTAAAAGTACCGCATCAGCGCCGTGAATCCGGGCGAGATAGATTTGGTAGGGATAGATGATAAACTCTTTGCAAAGCAAGGGTAAATCGACGGCAGCACGGATTTTAGCGAGGTTGTCGAAGCTGCCTTGGAAGAATTTTTCATCGGTGAGTACGGAGATGCAGCTAGCGCCGTTTTGTTGGTATGCTAGGGCGATCGCCACGGGATCGAAATCTTTGCGAATTACGCCTTTGCTGGGAGAAGCTTTTTTAACTTCGGCGATGATGGCTGGTTGGGTTTTGCAATTTTTAAGGGCGGTAAGAAAGTCGCGAGTTTTTGGTGCGAAGGGCAGTTTTTTGTGAAGTTCGGATAAGGGAGTGCGATCGCGCTTTTGGGCTACTTCTGCTTCTTTGTGCCAGACAATTTCTTCGAGGATGTGCTGGGGTGCGGCGTCGGGGACGGCGATTTGGTAGCTGAGGTAGAGTACGGAGACTGAGGTACTGGGGGGACGGCGGCGGATTTGAAGCATGATAGGGGGATTAAGGGCGATCGCGAAAAGTTTAAAACTATTATAGAACCCATTTGATATCTATTCTGGGTAAATCTCAGAAACCGGGTTTCTCTCTATATTTCTCGTCACCCAACCAAAAACTCCAAGAATACCCGGTTTCTCGCCCGCGTAAATCTCAAAAACCAGTTTCTCTCTATATTTCTCGTCACCCAACCCAAAGACTCAAAGATGTCAAATGGGTTCTATATAATAGTTACAGTAAATCCTCCTAAGCTGTTCGACATCTAAACTGCATTAACTCGCGTTACCTTTATTTTTCATTTAATGTTATTTTTAATATCTCTGTCCTTGTTGGTTTATAGTCTCGGTCAACGGCAACTCAGGAATTAATTGAAAGCAGCTAAAATCGGCATTAAAAGTCAACTAGGAAAATTAACAGCTAGGCCCACATTAAGATGGATATTCCAAGTTTTCCAAGGTATTGATATTTTAACTTTAAATGGTAAATTAAATTGTTAAGTTAACAGAATCACGCCATTTTATCTTGAATAATTTGCCATCATCTTGTCAAAAATAATATTATCTACTTTCTTGATTGCTACCACAAAATAGAGTTAACAAAAAAACTTAACATCAGAAGGCGAAGTAATGATTCGTCAAATTTTTAGTGCTTTACATAAACTATTTTATGAATCAAAAATTTAAAATTTGATTGTTTCTCTTCTTTCGGCAAATGGGTTCAGTATTTTTTTCTTAATTATCCTGATTTTTGGCTTTTTGGGGATTGTATTTTATCGTACTTCAATTTGAAGTGCGGAATGTGGGCTAGAACAGGCTTGTCGTCAACACATTTGTCATCAACACTTCTGGGCAAAACAATCAACCCGTCGCCTGATTGGCGGGTCAAGGGGACGGGGTGGTATGCCTTAATTCGAGGGCTTTAACTCGGTCACACTGGCACTGGCACTGGCACTCACACTGGCACTGGCAGGATGCTCGCTCGCCAGCGTCGGGATTGTTGGAATCCCGTGAGGACTCAGCAACGATTGTTCTGCCATTGGCTGCTGACAAGCCACCATCGTTTTCACGTGCTCCATTTCGTCATCCCGAATGGCCACAAACACATCATATAGATTATCAATCACAGGCCGACGGGATACGGCAGTCTGGGATGTTTGGAACTCATCAAACATATACAAATCACCATCTCGATAGTATTGGAGAGCGATATCTGGAGCGGGCTGTTGTTTGAGAGATTCAGCTTCGGCATTGAGGAATTTGTCGTAGCTGGCATAGGCGTGTCCCTCTACAAGTTCCATGAAATGGTAAGCAGATTTAGATGACACCATATAGATCGAGATGATAATCCAGTAGTAAATGAGTGCTGTGGCTCGCGCGAGGAGGCGATCGCCCCAAAAGCTCGCTCCTCCTAGCGATTCCATAATCAACAGATGGTGTAGCTCGTTCCACGACTCAGAAAAATGGATCTTTAACCAATCGGCCTTCCGCCACCAACCCAAGGTTTCATAGAGGTGAAGTACCGATAGATAAGAGAAATAAGGAACACGAGCAACGGTTTCTAGCACATAAAACCGAGGGTAAGGGCGATTGGCATAAACTACATTAATCACAAAAACCAGAACACCAACTAAGAGCCGAATCATTGATTGAATCCTCAACAAATACGAAAGATAATTTGAACAATCTAACTACTGACTTCTAGAGTCTCCGCAGAAATGGTCTCAAATGGTTGAGATTGGGTCGGCTGTTGGAAAATAGCCACGATCGCCTTGATTACACAGAAAACTAAGATCAATGCGCCGATCGAAAAGACAATATCACCCGGAATCCGCAGCCACACCGTCCACTGCATCCACGGAGAACCAATTACTTCAGCACTGCGAGCGTACCAAGTTCCATGATTGACCGACTGCACCAATTGATAGAAACCATTGGGAATCAGTCCGCAAATCATCATCATGCCGAGACCTCCATTGATCCACCAGAAGGAGAAATTGAAGTTTTTCTCATCCCAGGCGCGATCGGGAGTAATTTCGCGCAATGCAAAGAGCATCAGGGCGATCGCCAAAGAGCCATAGACACCAAAAAGTGCAGAATGGGCATGGATTGGGGTGGTATTTAGTCCTTGGGAATAGTAGAGAAAAATTGGTGGATTGATTAAGAAACCAAATACCCCTGCTCCAACTAAATTCCAAAAACAAGTTGCAAGAAAGAACTTGAGCGGTACTCGATAAAATCCTTGAGCTTCTTGGGATAGCTTCAAAGACTTCACCACTTCAAATCCAATTAAAGTCAAAGGAACAACCTCCAAGGCTGAAGCCACAGAACCCATCGCCGTAATGAATACAGGAGTTCCTGAAAAGTAGAGATGGTGCAACGTGCCGATGACACCGCTACCGAGATAGAGAATAGTTGTCATGTAGGTGGCTTTCAGGGCTGAGGAGCGTTTCAGAAAACCAAGTTCGCTACATAGATAGGCGATCGCCACGGTGGCAAATACCTCAAAAAAGCCTTCTACCCATAGATGTACCACCCACCAACGCCAATATTCGGCAATGCTCAAATGGGTGTGATTGTTGTACATCAACCCTGACGCATAGAACAGGGGAATCGTAATTGCACTGTAGAGAAAGAAGTGATTGAGTCCCGTTTTATTCCCTTCGGCCTTGAGAGCAGGCTGGAGGGCGCGGTACATCAGCCAGAGCCAAAACACCATGCCACCAATCAGCAATAATTGCCAGAGGCGACCGAGTTCCACATATTCATAGCCCTGATGACCAAACCAGAAACTATTGTCGCCGCCGATAATGCCTTGGACACTAGCCCAAGAGCCGATTAAAGAACCAACAACCACAACGGTCAAAGCTACGAGCAAACCACCATTACCCCATGCTTGTAACTTCGGTTCATGTTTGCCAAACCTTGGCGCGAAATATAGTCCCGCCGCGAGCCAACAGGTCGCAATCCAAAATACTGCTAGCTGTAAATGCCAAGTCCGCGAGGCGGCATAGGGTAAATATTGCTGAAGTGGCACACCATAGAAGCCATCGCCTTCTACGGCGTAATGGGCTGTAACCATTCCCATCAACATTTGCACCAAAAACAAAGTCATAGCAACCCCAAAGAAAAGGGTGGTGACTTTTTGGCTAGGTGTGGCAAGGCGAATCAGGGGGCGATCGGCGACAGCAAGCACGTCTTCGCTATCTTCTTGGGTGATATAAACAAACAGAAATAAGCCGATCGCCCCAATCAGCACGATTACCGACACGATCGACCAGATCAAAAATTGAGCAGGAGCTTGATTGCCAATCAAGTCATCGTGGGGAAAGTTGGCGGTATAGGAAAAGGGTGCATTCGGACGATTGGCTGCTGCTGCCCAAGCCGTCCAAGTAAAGAAAGCGGTGACATCACGGATTTGCGTGTCGTCAGTAAACCAACCGCTAGGAATCGAATGAATCTTCGAGCCTTGGGATAGTAAAGTTTGATAACTATCAAAAACCTTGCCGAGTCCCTGAGCTTGAGCTGCTGTTAGGGTTAAAGCTCCTGTCTCTGACTCATAACGATTGGTTTTAAATTCTTGCTGTACCTGTGCTTGGAGCGTAGCGCGATCTACTTCTGGTAAAGCCTGTAAATCTGCTTCACTAAAATCAGGATTGCCATTATGCAAAATTCCTGCCGTTGCTAAGCCCCAACGATGTAAAACATCGGCTGTCCAATCGGGAGCTAAATAACTGCCATGCCCCCAAATACTCCCAATATGTTGCCCACCGCGACCAAGATAGGTGGTTTGTCCAGATTGAATATTCTCTTGAGTCAGAATGATTTCCTGTTGCGGCGACACCACTGTGGCAGGAATCGGTGGTGCATTTTTATAAATTGCCGATCCTGCAAAGATCAATACTGAAAAAGTGACGATGCAAATTAGCACAAGCCAAGCTGGGAGGTTAAATTTCCAGATCCGCTGCTGCACCTTCACTTCACCGATATCGAAAGTTGGATTTGCCATAATTGCCAGTCTAGTCAATGAGCACCTTCTAGACTAAACAAATCACTGCGAACACGCTTTGACTTAAGTCAAGAGCAATCTGTAGAAAACCTTAAGTTTGCTGCTTGCTTGAAATAACGCGAACACATATTTATTTTTATATATCAAGCTTGCAAATCATTAACCTGTGACTCTAATCGTTAACACTAACAGTCAAATCAATCCTTCTAGTAAACGCTAGAATTTAATGGAAAAAGCTTAATAGTAGCGATATAGAATGAAGGACGACATAGAATAAACGACATCATAGAATGAACGAATGTAATCCGGATTTGGCTGATTGGTTGCAGACGATTCTGATTTTCCGTGGATTCTCGCGATCGCAAGTGCTCAGCTTATGCCAAATTGTTCAGCCCCAAACCTGGCAGAAAGATGAACTTATCTTCAAGCAAGGCAGTCCAGCCACAGGATTTTTTGTAGTGAAAACAGGGCGCGTCAAGGTCTTTAAAGTTTCACCAATGGGCAAAGAGCAAATTCTCAATATTTTTGAGCCTGGGGATAACTTTGCGGAAGTGGGTGCTTTAGATGGGCAGCCGTTTCCGGCATCTGCCGCTGCTTTAGAGCGAGTTGAACTAATCTTTTTTCCCCGCCAAGTATTTCTAGAGCTACTTCGCCAAGATCCTGACATTGCCATTAATATGCTGATTAGTCTATCTCAGCATTCACGACATTTAGTCAGTGTGATTGAAGATTTATCGTTCAAAGATGTGCCCCAACGTCTGGCTGGGTATCTCCTTAATCTCAGTGACGCGAGTTCTCAAAAATCTAGCGATCGCACACAATTTATCAACCTTGTGACGTTAGATATAACCAAAACACAGCTTGCCGCAGCACTGGGTACGATTCCCGCGACGCTTTCTAGAGCCTTTTATCGTCTCAGCAGTGAAGGAATCATTGCAGTAAATGGTTCGCAGATTGAAGTGCTCGATCGCGATCGCTTGCAACACTTGAGTCAGTCACTGGGGCAGAGCGATCTATAGACAGCTTGAGGAAAGATAACTGCCTTCCCCAAGGCTTAATAACTGACATTGCAATAAAAACAACTCATCTAACAGCAGCAAATAAATTCCATAGGGAGTCAACTTGGCTTTTGGGGTGAAATCGCGATCGCAGGCAAAAGTTGGGACTCGGTTCTTACCTCCAGAGGAGAAGAAACCAATTTTCACCGTGGCTTTGGCATCAAGTGAGAGTCGGAGAGTTGTCGGGTGATTATCAGCTTGCTGATTAACTCGACTCAACTGCTCAAAGATAGCATCGGTTTCGGGAATTTTTTTTGAGGCTGAGTCTTCGCTACTTCAGGGGGCGATATCCCAACTGATTCAACCGCTGACGGATGGTTTCGTTGCTGGGTAGTTCAGCTTCCTGGTAGTGCTTTTGCTCTACCAGTTGTTGCCTGACTTTGGCGGCACTGACTCGTCTATACAAACGAGTGCTTTTGAAGCTGGGGTCGGTCTGACGCAAGACAAGCTTTGAGGGTTTCAGTTAGTTCTAAGCTGTTATACATTTAAATTGTGCATCAAAAATCAATACAAATATTGTGGAATGGGCTTCTAGCCCGTTCCGAATATCCAGTTTAAATGCGCCACAGCTTAGCACGTTGAGTTTTTTTGTGCGTTAGCCTTAATTCAGTTTACCCTATCCGGGAACTGGAAGAGTTTATTTCTTGGATGTCCCTTAACAAGTTTCACGGATTTAACATAAGTTCGGCAACAGGTAATGTACCCGATTTAACAAATTCAAAGGATGAGGTTGCGGAGAAAAAGGTTTTAACAGCAATATTGTGCTGTAGCTAAAAGTATCGATCTACCCGCTTCCTCACTGCTGGATGCAGAACAAATCAAAAAGCAGTAGTATTATAGTGAAATTGAACTGATATCTTGCCTTATTCTCGCCCCAGCCGGATTTTTGACCTCTGCTAAAATTCCTTAATTAATATGCTGGCGGGCGGGATTCTAGCCGAATCCCCAAAAAATGTTGATGATATTGCGAGCTGTGATACAATCACATAAAAGTAAATACAATTAACCTATTTGCCTGTCGAATTGACCCGATAAAATATCAAAAATGTCTGACCCTTAAATAACATATTCTTATATTTAATGATGTTTGTGCCAATACAACAAGTAAAAGCCCAATGCTATCTATTTTGTTGATCGACGACAACCCCAACGATCGCCTGATGATCGATCGAGAATTGAGGAAAACTTTTCCCGATTTAGAAATTCTGTCGGCGATTGATGCCCGAACTCTCGAACAAATCCTCGCAGCCGGAGCTTTTGACCTGGTAATTACCGACTACCAACTGCGCTGGAGCGACGGATTAACTATTCTCAAACAAGTTCAAAGCCGCTACCCAAATTGTCCGGTAATTATGTGTACCGACAGCGGCAGCGAACAAGTGGCAGTCGAAGCCATGAAAGCGGGTTTGAGCGATTACGTGTTCAAAGGGCGGCACTTCAAACGGCTGGCGGCGGCCGTGGGCGAAAGCTTGGAAAAACAGCAGTTGCGCGAGAACTGCGAGAAAACGTCGGCGCAGTTGGCAATTTACTCAGAAAGGCTGAGATTGGCGATCGAAGCCTCGAAAATGGCAACTTGGGATTGGAATATATTAACTGGCGAGGTGGTTTTGTCGGAGGGACACGAACTGTTATTCGGTTTGGAAAAAGGCAGTTTTGCGGGAACTTACGCAGCGTTTTCTGCCTGCGTTCACCCGGATGATTTGGAGTCTATTTCCCAAGCTGTTGCCTTTGCTTTAGAAAACAAAAGAGAATACCAGCACGAATTTAGAGTGATTTGGCCCGACGGGAGCTGGCACTGGATCGCGGGTAGGGGCAAGTTTTTTGATGGCGGTACGGGTAAATCTGTGCGGTCGATCGGCGTAATTTGGGATATTACCGATCGCAAATTATCCGAAGCCAGAATACGCCAGAGCGAGGAAAATTTGCGCTTTGCCCTAGAAGCAGCTAACACTGTCGCTTTTACTTGGGATGTGGTATCCGGGGAAGTCCGCCGCTCGTACAATGCCGAAACACATATTGGTTTGGGCCCCGACAGCGCCGTCGGTACTTTTGAGCAAAAAAAGAATGCGGTGCATCCAGACGACTGCGATGGCTTTTTGGCAGATGTGGAGGCCGCACTCAGCGGATCGGGAGTTTACGAGTCGGAACACCGCCACGTGCGCCCCGACGGTTCGGTGATTTGGCTTCAGGACAAAGGGCGGGTGGTTTTTGACTCATCCGGCAAACCGGTGCGGCTGTTCGGCGTGGCGATCGACATCACTGCCCGCAAACAGCTAGAATACGACCGATCGCAGGCTGTGGCGCGCCAGCGGTCGTATTTGCTGCGGCTGCAAAAATTAACCTCCGCCTCAGTTGCCATCAACTCTACCCTGTTAGTGGAAGACATCGTTCAGTTAGCGGCAGATAGCGCCCGATCGATTCTCGAAGCCCACCAAGCAGCCGTCAATCTCACCCCCGCAGCCAACTGGGAGGCCGGAATTAGCAAGTTTTCCCTGTCGGAAAAATACGCCCAGTGGCAAAATTACTCCCAAGAACCAGACGGTACGGGCATTTACCAGCTCGTTTGCCAGCAGCAACAGGCGATGCGGATGACTCAAGACGAGTTAGAGGCTCACCCTGCCTGGCGGGGGTTCGGCAAGGCTGCGGGGAAGCACCCGCCGATGCGGGGCTGGCTGGCGGCACCGCTGACGGGTAGGGATGGCAGAAATTTGGGATTGATTCAGTTGTCGGACAAGTACGACGGGGAGTTCGCCGAAGATGATGAAAGTATTTTGATGCAGTGGGCTCAGGCGGTGTCGGCGGCGATCGACAATGCCCGACTCTATCAGGAATCTCAGCAGGCAAATCGCATGAAAGATGAGTTTTTGGCAACTCTTTCTCACGAACTGCGATCGCCCTTAAACGCGATTTTGGGCTGGGCCCAACTGCTGCGAAACCGCAGTTTCAGTCCGGCTGTGACTGAGCGGGCACTGTCCACTATTGAACGCAACGCTAAACTGCAAACTCAATTGATTGAAGATTTGCTGGATATTTCGAGAATTATTCGCGGCCAGTTGACTTTAAATCCTTGTCCGGTAAATTTGATTTCGATGGTGGAAGGAGCGGTGAATACCGTGGGTTTGGCCGCCGATGCTAAGTCGATCGATTTGCAGTTGGCAATTGTCGATTTGGGCTGGGAGACTGCTGAATTTTGCGACACTCGCGAGGTTTCTGGCAATGGGGAATCTCAGTTAAATCCGAGATTTTTGGTGTCGGGAGACCCGGGCCGCTTGCAGCAGGTGATTTGGAATTTGCTGGCGAATGCGATTAAGTTTACCCCGCGCGGGGGGCGAGTTTCTATTCGCTTGCAGCGATTTGATTCGGAGGTTGAGCTGACTGTTACCGACACGGGAATTGGGATTGCTGCCAATTTTTTGCCCTACGTGTTTGAGTCTTTCCGGCAAGCCGATGCTACGATTACTCGCAATCATAGCGGCTTGGGGCTGGGGCTGTCAATTGTCCGGCAGTTGGTGGAACTGCACGGGGGCTCTGTTTGGGCGAGCAGCCCGGGACTGGATATGGGATCGACTTTTAGTTTCCGCCTCCCTTCAATTGATGTAAATTCGATCGCCCGCCAAGAAGCACAGTTGTTGGCGGGCGGTGGTAATTTACAGGGAGTTAAGGTTTTACTGGTGGATGACGAGGTTGATTCGCGGGAATTTATGATGTTTGTGTTGGCAGATGCTGGGGCCGCTGTCAGGGCTGCATCCTCTGCGGCTTCGGCCTTAGAGGAGGCTTCGGCCTGGGTGCCGGATGTTTTGGTGAGCGATATCGGAATGCCGGAGGAAGACGGCTATTCGCTGATGAGAAAGCTGCGCTGTTTGGCTGGGGAAAAAGGAGGGAAATTGCGGGCGATCGCCCTGACGGCTTATGCTAGGGATGAAGACCGCGATCGGGCTTTGAAAGCTGGTTTCGATCGGCATTTAGCTAAACCCGTGCAACCCGATGTCTTGGTGGAGGCTATAGTCAGCTTGAAGCCACAAGCGCTAACAATTTAAACAACTCAATTAATAATATCGTTTCCGTTTGCAGCGTCAGTGATTGTTGACGGTTGACTGTTGACGGTTGACTGTTGACGGTTGACTGGATTTTATAATTGGGATGTTACCGGATTTTATATGACTAATGACTAATGACTAATGACTAATGACTGCTGACTAATGACTAATCTGCGTGAATCCGCGTCTATCCATTGTCATCTGCGGTTAAATCTTCTCTTTTTTTTACCGCAGATATAGGCAGATTAACACAGATTAACGCAGATAAATTAGAGCGATTTTGGTTGACTGTTGTTATTTGTTATTTGTTATTTGTTAGCAGCAACCAATAACTAATGACTAATGACTAATGACTAATGACTAATGACTAATGACTAATGACCAATGACCAATGACTAATGACCAATGACCAATGACTAATGAAATTGATATGATTGGTTTGTGGTAATATGCTAATATCCAAAAACCACGCGGTAATCTAAGTGGACAAACTTCAGACAGACATAGAGGCAATTTGCTCTCAGATTGAGGCGTTGCGCCTGGAACGCCAGCAGCTTAGCATTGGCGCTGCTGACCCGGCTAGCGATTCGCCTCAAGCTATTGCCGATGCTTACCGCCGTCACGCGAGGGAAACAGCACAAGTGTCGGCAGAAGTCAAGGGGATAGACGATGCGATCGCAGCTTTGTCTGCTCAATTGAGTCAAAAACAGCAGCAGTCGGTAAATTTGCAAAGAATTAGTCCGATGGAGCAGCAAGTATCCGAGGGAAGAGTTCTCGCTCGCGGACACGCCGAACGGATTAACGAGCTCGCAGCCGAACTAGCGGCCGAAGTGAAGGAACTCAAAGCTATCGCCGACCAAATTAGCCCCAGCTACTGGCAGGTTTATTACAAGCCTTTTATCACAGGTTTTAAAAGTATTTCTGTTCCCTACGTGCGATCGGACGGGGATGTTTGGACTATTGTCAATCGAGTAGTTTAGAGAGGCTGCGGAAGTAAAAATCGGCAGCACTCAAAACATTTTTTGTCCCTATTCCTCTATCTCAACCCCGCAGCAGTTGTTTGATAGTTCCCACCAATTCTTGAGGGTGAAATGGCTTGGCGATGTAAGCGTCGGCTCCTTGTTTCATTCCCCAGTAGCGATCGAACTCTTCGCTTTTGCTCGAACACATTACCACCGGCAAATTCTGAGTTTTGGGGTCGCTTTTGAGCCTGCGACAGACTTCGTAGCCGTTCATCCGGGGCATCACAATATCCAGAACGACTAAATCCGGGCGGTTGGCCTTGATTTGCTCTAGAGCTTCTACGCCATCGCTAGCTACCGTGACGTTGAGCCCTCTACCTTTGAGCAAGTCGGCGATCATCTCCCGCAGAGTGACGCTATCGTCAACAACCATAACTGTACTCATAGAATAATCCCTACCAAGTTTCTGGGTTGAAACGTTCACATTAACGTTTGCATTAACGTTTGCATTAACGTTAGCCTTCAAAGGTGTCTTTTCCCGATCGAGATTGCGCTCTGCTAGATGTAGTTTACCCACGTTTGCTCATTTCCCAATCATTTTCTAAGTAATTATCGCGAAATCTTAAAGATCCGCGCAATCTCGGTTGACACGCGAGGCTCTGTCCGTTAGTCTATCATTTTCTTTACTCAAATGATACCTTTGTGAAAAAATCAAGGGGCTGGGAGGCTGTCCGTTTCCCGCACCTGCGGCGGCGGGCCCGCCGCAGGCATCAAAATTAATCTAATTTTGATTTTTTGTACCTAAAGCTGATAGTTTTTGGTCGTAGAGCGTGTCTAAACCGACCGAGCGCTGCCGGTAGCTGTGATTCGAGTCTTTGCAGCCGTTAGCTACGATTCCCAAGACGGAAGCTCCAGAAATTTTTAATTCTTCTAAAACTTTGCGAACTTGCGATCGGTCTGTTTTGGCAATTTGCACGACCATAATCGTAGCGTCTGTGTGAGCTGCGATCAAGTGGGCATCTGCCAAGCCTGTTAGTGGCGGGCTGTCATAAATCACTAAGTCAAAAAATGCTTGAAATTGCTCCATCAGATACTGCATTTTTTTGGAAGAAAGCAGCTTGATCGGATCGGGTGGAATTTGACCGGCGGTGAGTACGAACAAATTTTCTTGGTTCGGGGCTCGTTGAATTGCGTCGTTGAGGCTGATATCGGTGGAGATGGCATCGCCGAGGCCCCGCACGTTTGGCAGTCCTAGCTTAGCGTGCAGTTGCGGGCAGCGCAAATCTGCATCTACTAACAATACTCGCTGTCCGATTGCTGCTGCTGTGGCGGCCAGGTGCAAAGCTACTGTAGATTTGCCGTCTCCGGCTGATGCCGAACCGATTAAGAGCGATCGAATTGTCCTGCCTGCACTGAGCAAGTGAATGTTCGTGTAGAGCGATCGAAATGCTTCTAAAAATTGATAGTCCAAGTCGCTAAAAATACTTTTGGCAAAGCCCTCCATCGGAGCAGTCGGTATAACTTCGATTGGTTCGACAACTTGGACTTTCGACTTCGAGTTCGATCGAGCTGATGTCAGTTTTCTAGGTCTGGGGACCCGCTTGCGCTTGACTTTTTTGGTAAACGGAATCACCCCGATCACCGGCAATCTTGTG
This sequence comes from Tychonema sp. LEGE 07203, assembly GCF_015207285.1. Lineage (GTDB taxonomy): Bacteria > Cyanobacteriota > Cyanobacteriia > Cyanobacteriales > Microcoleaceae > Microcoleus. The sequence continues at coordinate 20,441 of NZ_JADEXD010000035.1, read as the reverse complement.
GCTATTCTCAGTGACTCTGGAGTGTGGAAAACATTATTTAGCACCTCTACGAGCAAGCCGACTGCTATGCCCAGCAGACCGCTGAGAATTACCGCCAGCGCTAACTGTTTTTTGGTTTGTTTGACGGTAGCTGTGACAAAATTGCCTAATTTGTCTAACGGAATTTCTGGAGGATTGATCAGCACCCAAGGTATTTGCTGCTGAGCGGCATCAATCCGCAAGGCTTCTCGTTTGGCCAAGAAGTCCGACAAACTCTTAGTCACTACTTGCAGTTCCCGCTGTAAATTGTCGTATTGCCGCGTTGTTACTGAAAAATTTCTAATTTTTTGGTTGAGATCCTTTTGCAAAGCAGTCATTTCGAGATCGCGCGCTTCAAATTCTTTGATTTGGGTCTCTAAGTTTCCCATCACCACTTCTCTTGCTTGTTGATTCGCAGTTAAAATCAGTTGTTCCCGACTTTTTCGCAGTGCTAAAACTGGCAAGCTATCTTCTCTGTACTGAGCTAATTTGTATGACAAATCAGAGTCCACTTTCTGAATTTGACCTAACAGTCCAGCGTAAGCTTGTCCTTGGGTCACCAGCAACCCTTGGGGATTATTTTCTTCTAGCAATTTTTCGTAGCTTTGGTAGAGGTTACGCATCCCTTTTAGCTGGACTCGGATTTCTACTTGCTGACCTCTCAGGCTTTGAACTTGTTCTGACAGAGATTTTCCCTCTAGCTGGGGGTCAAACAAGTTGCTTTGCTGCCGCAGTCTTTGGACTTGCAGTTGCAGAACTTCGACTCTTTCTCGGAGCTTGGGCATCTCCATATCTATAAATTTAATACCTTGATTGATACCCGTCAGACGCTGCTGCAAGCTATATTCTAGATAAGCTTTAGAAACTTTATCCAATACTGCGTAAATTTTCTTTGGCTCTGAATCTTTGTAGCGAACTTCTAAAATTTTTGTGCCTTGCTGTTTGCCATCTTTTGCGTAACTGATGCGGCTGATTGATAGTTTAGACATGAGCAGGCTATAGGTCATCTTGGGATACCAAGTTCGCAACTCCTTCACTACTGGGTCCATCATTTTGGGACTTCGCAAAATCCTAATTTGGGTTTCGTAGTCTACTAAACTAATTCCTTCTATATTAATTTTTGCTAAGTCGGCCGCTACGGTGTTGTCTAATTGTTTGGATAGCAAACCTTCAGCGGTGGCTGGTTCTACTAACAGGGAAAAGGAGCCTTCATACTCGATTGTGATAGTTTTAGAAGTGATGACGATCGCTGTTCCGGCGAGGGCGCTCAAAGCAATGGTGGCGGCAGCCATTACTGGGAAGCGGCGGCGCAGGACGCCTGCGAGCCAGGACAAGTCTAGCTTTTCTTCCTCTGTCTCCTGGGGGAACGTATCTCTGTAATTTTGAGCCGAAAAGTCCGGCCGTTGGCCATTTGATTTGGGTGTGAAGGGTTGGTAATCTTGTCTGCTATCCATATTCAGCCTGGGTATTTTTGAGGTTGATATTTTTGAAGTTGATATTTTTGAAGCTGGCCCGCGGCGACTGTCTCATCTTATTGTTTAGTTTATTCTAGCCTTTGCTAGGAATTATCCACCTCACCCCCGGCGTTCTTACCTGAATAACGATCGGAGAATGTTGAGGAAATTGAACACTCCCGTAGCAGGCCCGACAGGCCCGATGATGTTGTTCATGCGGTCTACTAACTTCACCAGACCGGTGCGGGATACGATAATCATGTCGTTGTTGCGGAGTTGGGGATTGATTTCTTCGTTAATTCCTTGGGTTAAATCGACTTCGATCGTCCGTTTAGTAGCTGTACCGTCCTGATTGAGGCGGACGAGCTCAACTTTCTTCCTTTGAGCTCTAGTATTGCCGTAACCAAAAAATCCTCTGGAAATTAAAGCTTGATTCAGGGTGGCATTGGCTGGGAGTCTCAACGGATCGAGGGATGTTGTGACTTCTCCTACTACGAAAATGTTAATGCCGGGGGGAGCAAAGTTAGTGTTGGCGAGTATGCCGGCTTCTGCGGGGTTGACAATCGTGGCTTTGGGAACGACGATCGTGTCTCCCTGCTGCAGGATAGTATCTTGGGCACCATCGCCGGACTCTAGGAACTGCCACAGGTTGACTGGGATAATTTGTTCGCCTCTTCTGGTGAGGCGCCGCACTTGGATTTGTCGGATGTCGGCATCGGAGGTGATGCCGCCGGCTAGCTGAATGGCGCGGATGACGGTGGGGAAGCCTTCTCGGCTGAGGTCGCTGTTGGTGTTGCCGCCGATGACTACGTAAGCCCCCGGCCGGGTGACTTGGCCGACGATCGAGATCGATCGAGGTTTTTCTGGCGGCGGCGAAAAGTTGGCGGTCGCAAATTGGCGCGCTTCTGCTTGGTTGAAGTTGGCGACTGTGGGAATCACGATCGTGTCTCTGTCTTGCAAAATGATGTCTTGAGAGATGTCTCCTTCTTGCAAGAATTTCCATAAGTTGACGTTGAGCAGTCGATCCGGGCCGTCTGGTTGCGGGCGGCGGACGCGGATGTTGCGGATGTCTGCGACACCCGTAACTCCTTCTGCAAGTCGGATCGCTTGAGTGACGGTGGGGTACTGAACTGAGGGGGCAACCCCCGGCCCTGAAGTTAGGGTGATGGTGAAGTTTCCCGGCCTGGTGACTTCTCCGATGACGCCGACGTTGAGCGGGCGGGCCGCTACGAGGCTGACTGTGACTACCGGGTCTTTGAGGACGCGCCGGTAGGCGCTGCGGATGATGCTGGTGGCTTCGACTAAAGTGCGGCCGCGGAGGGAAACCAGGCCGATCAGCGGCAGGTTGACTGAACCGTCGGAAAGGATTTCGTAATTGCGCGTCAGATCGGGTACTTCGAGTATTTCTACTAGAATACGATCGCCACCTCCGAGTTTGTAGCTTTCGGCCGATCGTCCAGAGTTCCCTAATTGTGCCGTGACGGAGCCGGGCCGCAATCGCACCTCGGCCGCCGCACTCAGGGTCCATCCGGCGGCCACAATACCGTTGGCGGCGATCGCGCACAATGTCAAACTCAAGACTGGCGCGGTGATTTGTTTGCGAAAATCGGCGTTAACCACAGGCTACCTATTTCCTTTGGGGATACTTCCTTAGTTTAATCGGTCACAATTCAAATGCCATCTCCACCGGCAGCACTACCCAAACTTCAGGAACAATTCTGGGCGCGGGAGTCAAGCCCGGAGATTTTCTTTCCCCCACTGCGCCGGGAACAAAAAAACCAGGATTCTGCCGGATGCTTTTTAGCTGCTTGAGCTCTGCCGAGTTCAGCTAGCATATCTCCATCAATCTCGTCGAATTTTCGCACTCTGGCACACTAGGGAAAGCCGACACCTACAGTTTAGATGCAGCGCCGCAGGCACGGCGGGCGATCGGGCGACAACAGCCTCGGTTTCTTGTTAACTTGGTGGAATTAGCCGATTAATTTTTTCATCAAAAAGGTAGAATTTTATGGCAAGAATGATTAGGGAGCTAATTTTCGGCAATACTTTCTTGCTGTATTTATTAGCCTCTTTGGCATTGATTAGCACGATTTTAATTTTTCAGTTAGCCTCCAAAAAAAAAATCGGCTTGCTTTGGGAAAAATGGTTTGCTGTTTGTTTCGTATTCGTATCGCCCCACGTCAACCTGCCTCCATTTAACTACCTACATTTTATCAATCTTGCTGCTGCTGGTGACAGTAATGTTGCCAAACTTCCCTGGGTTTTTTATCCCTGGGTAATCTTTGTTCTGTCCGGGAGATTTATTAGTTTTTTCAAAAATCAATTTGTCGAAGCCTTGTACTTTGTGGTTTTGAGAAATCCGGGTTTTTCGCTGTATTGTTTGCTGCCAATAACATCGACGCTGTGGTCGTTAGTTCCCGAAATTACCCTGAAAGCCGGGATAGCATTTACAGGATTTACGCTGTTTAGTTTTTATCTGGGTGCGCGATACGAGTGGCCGGAATTATCTGGGTTGCTGCGGTGGGGCTATACTTCGCTCGCCATAGTTAGCGTTTTGCGATACCCGCGCGTGGCAAAAGAATTTGCCGGAATTACCGGCCACAAAAATGCTTTTGGCAGCCTCATGGTTGTGAGTACAGCACTTTGGTACCTCCACTATTCTCAAGGTGCCAAAACTCAGAAAGAACGCTGGATAGCTCTGGGGTTCATGTTGTTTTCCTTTTATTTGGTGAGAGCTACTAGCTCCGGGAGTTCTCTAGTTAATAGTTTAATGCTCGTAGTTATAGTATCATCTTTAAGTTTTTTGAGTCGGTTAAGGTTTCAATGGGCTTTTACTTGTATTGTCGGGTTTACTGTCTTGGGGATTATTACCAGCGTTTATATCATAGACAACTTAGAGTCTATTGTTGTCGGGGGATTGGGAAAAGATTTGACGCTGACTGGACGGACGGAGTTTTGGCCGCAATTGCTCGATGCGGCAAATCAGCGCCCTTGGTTTGGGTATGGATTTGATGGATTTTTTCAGCAAGAAGAAATTGGGGAGCAAACTCCTGCTTATTTCATATATACTCCGAATGGATTTCAACCACAAACTGCTCATAACGGTGCTATAGCAATACTGCTTTCTTTCGGTTATCCGGGACTTATCTTAATATTATTGTCCCTGTTTACTAATCTAATTTTAGCAGTGAGACAACTGAGCCGCAGCCCGCTAGCTGAATCGGGAATACCGATTATTTATTTGGTGTTTATAATATTAAATAACATTACTGAAGGCTCTTTAGGTGAGCTTGGAGATGCTTGGCTTGCTTACGTGTTGCTCACAGTTAGACTCTGTATCGATAGTAGCAAATCTTCATCCAACAACCGCCACAGTTAGGGCGGGGATTTGCCGCCACAACCTGCATCCAGATTGAATCCCGATTAACTTGCAGAAGTTAAAAATCCAGAGAACTATGATATACCATATGAATGAGCCTGGTTTTTGATTGATTCCCCTGCGCTCGAAAAGTATATTTATATCTGAATAAGGACTCAAAACTTTCTGATGCTAGATAAGCTAACTGCGCTAAGTCAAAAGCTCGCCGCCGGCATCGGTGGGTTAATTGACAATCTGGTTGGGCGACTGACTGACCAAATTTTGCAGGTGGGTTTGGGTGTGTTTGTGGGGGTGTGGGTGGCTCGCTATCTGGGCCCTACACAATTTGGCTTGCTCAATTACGCTCTTGCCCTGGTATCCCTGTTTGCTTCCGTGGCGTCGATGGGATTGGGTACTCTGGTAGTGCGGGATATTGCTCGCGATCCCGAATGCAAGGAAGAGGCTTTGGGGACTGCTTTTGTCATACAACTGGCAGGGGGAATCATTACTTTACTGCTGGCGGCGGGTGCGATCGCCCTACTGAATCCCTCTGACAGTTTAACTCTGGCGTTGGTAGCAATCGTCTCCGCCGGAACGATGTTTCAATCCTTTGAAACAATCAACTTTTGGTTTCAGTCGCAAGTTCAATCTAAGTATACTGCTGTTGCTAAAAACTGCGTATCTTTACTGATTGCAGGTATCCGCATCGGATTGATTCAACTCCAAGCACCCCTGATTGCTTTTGCTTGGGTGATTGTGGCAGAGGCGGCTTTGGGGGGATTGGCGATCGCGCTTGTCTATCAAAGCAGGGGCAATGATTTTAAGTTGTGGCGAGTCAGTTGGCAGCGCGGCAAACAACTGCTTCAGGAAAGCAAACCAGTGATTCTGGCTAGCTTGGCGGTTTTTATCTATTCCAAAATCGATCTGATAGTGCTCGGTTCTTTCGATAAAACTGAGTTGGGATATTACACAGTTGCAGTTAAAATATCGGAAATTTGCGATTTTTTGCCGCTGGTTGTCGCGTCTTCTATTTTCCCGAAACTCGCACAGTTAAGAGAAAAAAATTATCCCGAATACCTCAAAAAGTTTCAGATTTATTCCGATGCCATGTTATTTTTGGGGTTGGCAGTGGCAACGCCAATCTCTCTGTTGGCTCCTGTCATCGTCCAGACTCTTTACGGCGAGCAATATGCAGCTTCGGGCTGGCTGCTGTCAATCTACATCTGGACTCTATTTGGCAGCAACTTCGGCATAGCTAGAAATACCTATTTTGCTCTCGAAGGTCAACTGCGATACAATCTTTACTTGACTTTGGTCGGCTCAATTTTTAATATAGTATTGAACGCTCTACTAATTCCTCAATATGGAGCAGTGGGAGCAGCAGTGGCAACTTTAATTACTTATTTTTACGTAAGTATTTTAGTTAATTTTTACATCAAAGAATTAAAGCCTTTCGGAAGTTTGATTCTGGGTTCGTTGAATCTATACAAAGCAGCTTCTCGGTTGCTCCGAGCGATCGGGTGATTGAAATTAAACCCAACCTCGCACACCGATCGCATTCACCCGATGCTGGCCCGCGCTCCTCAAATCCTCGAAAAAATATCGCCCAGACCAGCTAAGTAAATTCACCTAATTAAAAGGAAAATACGGCTGGCGATCGAGCTTCCTGCGTATTTATTCTGCTTTCTTCCTTCTACTTAGAACTTTTTCAATAAATGTTTAATTACTGCCAAAGGTTGTGATAGTATCGTACCAATCCGGCTGGTTAATTGATTGTCGATCGCTCAACAAACATATTTATTTATTATAAGGACTCAAAACTTTCTGATGTTAGATAAGCTAACTGCGGCAAGTCAAAAAATCGGGCCGGGTCTCCGTCAGGTACTCGTGAATCTGGCGTGGCTGTTCACTGACCAAATTTTGCAGATGGGTTTGGGTTTGGTGGTAGGTCTGTGGGTGGCGCGGTATCTCGGACCCGTTCAATTTGGCTTGCTAAACTACGCGATCGCCTTTGTGTCCGTCTTTAGTTCGGTAGCAACAATGGGGTTGGGCAGCATCGTCATCCGCGATATCGCCCGCAATCCTGAATGCAAAAACGAAACCCTGGGGACTGCCTTCGGGATGCAGTTTACTGGCGGCTGCATCACTCTGCTGTTAACTGTCACCGTGATTTCGCTATTCAAGCCTGACGAATACCTGACTCGCTGGCTGGTGGGCATCATCGCCGCCGGAACGATCTTTCAGGCTTTTGAGGCGATCAATTTTTGGTTCCAGTCTCAAGTACAGTCAAAATATACAGTGTTGGCGAAGAATTCAGTATCTTTTTTCGTTGCAGCAGTCAGAATTGGATTAGTTACAATTAAAGCCCCCCTGCTTGCCTTCGCCTGCATTCGATTGGCAGAAGTGGCGATCGCAGGCATGGCTTATCTATATTTTTATCAGTTGACCGGCAATAAAATTAAGGATTGGCAATTCAGTTGGAGCCGAGGCAAGGAACTGTTGGCAGAGAGTTGGCCGATAATGTTGTCGGGATTGGCAGTTTATTTGTACTCGAAAACCGATCAGCTAATGCTGGGTGCGATGAATCAAAATGCTGAACTGGGATATTATGCGGCGGCTGTTAAAATTTCCGAAATCTGCGATTTTTTGCCGATGATTATATCATCCTCTATTTTCCCCAAATTAGCAAATTTGAGAGAGAGAAATTATGAAGAATATTTAAGCAAATTTCAAGTTTATTGCGATACTATGATGTTTTTATGGTTGGGGGTGGCAATCCCCATTTCATTACTTTCTCCCTGGATCGTGAACCTGCTTTACGGTGAAAATTATGCTAAGTCAGCAGCGGTACTGGGAATCTATGTTTGGGCGCAATTTGGCAGTAACTTTGGAGTAGCACGGAACACCTATTTTACGATCGAGGGTCAGTTGCGCTACAGTCTTTACTTGACTGTCATTGGCTCGATTTTAAATATAGGGTTAAACTGGCTTCTGATTCCCAAGTATGGAGCTTTTGGGGCAACGGCGGCTACTCTGATTACTTATTTTTACGTGATTATCTTGGTCAATTTCCTGATTAAAGAATTGCGGCCTTTTGGGAAATTAATTTGGCGATCGCTTAACTTGTACAAGGCTGCTTCCAGATTAATAGGATTAGTAAAATGATTGAAATTAAACCTCACATTCAGCATAAATCTAAATGCCCGAAATCTGGGACTGCTCTGCAGCCTGCAAAAATATTGTGGCAGGGTATGCACATTTGTGTAGAATTTAAATCGAACGACTCTGGGAGTGAAATAATCGATGTATTGAGAGTCGGTCATAGCTATAACAACTCGCTGCAAATTGATTTAGCCAAAAAAGAGCTGGTTTCAGACAACAGTTACGCTGAGGAATGGTTGGGAAAACCGTTGCTAAATTCACTTCAAAATCCTCGAAGCGAAAAACTTGAAATTACCAAAGAAATCTTCAAGCCCTGCCAGCGGGCGATCGTTTTAAACTGTATTGACTTTCTTTACGGTCACTCGCTGTTAAAGTTGCTGAACGCACAAAGACATTTGGAGTCCAACCCCGACTGCGGGTTAGTGGTAATAGTACCTAAGTTCTTGAGGTGGATGGTTCCCGATGGAGTTGCTGAAGTTTGGACAGTTCCTATTTCTTTAAAAAATGGTCGAGATTATTATCCTAGCTTCTCCGATTTTGTTGAGGAAGAAATGAAACGTTTCGAGCAAGTTTATGTCAGCGAAGCTTATTCTCATCCGAGTCAGTTCGACATCACGCAGTTTACTGGAGTTCCCAAGCACAACTTTGAGGGAGAAGAAATACAAATTACTTTTATTTGGCGGGAAGATCGGCTTTTTATCAACAGTTTGCTGTTCCGAGTTCTGAGAAAGCTGAATTTGCTGTCAATTGGGCTGGCGGTGCAAAATTGGCAGGTACGCAGGTTATTTGAGGGAATTCGATCGCGCGTACCCTCGGCAAAATTTGCCGTAGCAGGTTTAGGTACAAAGACTGAGTTTCCTGAATGGATTGAAGATTTTAGGGTTGAGATGTTTAATGAAAAAATCGAGCAGGAAATTTGTCAAATTTATGCTGGTAGCCGTTTAGTAATTGGCCTGCACGGCTCCAATATGCTGCTGCCTTCCGGTCATGCTGGCATGACAATGGATTTAATAGATGAAAGGTGGGGCAACTTTGCCCAAGACATTATCTATCAAGAGAAGAACCCGAAAATGGCTGCTTTTCGCTATAGATTTTTGCCCTATCAGACGAAGACTGATACACTGGCATTCATCGCGGCTGTGATGATTTTGACTTTTGATGAGTTTAAATCGTTTATGACTGCTGATGTTGTTAATTAAAGTGGTGGAGGATAGCAGGAAAGATGACAAACTCTAAAGCCATAGTAACGCTGGTAATTGGCGAAAAGCATTGGAGCAACTGGCACAGTTTGTGCCAATCGAACTGGCAAAAGTATGCCGACCGCCACGGATATGATATTATTTGTATTTCTAATCCTTTAGATGTTTCCGATCGAGCTCAAAAGCGATCGCCCTGCTGGCAAAAATGCCTGATCCTCGGCGAGGAATCCGTCCAGAAGTACGATCGAGTAGTCTGGGTAGATGCAGATGTTTTGATCAATTGGGCCAATGCTCCTTGTATTGTCGAAGGGGTGGCGGTTGATAAAGTAGGTGCGGCTCCTGAATGGGCAACCCCTAACGAGCAATTATCTGCTGAAGCCAGAGACAGATTGTTTGAGACGTGGGGAATTACTGACGAAAAAGACGAGCGGGCTACTTATGTTAAATACGGTGTTTCGCCGGAATTCGATCGCATTGTCCAAGATGGTATTATGGTACTGTCGCCTTCTCACCACCGCTCGATTTTAGAAAAAGTTTACTATGAACGCGAAGAAGCAGGATTTGGTGAAATGCCTTGGCTTTCTTACGAACTGTTAAAAGCCGATCGCGTTCAATGGCTAGATCCGCGCTTCAGCACAGTCTGGAACGTATATAAAGCCTTGTATTACCCATTTTTGTTGCAAAAATCGCAAACATCAGCAAGTTTGCTGAGTCGCGCTAAAAGCAAACTTTTAGCGAATGGGGTGCCGCCCCGGTTGGTTGACAGGCGCGCTAGCGAGTGCGCGACGACGGCTTTGATCAATACTTTTTTTCTGCACTTTGCCGGTGGTGCGGGTGAAATGAGATTGGTAGACTTAACATCTACTTCTTGGCGCGATTTGCGGGCTTGATTTTTTCTGAGTTGCATAAATCGGCAGTTGACTCTCAACCGCAAATTTAGGGCAGGCAGACGCTGATTAACGCAGATAATTTGCAGACAACTATCAAAATAGTAGAGTAGGTAAATGCCCGATTGGCAATTGAAAACCCCCGTCGCTTTTATTATTTTTAAACGCCCCGAAGAAACCGAAAGGGTGTTTGCAGAAATTCGCAATGTCAAACCGCCGAAACTGTTAGTAGTTGCTGACGGGCCCCGCGCAGATAAACCGGGGGAAGATGGAGATTGCGATCGAACTCGCGCGATTATTGAGCGAGTAGATTGGGATTGCGAAGTGTTGAAAAATTACGCTGACGTAAATCTGGGCTGTCGGCGGCGGGTTTCTAGCGGTATTGATTGGGTGTTTGATAGGGTGGAAGAGGCAATTATTATTGAGGATGACTGTTTGCCCGATCCGACGTTTTTCCGTTTTGCTGAAGAATTGCTCGATCGCTACCGAGACGATGAAAGAATTATGTCAATCTCCGGTCAAAATGTCCAGTTCGGGCGAAAAAGAACTGATTACAGCTACTACTTTTCTCGCTACAATCACTGTTGGAGCTGGGCGAGTTGGAGGCGAGCTTGGCAGCACTACGATTTAGATATGAAGCTGTGGCCGGAAATTCGCGACGGTAATTTTTTGGCGGATGTACTGGAAGATCCGCAAGCTGTAAAAGTTTGGACAAACACTTTTCAGCTTTGTTATGAGGGAAAAATAGATACTTGGGATTTCCAGTGGGCATTTGCTAGCTTTATTCAAAACGGTATGAATATTTTGGCTAATGTCAATTTAGCTTCTAATATCGGACACGGTTCGGGAGGAACTCACACGGCGGATGTCAGCAGTCCGTACAATAATATGGCGGCAGAATCTCTAACTTTTCCGCTGAAACACCCGCCTTTTGCAATTAGAGATACGCAAGCAGATAAATTTACGCAAAATACTTTGTACGATTACGATCCGCCGCTGCTGAAGAAGGTGCAAAAAAAAGTCCACAGACTGTTGAAAAAAACCAAGTTATACCATTTCTCTAAAATCATGCAATAGTCTCTGACCCCCCCTAGCCCCCCCTTGCTAAGGGGGGGACAAGAATACTGTTGCATTATTTTTTGAAATTGGTATTAAATCAGAGATAAATTTAGATTGCAGGCAGGGGAGATGAAGGTTTTACTTCTCAATAGTTCTGATACTGAAGGGGGTGCAGCCCGCGCTGCTTACAGGCTGCACCAGGGTTTGCGGGGGATTGGCGTGTCTTCGCAAATGCTGGTGAAAAATCCCAAAAGCGGCGATTTAAGTGTAATCTCGGCACAGCCAGCGATCGCCAAAAGTTTTGATAAGATTGTTTCAGTCTTATCAAATTCGCCATTGCGGCTTTATCCTGAGAGAAATCCGGCGATTTTTTCTCCTCAATGGCTGCCCGACTCCCTGGCTGCGAAAGTTGCTGAAATTGAACCAGATATTATTAATTTGCACTGGGTTTGCGGGGGTTATATGCAGGTAGAAACTGTGCCGCAGTTTCACAAACCCTTAGTCTGGACGCTGCACGATATGTGGCCTTTTACTGGTGGGTGTCACTATAGCGAAGAGTGCGATCGCTATACTGAATCTTGCGGTAGCTGCCCGCAACTGCACAGCAGTAAAGATTGGGATCTGTCGCGGTGGGTGTGGCGGCGGAAAGCAAAAGCTTGGAAAAATCTTAACTTAACTTTGGTAACTCCGAGTCATTGGTTGGCTAAATGCGCTAGTTCTAGTTCTTTGTTGAAGGATTGTCGAGTTGAGGTGATTCCTAACGGTATCAATACTCAAACGTACAAACCGATCGAGCGGGCATGGGCGCGAGAAATCCTGAATTTACCTCAAGATAAACAAATTGTACTTTTTGGCGGTGCCAGCGGAACGGGCGATCGCTGGAAAGGATTTAATTTGTTGGTGGCGGCTTTGCAAAGCCTCAGTAAATCGGGCTGGAACGATCGCATAGAATTGCTAGTTTTTGGCTCTTCTCAACCGTCCAATCCGATTGAACTCGGTTTCCCGGCACATTATTTAGGTAAATTTGCTGATGACGTTTCCCTAGCAATAGTTTATGCAGCAGCAGATGTTTTCGTAGCTCCTTCTGTTTACGATAATTTGCCGAATACGGTGATGGAAGCTGCCGCCTGCGGCATCCCCAGCGTCGGATTCAAAATCGGGGGAATGCCCGATTTGATCGAACACTGCTCAAATGGCTACTTAGCTAAACCTTATGAAACAGAAGATTTAGCTAGAGGTATTGCCTGGGTACTGGAAAATCCCGATCGGCACCAACAGCTCTGCATTCGCGCCCGTCAGAAAGTAGAACAAGAATTCACCTCAGACATACAAGCTCGCCGCTACTTGTCTGTTTTTTCCGAACTCGCCAGCACCGCCGGCATTGCAGCAAATTAAACCAACTGTTTCCGCTGCTCTGGCGTAGCAAAAAAATTAGACTTTCTAAATTGTCCGTTTTCTTTAACAAACACCATGTCTACTTGAGCCAAAGCTCCATCGAGAGGGCGGATGTAACCTCCAAAAATATCGTAGGTGGCGAATCCGCGCTCTTTCATGTAACTGACAACATCGTATAATTGCGGGCCCCCGACAAAGAATTCAAACAGGGATACTTCCAGTATGACTGCTTCTGTATCCTCAAGCACTTTGCTGCAGCCGTCTAAAACATTCAACTCGGCGCCCTGCACGTCAACCTTCAATAAATAAGGCCCTTTTAAGTTTTTTTCCCGGCACGCATCATCGAGGACAATTAGAGGAATTTCTCTGGGTACACCGTCTGCCAGACTGCCTTCTGACTCGTTGAGAGTAGAAGATCCGTAAAGTTGAGGGTGAACGTTAATCGTAATATTTCCCGATCGAGCGCCGGCACCAGCCATGATATACTGAGCGTTATATTTTTGACAAATTTCTTTTAAATTTTTCTCGTATTCGATCAAAGGCTCTACCAGCAAGAAGTTCGTTTCGGGAAATTTTTCGTACAATTCAAAAGTTCCGTAGGCCACGCCGACATCTATAACCGTTTCTGGTTGAAAACCCAACTCGATCAACTGATCGAGCACGCCGTACATAGATGTTCTCATGCCTTTTCGCGGGAGATCGAATCCCAAAGGCTTAAGCATTTTGTAAGCTAGGTTTTTTAGGAATTGCCTCATAATTTTTTCCAGAGTACAATATTGAATGAAACTATTATAGATTGATGAAACGAAACTGCACGATCGCCACAATCATAACTTGCCACAACCGCAAGCAAAAGACCTTAGCTTGTCTCGCGGCGCTATTCAATCAGGTACTGCCAGCAGATGTCTTGCTGGTGGCGTACTTGGTGGACGATGCCAGCACTGACGGTACTGCCGAAGCGGTGCGGGAGACTTATCCGCAGGTTAAGTTGTTCAGCGGAGATGGGAATTTGTTTTGGAATGGGGGAATGCGGCAAGGATTTGCTGAAGCCATGAAGCAGAATTACGATTACTACTTATGGCTCAACGATGACACTATACTGGAACCGTCGGCTTTGAATGTTATGCTGGCAACGTCCCGCAGCTTGGCCGAGCAAGGCCACACGCGAGCAATTGCTGTGGGTTCTACTCGCGATGCGACAACTGGGGCGCTGACTTACGGCGGTTGGTTGCGTACTAGCTGGTGGCATCCTTTGCATTTTCGCCTGCTGGAACCGATCGCAGAACCTCAACAGTGCAGTACGATGAACGGTAACTGCGTTTTGATGCCGCGATCTGTAGTTGAAGTAGTGGGAAACTTAGACCCAGCTTTTATTCACAGCATGGGAGATATTGATTACGGTTTGCGATCGGTGCAACAAAATTGTACAGTTTGGGTGGTTCCTGGGTACGTGGCCACTTGTTCTGCTAACCCGCCTGAAGGTAACTGCTGGGAAGACCCGAAGATGAGTTTGTTCGATCGATTTAAAAAGGTACTGCAACCGAAGGGTTTTGGGCCAAAAGAGTCGAAAGTGCTCGTACAGCGGCACACAAATATATTCTGGCCAATATATTGGCTGTTACCTTATTTGAGGTTGATTTTGATCTCGCTCCGCCGAGGGCCTGTAGGGTATCGCGGCTGAGACTATTGCTTGTGCTTGCACAGACAATGGGGAAAATTTTTGAGGTACACCGATTGCTTTGTCCTCGCCACAACTAAACATTAACATGGATGAACTCCGCGTCGCTTGGCTTGTCCCGGAAGTGGGCTTGGGAGCTTACTGGCAGCCTGTTTTGAGAGAATTTACGAAAGTGTTTAAAAACACTGTATTTTACACCGGGGGTGTTTGGCCGGGATTCGATCCGGCAATGCCTGGATCGTCGGCTATTCAGCTAGTAGGAAAGACTACTTTTGTCGAGACGACCAAAATAGAAACAGGATACGATCGCGGATTCATTGTAGTATCGCCGAGCATTATCGGTTATCTGCTCAAATTTAGACCTCATATAGTCTTTCCCCAAGCTTTCTCTTTGTGGACTGTAATTGTAGCGCTTTTAAAACCGCTGATGAGGTGGCGCATCGCGATTATTTACGATGGTAGTTCCCCAAATACAGACTTTCGAAATTCAAGTTTTAGAACATTTGTTCGCCGCATCCTCGTGCGGTTTGCCGATGCTTTTGTTTCCAATAGCAATGCGGGTAAAAAATATCTGATGGAAGTTCTCAACGTACCGGAGGATAAAATTTTTACCAGAACCTATCTCGTACCTGATGCGGGAGCTTTGCTCAAACAATTGGGTCAAACAAAGTCGCCAAGTTTGCAGTTAAAACGCCCAATTTTTTTGTATGTAGGGCGGATCGAGGCGAGAAAGGGAATTAAAACGCTTTTAGAAGCTTGCGCTATTCTTAAAAGTCAAGGTTATGCTGATTGTTCGCTGTTGATAGTTGGCCGGGGAGAGCAGCGGGAGGAACTGGAAGCTTTTATTAAAGATCGTAATATTGAAGAGCAGGTAACTTGGGCCGGATGGGTGGAATATGGAAGTTTGGGTTCTTACTTTCAGCAAGCTGATGTTTTTGTATTTCCTACTTTTGAGGATGTCTGGGGAATGGTGGTACCCGAGGCGATGGTTTTTGGCAAACCTATACTCTGCTCAAATGGTGCAGCTTCCTGCGAATTGATTGCTGAAGGGGAAAATGGTTACATTTTCGATCCTAGAGACTCCCAAGGTTTGGCCTCGGCGATGCGGCGTTTTCTGGACAATCCAGATTTGATTGAGTCGATGGGAGAGCGATCGCGCGAACTAATTGCTCACAAAACTCCCGAAACAGCAGCCCAAGCTTATGTCGAAGTAACATCATTTTTAAGGGTTAGTGATTAGTGGTTCGCGGTTAAGCTGTTGTGGGTAGTAGAAAAAACAGTGTTTCTCAACCAACAAAGACTAACAACTAACGGGAGCAGCTCATTTTTGCAAAAAACATTTTTTCTTTGAGTGCGAGTACCTAAGCGAGTTCGCGACAGCACTAAAAATGAAAAACACCAGACGCTCCCCAACTAACAACTAACAACTAACAACTAACAACTAACAACTAACAACTAACAATTGCCGATGAAAATTCTTTTATCTGCCTTTGCCTGCGAACCCGGACAGGGATCTGAGGAAGGAGTGGGCTGGAACGCGGTAGTAGAAGCCGCAAAACATCAAGAAGTCTGGGTATTAACACGCACATTTTACCGTACCGCTATTGAAGCGTTCCTCGCCGCGCATCCGAACCCTAACCTGCACTTTGTCTACATTGAGCCTTTCGGCTGGAGCGAAAACTTTAAAGGTAGACAGGGAGGGCTGCAATTGCACTATTACCTGTGGCAAATTTTGGCTTATTTAGAGGCGCGCGAACTCCACCGCCAAATTAATTTCGACATCGCCCGCCACGTCACCTACGTTAAATTTTGGTCGCCCAGCTTCATTTCGCTGCTGCCTATTCCTTTTATTTGGGGGCCTGTGGGCGGCGGCGAAGCAGCCCCTAAACCTTTTTGGCAAGATTTTAGCTCCAAGGCAAAACTTTACGAAACAGCGCGAGACTGGGGGCAGCGCCTGGGTGAGAGAGATCCCTTTGCCAGAATGACGGCTCGCAGAAGCGTCTTAGCTTTCGCGACAACGGAGGACACGGCGCAGCGGGTGCGGGCGATGGGGGCTAAAAAAGTGCAGGTGCTTTCCGAGGCGTGTCTGTCGAAGGAAGAGATGGCGCGGCTGGAACAGTGCCAGATGCCAGGGCCTTCTCCGATCGGGTTCATCAGTATGGGGCGGCTGCTGCACTGGAAAGGCTATCACCTCGCGTTGCGGGCCTTTGCCAGAGCTAACTTGCCGAATGCCGAATATTGGCTGCTGGGGGATGGCCCGGAACGCGATCGTCTGGAATCTTTAGCGCAAGAATTGGGCATTGCTTCTCAAGTTAAGTTGTGGGGGAGGTTGCCGCGGGAGGAAAGTTTGAGCAAGCTAGGGGAGTCTCATGTACTGATTCACCCTAGCTTGCACGATTCAGGGGGGTGGACTTGCCTGGAGGGGATGGCGGCTGGTCGTCCCATCATCTGCTTGGATCTGGGAGGGCCTGCTACTCAAGTGACGGCCCAAACTGGGATCAAAGTACCTGGTTACAATCCCGAACAGGCAGTGCAGGGTTTAGCTGAGGCGATCGCTCGTTTGGCCGGCGATCCCGAGTTGCGAGATCGCTTGGGTGAAGCCGGTCGAAATCACGTCAGAGAAGTATATGATTGGGATATTAAAGGTGAATTCTTTGCTCAATTATGCGAAGATATAGTCAATCGAAAATCAGGATAACTTCCGATTTGTTCGATCGCGCAGAACAAAGAAAACTCTATTTTTTAGGTGGTGAAACGTGAGCGTTGCAATCATTACTGGCTCGGCGGGATTAATTGGATCGGAGGCGTGTAAGTTCTTTGCCTCGCTTGGCTTGGACATAGTTGGTATCGACAACAATATGCGCCAGTTCTTTTTTGGTGCCGATGGTTCTACCAACTGGAACCGCCAACAGCTCGAAAAATCTTTGGGAACCAAGTATTATCACTTAGATGTGGACATTCGCGACTACGAAGCTATTACCAATATTTTTCAGCGTTACGGAGACTCGATCGAGCTAGTAATTCACACAGCCGCCCAACCGAGCCACGATTGGGCTGCCCGCGCTCCGAAAATAGATTTTACCGTCAACGCTAACGGCACTCTCAATCTTTTAGAAGCAACTCGCTTGTACTGTCCTCAAGCTGTTTTCATTTTTACATCTACTAATAAAGTATACGGCGATACGCCCAACAAATTGCCTTTAATTGAATTAGAACACAGGTGGGAAATAGAAGCAGGTCACACTTACGAAAGCGGCATTCGTGAAGATATGTCGATCGACCAATGCCTGCACAGTTTGTTTGGTGCTTCTAAAGTAGCCGCTGATATTTTAGTACAAGAATACGGTCGATATTTTCAGATGAAGAGCGCTTGTTTCCGCGGCGGCTGCCTGACGGGACCAAATCACTCTGGAGCTCAATTGCACGGCTTCCTCGCCTACTTGATGAAGTGCGCCGTGACGGGAACTCCTTACACCGTGTTTGGCTACAAAGGCAAGCAAGTCCGCGATAACATTCACAGCGCCGATTTAATTTCGGCATTTTATGAATTTTATCAAGCTCCCAGAATTGCGGAAGTTTACAACACAGGAGGAGGCAGGTACAGTAATTGTTCGATGTTAGAAGCCATTCAGATGTGCGAGGCAATTGCCGATCGCAAATTTAACTGGACTTATGCTGAAGGCAATCGCATTGGCGATCACATTTGGTGGATTAGCGACAATTCAAAATTTTCCAGTCACTATCCTGACTGGAAAATGAAATATAACGTTAAACAAATCCTGCAGGAGATTTATGAATGCAACCGCGAGCGTTGGCTGAAAGAGGGGTAGAAGGATTGAGCTGGTACAAAAAGAATGTGCCGAAAATTTGGGTAAACGAGGGAATACAAAGTTAAACAAATCCTACAAGAAATTTATGAATGTAACTGCGAGCGTTGGCTTAATGAGGTCTTCCACAATCGATTTAGGAAAAAAAAGTGTACTCGGCATATTAGTAAATGCCGTTAATTATGAAGCTGCTGTCAGCAAAATTATTGCCGCAGCCAGCGCCGGAAAACCGCTGTCAGTTTCGGCCCTAGCGGTGCACGGGGTAATGACTGGGGTGCTCGACAGCACTCACCGCTACCGGATCAATCACATTGATTTAGTATTGCCAGACGGACAGCCGGTCAGGTGGGCGTTAAATTTGCTCTACAATACCGAATTGCCCGATCGAGTTTGCGGGCCAAATGCGATGTTACAAATCTGCGAGCGCGCCGCCCAAGAAGGATTGTCTATCTATTTGTACGGTTCTCACGCTTCTGTACTCGAAGCTTTATCCCGCAATCTGTGCGAGCGTTATCCCAAGTTAATTATTGCTGGAACTCAGCCTTCTAAATTTAAGTGCATTACCCCCCAAGAGAAACAGGAAATTGTGGGGCAAATTCGCAGTAGCGGTGCAGCAATTACTTTTGTTGGTTTGGGGTGTCCCCGACAAGAAATCTGGGCTTACGAATACCGTGATGACTTATCAATGCCCCTGATTGCTGTAGGTGCAGCTTACGATTTTCATGCGGGCAATTTGGCTAAAGCTCCTGAGTTTTTATCTAAGATAGGTTTGGAATGGCTGTTTCGGATGATTAAAGAGCCCCGGCGTCTCTGGAAACGGTATGTTTTGTTAAATCCGCTTTATATTTCGCTGTTTTTGCTGCAAGCTTTGAAAATCAAAAAATTTGACCCCAAAGATGCCACGCCGCCTGTGGAAGAAGTATTGTACGGTTGAATTTCTTCTGTTGTAAATTGTTGATTTTCACAAATAAAAAGCCAAAAGCCAAACCTAGAAATAATAATTAATTATTTTGACTTTCGACTTAAAACTTGTGACAACTTAAATTTAAAATTCATGGGTTGTTTGCTGTAACTTATGTTTGGCTTGCTTTGTAATATCAAATCCTCTCTTCATCGGAATGATTCAGATATATATTCTCGGACTCTGTGTACTCTGTGTTCTAGCGCCGGTTAAATCACCTGACGATGTAACCGGAAATTATCTAACACCAGTTTCCCCCAAAAATGCAACTGTAGGAGACTTCCAAACCGCGACATCAGTCATCGGGAATGGAAAATCGAAAAAGGATTTTGCCCCCGCTGGCTGCCCTAGAAAATTAACAATAAAAAAATCATATCGGTTGGCAGTCAGGACTTCAGTTCTCAGAATTTGATGAGGACTGAAATCCTCACTACAAACCTTTATTTGCCCGCGTAAGCCGCCATCCGTTCTTTGATAAACCGGATATAAAAATGCTTGAAAGTAGACTTCACCACGCGAGGCATACCAAAGTCGATCGGCATCATACTTTCCGGCAACTTCCAATCCAAAACCTTGAGAGTTTCCGGGTGCAACAGCGGAAAATCGAGATCCTCTAAATTCGAGCAAAGTCCCAATCTCATCGCCGCAGCTACAGTCGGAACCAGCGCCGGATCGACATTAATGATTTCAACTAAAGTTCTGTCCAGCGCAAACACATCGTCAGACGCGGCCAAAATTCCCAAAAACTTAGGTTCGCCGCCACTTGGCCCGTTACCTTCGTGACCGATAATTCCATCCAAAATCGTCAAATTTGGGTTAATTGCCCGGGCTGTTTCTACCAGCATTTCACCGAATCTGGCGCTATCTTTGCCAGCTTCCATGTGCCACCAAGCCTTCATTTTTCCGGGCACGCAGCCGAACAAATTTTTCACGCCCATTGTTACAGTTAATTGTACGTGAGACTTGAGTTTGGGAAGATTAATCACGACATCCGCTTCCATTGCTTCTTTGCAGATTCGGAGATGGTTGAAATCTTCGCTGACAGTTTCGTAGCGTTTTCCTTGAAACTCAACTACTGGCAAATTCAGTTCTTCCAACAGAGGCAAATAACCGTTGGCTTTGGCTACGCCCATCGCGCTGCCAAAAGCTGGACTGTCACCTAAAAATGGTTTTCCTCCCGCTTCAATGACCATTTTAGCCACGCAGTAAACTAATTCCGGGCGGGTAACGCATTCTTTGGTGGGGCGAGAACCGGTGAGGAGGTTGGGTTTGAGTAAAACCCGATCGCCCTTTTTGACAAAAGCCGAGATTCCGCCCGAGGGTGCGAGCAAACTTTCTATAGATGTTTGCAAGATTTGGCGATCGTATGAATTTGCTCGAATTAAACTAACAGCAGACATAATGGGAATGGGGAATGGGGAATGGGGAATAATTATATATTTC
>NZ_JADEXD010000249.1 GCF_015207285.1 Tychonema sp. LEGE 07203 | reverse complement strand
TGAGAACTCTTCCCTTGCTGAGGGGGGGAGTGAGAACTCTTCCCTTGCTGAGGGGGGGAGTGAGAACTCTTCCCTTGCTAAGGGGGGGAGTGATGAAGACTCGCTTTCTCAAGATGGGAGAGAAGGCGGTAGTTTGGAATTGTGCGATCGCTGGATTCTTTCTCGCTATTATCAAGTTGTGCAAGAAAGCCGCAATTGTTTGGAAAGTTACGGTTTGGGAGAAGCGGCTAAGAATCTTTATGAGTTTATTTGGGGCGATTTCTGTGACTGGTATATTGAGTTGGTCAAGTCTCGCTTGCAGGTGGATGCTGAACCGAATTCTAAGAAGGTGGCGCAGCAAACTTTTGCTTTTGTGTTGGAAGGAATTTTGAAATTGCTGCATCCTTTTATGCCTCACATTACTGAGGAAATTTGGCACACTTTGACTCAAACTGGTGAAGATGAATGTTTGGCTTTGCAAGCTTATCCTGAAACGGATATCTCCAGGATAAATCCAGAGTTGGAACAGCAGTTTGAGTTGTTATTTGGAACGATTCGGACTATTCGGAATTTGCGGGCTGATACTGATATCAAACCGAGTATGAAGGTGACGGCGATTTTGCAAAGCGAAAGCGAGAAGGAACGCCAAATTCTCTCGGATGGAAGCGTTTACATCAAAGATTTGGCTAAGGTGGAAAATCTGACTGTTACTGCTGGTTTGGATGCAGAGTCTCCGCTTAATCCCCCCCTTGGCAAGGGGGGGCAGGGGGGGTCAATTGCTGGGGTTGTCGGTACTGTACAAGTATTGATTCCTCTGGCTGGGGTGGTTGATATGGCGGCTTTGCGCGGTAAGTTGGAGAAGAAGTTGGCTAAGATAGAAGGGGAAATTAAGCATACTGCGGCGCGTTTGACTAATCAGAAGTTTGTGGAAAAAGCCGATCCACAAGTTGTTCAGGTGGCGCGGGATGGTTTGGCTGAAGCTGAAAAACAAGCTGAGATTTTGCGCGATCGGCTAAAGTTGTTTTAATCGTTGATTGTTGGCAGTTGGTTGTTGGCAGCGGCGGTGGAGGGTGCGTGCGGGCCCTCTTAGTTTGCAGTTGTTAGTTGGTTATACCTGAATACGGTTAAGTTAAAGTTGGTAATTGGTATGATTTGGGCATAGGGCATAGGGCATCTGCATTACCAGGCTCTTCCTGGTAATGCAGATGCTTTGGCTCTGCCTCCTTTGAGGAAAGCAACTTACAGGAGAGAGGACTGTAGGAGGTGTTTAAGTTATTAAGTTTTAGATCCTTAATTACCATTAGTGAAGCCAGATTTATTGGCAACTGATTTAGGATCGCTACAATGGAAGTGGCGTTACAATTTGAAAAATTGCCAATATTCCCATTATTAGTTGGTACTCGGTTGAATGCTCGGAGTCCAAATTTTTACCCTAAGAAAAATGGCATTTTTTAAACGATAGCGGTTCGATCGCGCGGTGAGGTATGCCCTATGTCCGGTTTGGCCGGTTTGGCCGGTTTGGCCGGTTTGGCCGGTTTGGCCGACAGCACTCATGTTTCGCTTGAAATTCTATAAGTCAATAAAACTTAATTTGCTGCCATCACTAATTCCCCATTCCCCTCAATTACTTCGCCAATTTCAAAAGCACGAATTTCCTGAGATTCAAACCATTTAACAGTTTGTTCTACTTCTGTGCGATCGACCAACAGCACAAACCCAATTCCCATATTAAAAGTATTGAACATATCTGCCGCCGCAACTTGCCCAGCTTCCGCAATCCAGTCAAAAATCGGCAAACTCGGCCAGCTATTGCAGTCAATTTTTACAGATTGATTTGCTCCCAAACAGCGGGGCAAATTTTCTGGCAAACCGCCGCCGGTAATGTGAGCCATGCCGTGAATATCCAAACCGCTGTTAATCGCTGCGAGGACTGGTTTCACATAAATTTTAGTTGGAGTCAGCAGCACTTCTCCTAAACTTTTGCCGCCTAATTTTTCTGGTTGCGAATGCCAATCTAAACCCCTGTCGCCGACAATTTTTCTCACCAAACTAAAACCGTTGCTGTGGACGCCGGAACTAGCGAGCCCCACAGCCACATCTCCTACCCGCACCCGCGAACTGTCCAACAACTTGCTTTTTTCGACAATTCCCACGCAAAACCCAGCTAAATCGTATTCACCCGCTTGGTAAAAACCTGGCATTTCTGCCGTTTCTCCTCCTAGCAAAGCGCAGCCGGCTTGCTTGCAACCGTCAGCAATGCCGGCTACCACCGCAGCTAATTGTTCGGGATTTAATTTTCCTGTGGCCAAATAATCGAGAAAAAATAGGGGTTCGGCAGCGGATGTCAGTACGTCGTTGACGCACATTGCCACTAAGTCGATACCTACTGTGTCGTGCCGATCGAGATTGTGGGCCAATTTCAACTTAGTCCCAACGCCGTCAGTGCCCGAAACCATCACCGGCTCTTTTAAACCCTCCGGGACGCTAAAAAACCCGCTAAAGCCGCCGAATCCGCCCAAAACTCCCGATCGGTGGGTGCTCTTGACTGTATTCTTGATGCGATCGACAAAAGCTCTGCCCGCCTCAACATCCACACCTGCTTCTCGATAATCCATAAGTCCGCCAAATCAATTTCTAAGTTTTAGTTTATGCCGATAACGGTTAACGCTTAACACTTGACAAACAGCTTTTTTCAGGCTAGCCATTCGGCAGCCCCTAAAATCGGCTAAAGTTTTGTAAAGTTTTGTAAAGTTTTCTGGAACTGCTAAAACGGTTGCAAACACTGAAATCTAAGCATTATCTGAGACTGAAATCTGGGAAAATTCACTCGATTTTGGGTAAATTTCGTGCTGGGAGCGATCCCCAAGCGCAAAAGTTTGTGGTAGTCTGTTGCAGTTCGTTACCAAAACACAAATTGCAGATCGAGTATGAGTTGTCAAGTATCGGGGAAGTTTCGACCAAAATTTTTTGGGGCTGAAGCATTAAAGCAAAAATGCACCCGGATACTGTGCTGTGACTCGCGGGGGAATGGCGAAGGACAAACAGAGAAATCTGTGACACCCGACCGCCGAATGGCAAATCCTCCTATCTCGCTTGGCAATGGCTATTCACAAAAATGGACGTATGAAGGAAAAATTTGTTGGTGGTCTACTCGCTGTCCTGTTAGTTCCTGTGGTAGGAACGGCCTCTTCTTGTCACGCACAAGCAACAGATGCCGTCAAGCAAAACTCTCAGGATTCGCAGCAAGTAATTGCCGCCCAACCGTCCCCGCAGTTAAACGCTAAGCGGGTCGAAGCACAAAAAGTCGGACAGTATCAGTATCAAGCCAAAGCTGACATTGACCGAGACTCGATCGCCAAAATTCAGTCCCACGACTTGGGCGGACGACAAGCAGCGACAGTCTACGTGCGAAACATTCCAGTCATCACATTTCTCAACCCCAGTCCGGAAAAAAATACCAAAATCCGAGACACTGGCGACAGCCAAGCCGATGCTAACAGTCAGTTGAAAGTAGCGGGCGCGAAAGAAAATACCAAAGTAGGAAACATTGCCAGCAACGAAAGCACCCAAGAAGCAGATCCAGTGTGGCGGGCATCCAGCTTGGCAGCAAAACTCAACCAGCTAGCCCGCAACAACATCGATCCCAACAGCATTACCGTGAAGTGGGAAAAACAAGATCGCTACAGGATCGAGGCAAACGGCGAGGATTTGGTAAACATCAACGCCGAAACCATCCTCCCCGACACCACCCGCGACTTGGGCCGAGACGCCCTGCAAGCAACCAATCGCCTCCGCCGGCTTCTGGGCAACGCCCCACCCCTCGAAGCAGTCGCAGGCAAACCCCAACCAGAACGCCCCATCCTGTCTATGGGCCCAGTTCAAGTGCGGCTCAGCGGCTGGGCTTCCTGGTACGGCCCGGGTTTTAACGGCAACCTCAGCGCCAGCGGCGAGCGTTTCAACCAAAATGATATGACCGCAGCCCACCGCCACTTGCCCTTCGGAACTAGAGTGATGGTGCGAAATCTCGACAACGGGCGCACCGTAGTTGTCCGCATCAACGACCGCGGCCCCTATGTGGGCGATCGGCTGATTGACTTGTCTGCAGGCGCGGCCAGCGTCCTGGGAATGATCGGCAGCGGTGTTGCGAGAGTGGAAATCGAAGTGATCGAACCGCAGCAGCAAACAACTGTAGAACGGTAAACGTTACACTCAGGCACAATACAAAAGTCAACCGAAGTCGAGAAGGCAGAAACTAGATTGAGACTCCCCGGTTTACACAAACAGGGAGTCTTAGGACTTATTTGCCCTAATATCCTGATTTTCGGGTTCCCAAATTCGCCGCGGAGATATCAACAGGCGCGGTGATTTTTTTTGTGTTTAAATCCTTGCATTAAATGATATCGTTTCCGGTTTCGGAATGATTTAACCGGCGCTAGAACACAGAGAACACAGAGAGAGAGATCCCAGAGCAATGAATACAGGACGATGAAGAGAGGAATTGATATGACATTTTGCGGTTGATTCGTTGGGCTTTCCGTTTTTTTACCATTTGGTTTGAACTGGCATCTAAGCCTGGGAAAGCAAAAAAGCAGCACAAGAAAAATCCTGTTTTTTAAGAGTAAACATAACGGTAAAATCTCTGATGAAATTTATTGGAATTGATTTAGGTTGGAGTTCAGGAGCCAGCGGTTTGTGCTGCTTAAACTGGGAAAATAATCAGTTACAATTAGTCGAGTGCGATCGCCTCTTAGCAACCAACGACATCCTCGGCTGGCTCGACACCCAAATCTCCCCAACCGAACCAGCGATCGTCGCCGTAGACGCACCCACAATCATCGCCAATCCTACCGGAATGCGCCTCGCCGACAAACTCACGCACAAACATTTTGGGCGCTACCACGCAGGTTGCTATCCCGCCAACCTTTCCCGCCCCTTCGCCCAAAAAACCGTAGAATTCGGCCTCAGTTTAGAAGCCAGAGGATTTGTCCACGCACCGATAATGGAAGCTCAAAAATTAGGAAGATATCAAATAGAAGTTTTTCCCCATCCAGCCACAATAAATTTATTTAAATTAGCGCGAATTATTAAATATAAAAAAGGAAAACTGGCGGAACGCCAACAGGAATTGATGAAACTATGCCAGTATATTTTAGATGTTTTACCGAGCCTTGAACCAAGTCTCGATCTCGCAAACAGCCCGACCCAAAATCAGCGTTCACCAGCGTTTCTCGGCGGTTCAAATCTCCCCGCCATCCCCACCAGCACCGCCACCCTCAAAGCCTTGGAAGACCAGCTAGATGCTTTGCTGTGTGCTTATATTGGCGCGCACTGGTGGTACTGGGGAATAGAGCGGAATCTCGTATTGGGCGATCGCGCCACCGGCTACATTGTCATACCGCAAGGGAGATAAGGAGAGAGGGGAGAGAGGGGGAGGGTGGGAGAGTTGGATAG
>NZ_JADEXD010000248.1 GCF_015207285.1 Tychonema sp. LEGE 07203 | reverse complement strand
ATTTAACCCCTCCTTACGAAGAGGGGGCAGAAAATTTAACCCCTCCTTACCAAGGGGGGGCAGAAAATTTAACCCCTCCTTACCAAGGGGGGGCAACGGGGGGGTCAGAACCGGAGGAAGGAGCGTTTTATGTTTGGAGTTACGACGAACTCGAAAAACTGTTAACTGCTGAGGAATTGGCAGAAATTCAAACACAGTTTACTGTGACTCGCGGCGGCAATTTTGAAGGCAAAAATGTATTGCAGCGCTACCGGCCGGGAAAACTCAGCGCAACTGTAGAAACGGCTTTGGGTAAACTTTTTGCTGTTCGCTACGGCGGCAATCCCGATACTGTGAAAACTTTTCCCCCAGCCCGCAACAATCAAGAAGCTAAGAATGAAAGTTGGCCGGGTAGAATTCCCGCAGTTACTGACACGAAAATGATTGCAGCTTGGAACAGTTTAATGATTTCTGGCTTGGCGCGCGCTGCCGCTGTTTTTGCAAATTTGGAATATTTGGAATTAGCTGTAACAAGTGCTAATTTTATTTTAGACAATCAGTGGAAGGACGGGCGGTTTCAGCGGTTGAATTATGACGGACAATCTGCTGTGGCGGCGCAGTCGGAGGATTATGCTTTGTTTGTGAAAGCTTTGTTGGATTTGCATCAAGCGAGTTTGATTTTAGGCAGCCAGGAATCATCACAGCAATTGCCGAATTCTCAATTTTGGCTGGAGAAAGCTGTGCAGGTACAAGAAGAGTTTGATGAGTTTTTGTGGAGCGTGGAATTGGGAGGATATTACAATACTTCTAAGGATGCTAGCGGAGATTTGTTGGTGCGGGAACGCAGTTATATAGACAATGCAACTCCGGCGGCGAATGGAATTGCGATCGCCTCTTTGGTGCGCTTGGCACTGCTGGGGCAAAATTTGGAATATCTCGATCGCGCGGAGCAAGGTTTGCAAGCTTTCAGCAGTGTTGTGCGAGATGCTCCCCAAGCTTGTCCGAGTCTGCTTTCGGCGATCGATTGGTATCAGCATTCTACTTTGATTCGCACGTCGAGCGATCGCATTTCTGGGTTGATTTCGCAGTATTATCCGACTGCTGTCTGTCAGATTGAGGCTGATTTGCCTGAAGGGGTTGTCGGGTTAGTTTGCGAGTGTTTGACTTGCAAAGAACCTGCGAAAAGTCAAGAGAGGCTGTTGGAGGAAATTTTGCAAAGTCAAACGCGGGTTTAAGGAGTCCCAGCAGAAAGAGATTAAGAAATAAAGGATCTCTGACTTCTTGAAGAAGTCGGGGATCTAACAAGTTTCAAACTCCCCTCAATCTTCCAAAAATTAGACCAAATCTTCAACAGGGTAAGTATATTTTTTAGAAAGCTATGCCAGGAACGAGACTTGAACTCGTGACACGTGGATTTTCAGTCCACTGCTCTACCAACTGAGCTATCCCGGCTTGTTTTTTCGCGCTTTACTATCTTAGCAGACACATACACAATTTAGCAAGCACTTTCCCAAATATTTTTTAGCTCGCCGGGAACCGCCCGCCTGTAAGCTAAAAGCTGCAACCTAAAATCCAAAAATCGTCATGGCACAGCAACATCGGGACAGCGGGGGCAACAGTCTGCTTGTCTTGGGGACAATTTGGCTGTTGGGGGCAATTAGCGATCGCCTCTGGTTTGCCTTCGATCGCTCTGTCCCGGCGTGGGATCAGGCAGAATACCTCACCAGCACCCTGAATTACTTGCAGGCGTTGCAGCATCCTCAGTGGTTTTCGGGGGATTGGTGGACAAACTTCTGGCTGCTTTCGACAAAAATTCCACCCTTGGCGTACATCTTGACGGTGCCGTTTTTGAAGGTTTTCGGTGCTGGGGGCGATCGGGCAACCCTCGTTCATTTATTATTTAGTGCAATTCTCCTCGCCTCAGTCTACAATCTGGGCATCCAATTATTTAACAGACAAGTCGGTTTGTGG
The DNA here is from genome assembly GCF_015207285.1 of Tychonema sp. LEGE 07203. GTDB lineage: Bacteria > Cyanobacteriota > Cyanobacteriia > Cyanobacteriales > Microcoleaceae > Microcoleus. The sequence continues at coordinate 3,500 of NZ_JADEXD010000248.1, read as the reverse complement.
GCCGCTGCAATTTGCGTTTTGTTGCCGGGACTTTATCGGTTCCGCTTGCAATTTTTGCTCGACTATCCCCTCGCTGCTGCGATTACTTTTTGTTTCTATTGTTTGACAATGTGGAAAAGTGCCGCAGAAACAGGGAAGCAGGAAAACAGCGGATTTTCCCAATCTCCCCCTGCCTCTCTCCCCCTCTCTTCTTTCTTTTGGGCGATCGCCTTTGGGATTTCTCTAGGCTTATCAATATTAGTTAAACACACTACTGTATTATTTCTATTCACCCCTATTGTGTGGTTGGCTGCTGGTGCTGTGCTGCAAAAAGCTTGGGGAAAATTAGGTCAATTAGCTGGTGCTTTGTTGCTGTCGGTGGCGGTGTTTGGGCCCTGGGCAAAAACCAATTGGCTGTTAATTTTGACCGGGGGAAAACGGGCCACGCTGGATTCTGCGATCGCCGAAGGAGATCCCGGTCTCAATACGATCGACGCTTGGATTTACTACATTCAACACTTACCCGAACAGGTTTCTTGGCCTTTGTTACTGATTCCCTTAGTTGGATTGATACTTTATGGACTCCGCAGGCTAAATAGTTTGTCAATTTCTTACCTCAACTCCTGTCGGTGGCTGGCTGTTTTTTGGGTAGGAGCTTATTTAATTAATTCTTTAAATATCAACAAAGATGACAGATATGTGATACCTTATTTGCCAGTATTATCTATTTTATTAGCCTGGGGTTTGACGCTGTGGCCTCCGCGGTGGGGACGACAAATTCGCTGGGGTACAATTGGCTTGGCAATTTTGATGATGCTGTTACATATGTGGCCGCTGGGCGGTGCTTTTGGACATAGATTCGTTCAACTTGTTAGCCCCGGTAATTCTAGCTATCCTTACTTAGGGAAAGAGTGGCCGCACCGAAAGGTGATTGCAGAAATTATCGCTACAGAACCTTATTTGCAATCCACTTTAGGCGTGTTGCCTTCCACGCCGGAAATTAATCAGCACAATCTGAATTATTACGGTGCTTTGGCGAATTTTCAGGTGTACGGGCGGCAGGTGGGAACGAACTTAAAAGAAGTACCGCAAGATGTGCGATCGCTCTCTTGGTTTGTCACCAAAACTGGCCCGCAAGGTTCGATTCGAGAACGGATAAAAAAAGCTCAAAATGCAGCGGTGGCGGCAATAGAGAAAGGCGAGCAGTTTCAGTTGCAAAAAAGTTGGCTTTTGCCTGATAATACTAATTTAAATCTTTACCGCAAGCGACGGCAGCCTGTTGAAATACAGCCGCTGAATGAAGCGATATCGCAAGTACAATTAGAGCAAGTTACTGTTACCGGAAAAGCGATTCCCGGAGTCGCGCTGCCGGTTACTTATATTTGGTCTGGGCCTTGGCAGCAGTTGCAGTCTGGTTTGGTGTTGGTAACATGGAAACATCGGCTAGCTAGTGATATTCTAGAGTCGGGACAAACTTTAAGGATTTTACACGATCGCGCGATCGCCCAGGGAACTTTGCATCCGGGAATTCTGGAAGCAGATAAATTTGCTGTAGGATTTCGAGTTGTCGATCGCGCGGCGATGCTGACTCCTGCTAACATTGCACCGGGAAGTTACAATCTGGAAGCTACTTATCTGAACCGAAAAACCGGCGAAACTTATCCAATTAAAGTGCCACCGGTAACACTTAAAATCAACGCCTATCCTCCAAATATCCCTTCCCAGATTGTTCCTGGCAACAAGAACGATAAAAATTTGAAAATAGTCCCGACTGTTGCGGGTAACGAGAATCAGCCCGAGTTAGATTTGGTGACTCAATTGCGGGCGATGGCAGTTAATTTACCAAAAGGATTGCCCGGTTTAAAACCCGTGTTCGAGCAAATTGGGCGGATCAATCAATACGATCCAACTCAAGATTATACCCTGCAAGCGGAACAAGCACTAGAATATAGGTTGCAGCAAGAACCCAAGAATCTAGAATTTGCTTATGCTTTGGCATTTTCTCGCGTATTGCAGCAGAATGTCAAAAGTGCGATCGCAGCTTTAGAAAAAGTTACCGACCTAGACTCTCAAAACCCTTATGCTTATGCTTATCTCGCCTTCGTCCAGCTATACGCTTGGCATCCAAAAGCCGCTGAAACAGCCTTAAAACCAGCTCTAGCCCTCAACCCCAACCTACCGGAAATTAGAGTCTTAAACGGTTTAGCCGCTCTAATGCAAGGCAATCTCATTCAAGCATGGCAAGATTTACCATACATAAAAAAGCTGAAAATTTAACAATGCCTTTAATTGTGGCACGGGCATCTTGCCCGTGCTAGCAAAAAAGCTGAAAATTTAACAATGCCTTTAATTGTGGCACGGGCATCTTGCCCGTGCTAGCAAAGCGGTAAAAAAACAAAACCAATGAACCAACTAAGAATCGTCTCTCTCATTCCCAGCGCCACCGAAATTGTAGCAGCTTTAGGATTAACCGATGCCATTGTCGGCCGTTCCCACGAATGCGACTATCCCGCAGAAATCCAGAATTTACCTGTTTGCACTCAGCCTAAATTCAATCCCGAAGGAACTAGCAGCGAAATTCACAACCGCGTCACAGAATTGTTGCAAAATGCGCTCAGCGTCTATAAAGTAGAAATAGATACTTTAGAAAAATTGCAGCCAACTCACATCATTACTCAAGCTCAATGTGAAGTCTGTGCTTGTTCTCTGACAGAGGTTGAACAAGCAGTCAGCACGCTGGTAAATAGCCAGCCGGAAATTATTTCTTTGCAGCCGAATTTGCTAGCAGAAATCTGGACGGATATTGCGCGAGTTGCTGCTGCTTTGGGTGTCGATGCTCAAAGTACGATCGCACTTTTGCAATCCCGCATCGATGCTATTATCTTAAAAACCGAAACATTAACCGTTAAACCCACAGTAGCCTGCATCGAATGGATTGAACCTTTAATGGCTGCGGGAAATTGGATTCCCGAATTAGTAGCAATGGCGGGAGGCAATTCGCTATTTGGAATAATCGGGCAACATTCCCCCTGGTTAAAATGGGAATCCCTAGTTGAAGCTAATCCCGATATGATTATTTTCATGCCCTGCGGCTTTGATTTAAATCGCACTCGCACCGAAGCAATGCCGATAACTCAATACACAGAATGGCCAGATTTGCAAGCCGTCAAAACCGGGAAAGTTTACATAACTGACGGCAATTCTTACTTCAACCGGCCAGGGCCGAGATTGGTGGATTCCTTAGAAATTTTAGCAGAAATTATCCATCCCGAAATCTTCGATTTTGGCTATCGGGGTAAAGGTTGGCAGCCATTTTGGCCAGTGCCGGCAGCTACTCAATAACACGCATAAAAGCTTCGCGCGTGGAGACTTTATTCTGCAGTTTTAGAGCGGACTTTATACCATTTTTCTTTCATATGTGGTATAGATCAAATCTTAGCCCCCCCGCGGGAGGGGGGGTTGGGGGGGTAATATCTAGCGCTACTTTATTCCATTGGTATCAGTTGGAACCGATTAGCAAG
>NZ_JADEXD010000034.1:0-42500 GCF_015207285.1 Tychonema sp. LEGE 07203 | reverse complement strand
GGTAGATTCTCACGCGTTACTCACCCGTCCGCCACTAAGTATTGCTACTCCGTTCGACTTGCATGTGTTAAGCAGACCGCCAGCGTTCATCCTGAGCCAGGATCAAACTCTCCGTTTTGTTGAGTTTTTTTGGCTTTAGGGTCAATTCTTCCCACTCAGCATTTCTGCTGGTTTCTTTCCTTGACTTTTTTCTCGTTGTTTGTGATATTAAGTATCAGCTCTCGCTTTTACTCTTTATCTTGATTTTTTTGACGAGGTTAATAGTGCTTTAAGCTTTCAAACTATTCTTTTTTCTAGGTTCAGTTTTTTGCCTTAAGTCCGCGGTGTGAACCGCTTTCTCTCTGGCGCTTTATTAATGTATCAACTCTCCCCTGAGTTGTCAAGCGTTTTGGCAAACTTTTTTTGATTATTTTTAAAGCCATACACCGTAAGGGTTTCCACTGCTGAGTTTTATTTTTCCTCCCCTAGCTCACTCTTCTGGGCCCCAACACGTCCTTTTTCCACCGCGAACAGGCTTTTTAGCTGGTCTGTCATCAAGAAAGGGCATATAAAATACTTCGCAAGATAAAAGACGATCGCACTTAATCGCACTTAATCACCGGATCGGGCTGGGGTTAGGGTGTGACACCCGATCGCCCGGTTCGTCATCACACAAGCAGGTGGTTGGTGAACCTCAGTCATACATATATATATAAGTAGTGCGTGTACTCGTTGGATTGGACGAAAGGGGGGGTTGGGCGTGGGATCGACTCGATCGTCCGCGTGTCCTTCTTCAGATACAGAAATCGCCCGCAACCACACTCTCTGTAATTGCAGCAACCCAAAACAGGTTCAGTTACCCCAGTTATCAGCCGTTGAGGTTCATCGCGAGTTAGTCTCCTCAACATCTACATCTAAAAAGTGCAAGTGACTCTCGGACTCAGTATTGACAGCAATCACCAAACCCGTCTTCCCCCAAGGGGCGATCGCCCGGGGTGCGGCGGGGCTGCTAAAATTCCCTACTTGAACGCCTTGACTGTTTAAAACAAGAATCTGCCCCCCAACATCCGCCAATACCCATCCCCAATTAGCCACACAAGCAGAAACGGGCAAACTTTCCAGGGGAATTCGCGCTACCTTGAGCGGCCACAATTTCATCAACAGCACCGCGGCTTTACCAGATTGAGGAATTCCCAGCAAAGTATACGGTTCAGGTGTCAGCACCATCTGTACGAGACTGGCCGACAACCGCACAGATCCCACAGCCGTGCCGCGGCGAGTGTAAACTCTAAAAATAGTTTGGGGATTTTTCGGTTCGTTGTCGGGCCAAATAGCTAAGACGTGTCGCCGATCCAAAAACATTAGATCCGGTAAATAGTGTTCCGATAACGGCACAATAGCCACCGGCTTCAGAGCTTTTTCTCGATCGCCCTCAGTGCTGTTTGCACCTAAAGTATAAAAACGCAGTTCTCCCGGAACAGCCACTGTCAACCAGCGCCCGTGAGAATCAACAGCAGCTTTAAAAGCATCTGTACCTTGCCTTAAACCCATGTCCAGCAAGCACTGAGGCTCCCAAGACCGATCGCCCATCCAGTAAATTTTTTGTGGAGTCAGAACGCAGCAGCCGTCAGCAGCAGGTAAAATGCCGCGCACGATTTCCGGCATAGATATAGAAGTTGCCCTTTCTTCTGTAACTAACTGTGTTTCCGGCTGACACCAAACCTTCACATCTTTATCTACAGCAGCGTAGAGATACTTTTCAGTAGCAATTAAAGCCGTCAGCGGTGCAGAAAGTATCAATGGCTTGGGCTGCGTCACCGCATAACGCACAGTCCGAAGTAAATTAATAGTCGGCTGTGACGCTTCTTCCTCTTCGACTTCGCGCAAAGACTCAGTTTCCGACTTCAAATTTTTAGCGCCGCTGGTTGTAGGGTGTTCCCAAGGAATAATGCAGTCGCCTAATTGCCTGACAGCGGGGTCGTACATTACCAGCCGCAGGGCTTGAGCCATTTGGGAAGCACTGGCAAAGCGGCGTGCCGGCAGTTTTTCTAGAGATTTTTTGACTATGGCTTGCAAAGGCTCAGGAATAGCGTCGGGAAGTTGCAAGCGTTGATTCAGGTGAGCCCACCTCAAGTCTCCGGGAGTGCCGCCGAAAGGGCGGTAGCCCATTAACAACTCAAACAGCAGAATTCCCACTGCATATATATCTGACATGGGGGAATAAAGACCGTAAAACCGCTCTGGGGCCATGTAAGCGGGAGAACCTACGGTTGCGTCGGGAGAAAGTTCTTGGTGGAGGCGAGTTGTACCGATTTCTGGCAGCCGGCGGGCGATACCAAAGTCAGACAGGCGGGGCGACCAACCTTTGGAGCCTAGAGTTAGGAGGATATTTTCTGGTTTTACGTCGCAGTGAACTACGCCTCGACGGTGGGCGTAGTCTAAGCCTGCTAAAACTTCCATGACTAGCTGCAAACCTTCGAGCAGGCGCAAGGGACGGTCTTGTTTGAGCAGGTTGCGGAGGGTTCCTCCCTCGCAGTAGTCCATGACCAAGTACCTGCCTGTAGCTGTGTGTTCTAGAGCTCGGCAGGTAACAATGTTGGGGTGCTGCAAGGTGATCAGAAACCACAGCTCTCGCAAGAATTCGCTAGTTGGGGCTTTTTGATGGCTGAGTTCTTTGAGAGCAACCAGTTGGCTGGTGAGGCGGGAGTCTTTGGCGGGAGTTTCTCGAACGCTGGCACAAAAGACTCGACCAAATTGCCCTTGTCCGACTAGCCCTAAAATACGGTATTTAGAATTTTGCATCGGTCTAATTATAGGAAATGCTTGAGCTAGTATTAAAATATGTAAAGAATTCTGACAAAAATTCAAACTTTTGAATCGCGAGCCAGGTACTGCTATGTTATCTCAGGTTTATTCTCAGCCGACTAACTGCAATCGCAAGGTCGCACCTACCAAAATCCTTGAGTTTCGCAGTCAGTATCAATCTTGCCGGATTCGGGTGCCCGATCTGGAACTGCCTGTGGCTGCTATTTTAGTCGATCGCGAGTATTACAGTTTTTTCAAGGCCGTCCAAGAAGCATCTAAGGTTTTAGCCATCGTGGCCAAGCTGGGGAATAGGGGCGACTCAACAGCTATTACTAAAACAGCTAGCGGTTATGCAATCTGGGTCATGGAGCCGGAAGCTAGTCCTGTCAAGCCCTCTTAACGTTTTTGGATGTTAGCCAAAATTGTTTGAGCTTTCAATATCTCGATCGCACTTGCTTGCATACTGAACTTGACAGGATGAAAAATCAATATGGTTAAAATTATTAGACTAGATCCAATTGCCGAAGAAATGGCAGTGGAAACCCAATCGAATATCCTGGCGGCTTTACTTTCCAAAGACTTGGACGTTCTCAAGGAGTGCGGGGGGCGGGGAATGTGCGCTACCTGCCACGTTTACATTAAAGAGGGTATGGAAGGCTTGTCTGACATGAACCGCCGCGAGAGGAGGACGCTGGAAGTCATTACTACAGCGGCATCCAATTCGCGACTTGCTTGTCAGGCTCAAATTATGGGCGAGGGTGTAGTTGTACAGTTGCCTGCGGGGATGTATATTAATGCTATTGAAAATGTGGAAGCTTTGATCGGTCGCCGGGCCCAGCAAGATTTGTTGCATCCGATTACGGGTCAAGTAGTTGTAGAATCGGGAAAGTTGATTACTCGTTCGATCGTCACTCAGCTTAATGAAACCCGCTTCCAAGTAGGACAGTATTTAGTTCGGACTAAAGAAGCGTGAGCTACCAACACTAAATATAATTGCGGATCGGGGACGGGGCGCCAATTAAGTTAAAACTTGATATGTTGGATTTGAACAGATTGTTGCCCCAAAGAAAAAAATCATATTATGTTGAGCCAACTTGCGCGTTTGAGTACGGAAGCAGATGGACGCTACGCCACGGCTGACGAACTCCAATTTTTGAAAGACTATTTTCAGTCTTTAAATCACCGAATGAGTGCTTATAAGAAAATTCAAGCGGCTGAGAAAGAAATTATTCGGCAAGTGGAAGCAGAAATGCAGTCTCTTGATCCTAGTTTGTTTCGCCGGGGCTCTCAAGATGTGACGGCAAAGTGGCGCGTAGATGCTCTGCGGGTGTTGAGGCACTCGGCGGCAGCACTTTTGATTAATGATACAGAACGGTTGCGCGATCGGCTGCTGCTGTGGTTTCAAACTATTTTAGGCGCTTTTCAAGCTCGAAATAGTTCGGGTGTTACTTACGATGTCATGAAAAAGGTACTAAAAAAATATCTGACTGCTGAAGAAGTCAGCCTATTTTTTCCGATTCTGGACATCAACCGCACTGTACTGGGGAAATAATCAAGGGAGAGTTCAGATTATTTGAGATTTGAGGTTGGGAATGACTGATGAGATAAGGGTTTGGAGCAGGGGCAGACAGTTGGATTTTTTAGGAAAACTGCTGTCAGGTTAACGTGGATAAATTTTACCGTTAGGAAGAATGGCTCCCATCAACTTAGCTCCTCTCAAATCGGCTTCAGTGAGAATGGCTCCCCGGAGGTTTGCTGCTGTCAAGTCAGCTTTCCGCAAGTTGGCTTTGCTCAGGTTAGCTTTGCTCAAGTCAATTTCATGCAGGCAACAATTGGAAAGGTCGGCATCAATCAGGTAGGCTCCGCTCAAGTTGGCTTTGCTCAGGTTTGCCCCGCTAAAGTTGGCTTGCATCAAATAAGCACCGCTAAAATTGGCTTCGTTCAACAATGCCTCTGCCATATTAATTCCCGTTAAAAGTTTGCGGCTCAAGTCTACCCCGCCCAAATCTGCCCGGCTGAGATTGATACCGCTTAAGTGGCAGCCATTCAAAGTAATTTTTCTCAGGTAGGTTTTGCTGAGGTCTGCTTTGCACAAGTTGGCTCTGTCCAAGCAAGCTTCGGTGAGGTCGGCTTCGCTCAAACACGCGCCGTTTAAATAAGCTTGAGTGAGGTTAGTTTGCCTGAGATTAGCTTTCAACAGGTTGGCTTTGGTGAGGTTGGCACGGGTTAAGTTGGCTCCGGCTAGGTTGGCTTTGGACAATTCGGCTCCGGTGAGCTGTGCTTCGCTTAAGTCTGCCTCTTTGAGACTGGCTAGACTCAAGTCTGCATCTTTCAAGTTTGCCCCGTTGAGATTGGCTTTAATCAGATAGGCTTTGCTGAGGTTTGCCTCGCCCAGAATGGCTTTGGTGAGTTTTGCCGCGCTCATATCTGCGCCTGTGAGATTGGCATTGGGGAGAATTGCTCCGGTCAAGTTTGCCCAATTCAGGTGAGCTCCGGAGAGGTTTGCGCCGGTGAGGTTGGCTCCGCTGAGGTTTGCGCCGCTCAGACTTGTGGCGATGAGGTTTGCGCCGGTGAGGTTGGCTCCGCTGAGGTCGGCTTTGCTGAGGTTGGCTCGGCTCAGATGGGCTTTGGTGAGGTTTGCCCCGCTGAGGTTAGCGCCAATTAAATATGGTCGGTGCTGGTGTTGGTTGAGGTTGTCTAAACGTAGAGTTGGGGCATCGTTGGAACGGTATAAATCGATCGGACTCAACACAATGCCGCGCAGGTTTGCCAGCCTAAAATCTCTTTCGCCGGCTGCATATCGATTTAGAAGTTCATTGGCGTCCATTAAGTTAGATCAAAAAGTTTGAGGTTGTGATTGCTTTTAAATTTTATGAATTTGTTGAGTAAGTTATGAATTGTCTAGCTGCGAGTTGCAAAGGTTTTTTTAATAGCTAAAACCCCAGTTTTTAACTGTGTAGTTTTTTGATAATTTAACTCATTGTTTCAATATTTTGGTGGATGCAATGGCTGCCGAATAATTTATCTGATACGGGAGCATCTCCGGCTTTGTAAAAATATTTTTTATGGGAGCGCTGTCCGGGAATAGTGTGTGTTGTATAACCTGTGCTAGCGGGAACTGCAACAAATGCAAAATTTAGATGTTTCCTTTGATACCAGTGTCCCAAAAAAGGTAACTGTAGCTTTGTGTTGCCCGCCCTAGCACTCATCATACCATATTGTCTCAATTACCCGCACTCTGTAAAGCTTCGCTCGATAGGAATGCAAGTCCCGATCGTTAGAGGAATTTAGCATTCCTCTGGATCTAACCCCTCTGATTGCGATCGTCCTTTTTGGACAAGAGCTCAGTGATTCCTCGTCGAAAGTCGAAAATAGAAAATGGTATGACAGCTATTAGGTATCAAATAATAGCTGTCGAATAAGTCAGTTTTTGGGTTGGCAAAGTTGACGAATAATGGCTTCGTGATCTTCTCCTTCTTCGACCATAGAATTTGCTGGTTGGAGGCGATCGCGCAGCCCTAAAATAAAGCGGTTGCAGTCGGAGCCCAAGGATTCGCAGGAGGTTTGCAGGCAGTGGAGTTCTCGACCTGTAAGCTGACTGAAGAACGAACTTAAGATGCCTGCTTCCAGAAAACAGGCTGGCCACTTGGATTTTGGGGCGTTTTTGGCAAAAAGAGAGTTAGTAATTTTTACTATTAAAAATCCCTGTTCTGAATAGCTGGGGTCAAGTTCAAATTTTCCCCATCCGTGGGTTTTCCAGCACTGTTGCAAGGACTGAAGAAATTCTACCATTTCCATTTCGGAAACTGGCTGACCGTAGTATTCGCTGACTTCTTCGCAAAAACGCACGTAGAAGTTTTTCCCCCACCAGCGACCGCAGTTAAAAAGGACGAGCCGGGAGGCTTGACCGGTTTCTTGTTCTAAGCCGATATAAATGGCTTGAATTAGTGTTTCTGGGAGGGCTATGAGTCGATCGCCCCGGCGGTTTTCGAGCAGGCCGAGTTCGAGGTCGCCTCGGACGTAGGCATCGCTGGCAAAGTAGTTTCCAGGGAGTCGGGGCTGTTTGAGCAAGTCGGCAATATTAATCATCGCTAAATTGGGAATTGGGAATTGGGAATTGGGAATTTGCCTATTCTTGATGACCTCGATCGATAATCATTGACTTTGCTTGGTCAAAAAATGGTTGCAATATAGCTCGGGCTTGCTCGGAAAGCAGTTCTTTTAAACGAGTTTCCAGCAGTTTGCAAATAGTTGCTTCGATCTTTATAGTTTGGTGGGCTTCGACTATGCCGGAAACCCAGTCTAGGAGTCGCTGTTCGAGAAAATCTCGATCGTTGAGCAGCATGGCCATAGCGCAGTACCGCAAGACTAACAGCCAGTGTTTGAGCGATCGTTCTAAGGTTTCTTCTTTTTCGTCGGGGAATGTTTCTTGTAGCTTGTTGGCTACTGGTTGGAAGATGCTTGCTTCTTTCTCTCGCAAAAATTCGTAAATTTTTAAGCGTTGGGATAGGGTTGCAATTTGACGCTTAAAAGCTATGAGTTCTTCGCCTTTTAGAAAGCGGTTTTCTGCCCGATCCAGCAGCGCCTCAATCTCAGGGTGCATGATTTTAATTAAGTGGTAATCGGTTATTGATAAAAGGCAGTCTTTTTGCAGTTGGTGGTTGGCAGTTGGTGGTTGGCAGTTGGTGGTTGGCAGTTGGTGGTTGGCAGTTGACAGTTGGTGGTTGACAGTTGGTGGTTGGTATTAGCTAATAACAAACTAACTACTAACCACTAACAACTAACCACTAACCACTAACCACTAACAACTAACAACTGCCAACTAGCAAGTAACAACTAACAAGATTAAAACAGGTCAAACAAATCGTCAATGGTGACTTCTGCGGGTTCGGAAATAGAAATTACTGGCAATGGTGGGGGTAGGGGGAGGGCGCCGACTTCGGGAGTTCCTTCCCAAGAAATAGCTTGAAAAAAGTCTGCTACCGATCGGGTTAAAGTCTGCACGCTTCCGGGAGTCGAGCCATTTTGGGTTTCTAAAGGTTTTCCCAGCCAATTGTAGTTACTAAAAAAGTCTTGGACAGACTTGTCTAACCATGAAGTTTGACTTTTCATCTTTCTTCCTGCCTGGAGAGACCCACCATCGCACTGTCGAGCGCGAATTGGTAGGAGGAAAGGCAGGGCAGGGTATGTGCCTTTCCAGGTTGTTTACCGCAACATTTCACCGTTTTGCAGTCGATTTTCAATATCGCGGGCGTTAGCACCTTCGTTGAGCCAGAATGCTGCTGCATCAATTTTATCTGGGTTGCCGAGGAGGAATTTACAATAGGTTTCTCCCATTGAGTAACATTGGAGTTCTATGCAACTCAGAGGCTTTTTGACTAGAGATCCGAAGAAACCGGCAAACAAACCGGCGTATAGGTGACAAACAGGTTTGCCAACGTCGCCGAGGGTGCGAGCAACTGCTGAGTCGTAGAGGTTGATGAAGATGCACCCGTGTTTGCGATCGCTCATGTCAACTTCCCAGCGACCCCAACCTTGAGCTGTGAACGGCCACCACCAAGTTTCTAGCAGAAACATCAGATTCGACTGGCGAATATTTTGGCTGAATTCGGCGCTAAACCATTTTTGAAAAAATTCGGAATCTTGGAGTCCCCACTGGCAACCAATAGTATACATGATTACAGAAGAAGCTGGGCCTACTTCTTCTTCGAGTCCTTCTACCAAGCCGATGATGAAGTCTTCGCTAGTGAAAATGTTGCGCGAGTCGTTCCAGTCGTTGATTGTACCAAACTGGCGATCGAAGGCAAAAAAATCCTGAAACCTATAATGGTTGTGACTTTTAGGATGGTTTTGCTTGAGCGGCGATTTGCTGTGGGTGGAGATTTCTTTTTGAGCTGTAGAGACCATTTAGCGGGTTACTCCTGTTTTGTGTAGTTTGCAGAAAATTAGAATCAAATAGAAGAAATAGAGCGGCCTGTGTATCCAATTTAACGTCATTTTTCTGAATAGAGGCATAGGGTATAATTTTTGATTGCAATATTGAAATTTGACAATTTGAGGATGCTGAATTTGGGTGCTTGTTGGGACTTCTGCTTTGGGACCACTGCTATCTGACGCTGGGAGCCGAAAGTGGGTATAAGGTTAAACGAGTTTGTGTTATCGTTTTGTGCAAGCTGTTCACTATATATATAGGGTATATGGGGATGAAACATCACGCTTGTATTGCAATAGGCATCAATCAATATCAGTTACTCCAGCCTTTGAGTTATGCCCAAGAGGATGCAGAGGCACTGTACGGTTTTTTGACTGAGGAGGCTGGTTTTGCGCCGGAGGGATGTCTGCTGATGACGGATAGCTCGCCGTCGCTGTGGGGTCAATCAACGTATCCGAGTCGCGAAAATATTCTGAGGTTGACGCAAAATCTGTGCGCGGAACACCTGCAACAGGGAGATTTACTCTGGTGTTTTTTTAGCGGCTACGGTGTCAGCTATGAAGGGAAGGATTATTTGATGCCGGCTGATGGGAATCCGGCGGACATTCAGGGTACGGGGATTCCGGTAGAGTTGCTGTTGAATACTCTGAAAAATGCTCCTACCGAAAGGGTGTTGGTGCTGGTTGATATGAACCGCAGCCAGATTGTGAAGGCCGGGGAAACGATCGGTTCTCAAACGGCGGATCTGGCGCGGGAGCTGGAAATCCCGACGGTGCTTTCTTGCCGCCCGAATCAAGTTTCGCGGGAAACTTCTGCTCTGCGTCAGGGGTTTTTTACGACGGCGCTTTTGGAGGGGCTGCGATCGGGACAGTGCACGACGCTTAAGGGTTTAGACCGTTTCTTGAGCGATCGGCTCCCGGAGCTGTGCGACCACCATTTGCGTCCGAAACAAGAGCCTCTGATGGTGGTGAATCCTCCGGGAAAAGCTCATTTGGTGATTTTGCCGGATGCCGGTGGGGTACCAACTGCTGCGTTGGCCGGACGCAATGGCAATATGACGGTTGGTGCGGCTGATGGGTTGGATCGCGGGCAAATGGCGGTGGCTACGGCTCACATCAATCTGCCTAATGCTGCTGGGAGCGCGACACAGACGCCGGCTGACAGGCTGCCTGTGTCGCAGCCAAATGCTGTCCCGGCAGCAGGCGGGGGGGGCGATCGACGGAACTTGCAAAAGCCGGAGGATGCGGATAACGGCAGCTCGGACAAGTCATTTTTGCAGCAGCTTGTTTTGTGGAGTGGAGCTACGGCTTTGGTGCTGTTGTTGGGTGTTTTTCTGACGAACAGATCCATTTTTATCGGCCAGCAGGAATCAGAGCCTCCATCGCCTGCTGAGAATGCCCAAAACCCTCCGCCTCAAAAATCTACTGCTGCTATTTTGCCGCCGCAGAAGCAACCGCAGGCGGTGGAAGCCGCGAGTGGAACCAAGCAGGCTTCGTCAAGCCAGCAGGTGTGGGCTGAGGCGAAAACTTTCCTCAAGGATGGTTCGGCTTCTAGTTTTAATCGAGCGGTGGTTAAGGCTCGAACAATTCCGGCTAGCGATCCGCTCTACCCGCAGGCTCAGCAGGATATTGAGCGCTGGAGTTTGACGATTTTGGATATTGCTAACGGGCGGGCGACTCGGGGCGATTTTACCGGGGCGATCGCGGCGGCTAAATTGATGCCTGATGTGAATAAGGCGGTTTACAATCAGTCGAAAGAGGCGATCGCTCAGTGGGAGGAATTATCCAAAGAGCAGCAGGCAAATGCTGCTTTGCTATCGGCGGCTAAGGGTCAAATTAAGCGGGGGGTTGCTTCTTCTTACAGTAAAGGCATCCAGCAAGCTACTGAAATTCAGCCCGGTGAGCCGAAGTATGAAGAAGCTCAGCAGTTGATTGGACAGTGGAGCGAAGCTATTCTGAAAATTGCTCAGTTGCGCGGCTCTCAAGGAAAGCTGAAAGATGCGGTTGAAGCTGCTTCGCTGGTGCCGTCGGGTACTAAGAGTTATCAGCCGGCTCAGAAGGCGATCGCCAGTTGGAAAGCTAAGCTGAAAAAATAGAAAAAAGGTTGATTTAGTTGATAATTTCGCGGTTTTCACCGGGAAATTATTTTAGCGATCGAGCCGTCGAATCAATCGGGAGCATCTGGAATCTCAAATCCTCAAGCCCGATCCTCTATCCGTGGGGTAAATCGAAAGCATCTAAAATCTCAAATCTAAAATCGAATGACACTCCCAGAGGATACCTACACATCGATTAAAAACGATAATTGTATCTACTGCTTCCCCTCCGCCGATGCTGCTGCAGGGGATTTTTTGTGCTGTGGGATTGAGGTTTTTTGTATAGTCAAGTATCTCCTATTAGCTGGTTAATGAATCTGTTTAATTCACGTCCCAGATTTCGGTAAATGGGGAACAAGTCACTGGGGTTTTTGTAGTGCGAGCGTCCTCTCTCGGTTGATTCTAGAAGCTTCTCGAGTTCTTGGGCGATCGCACTTAAAGAAAAAATGCTATGCGACAAAAAAGAAACGCTCCCGATAAACGCACCCCTCCACTGTACAAGACCAGTTTTTTTCAAGCCGAAGAATAGCGGTAGCAATGTGTTTAACAAAAATCAGGACTCACACCCTTAAACCGACTTGATATGAAAATCTTAGTTCTCAACTAGAAAAATAGGTGAAAATCCGGCTTTTGATACCTTCAGATAAATGTTGAAAATAATTTTTGAGTCTTTAAATAGTCAGCTTTAACCAACAATTAAGGATTATTTTTATTAGTCTTATAAATTAAAATAAGATAGTTACGCAGCCTCGCCATTGTCTGATTTAATATTAAATCCGGTGAAGTGATGCCAATCACAATTGGTTAGTAATGACTGTTTTGCGAGCAGACAATGAAAGTTTTTATTTTGCTACAAACTTTTTTTATTTTAGGTAATTGACCGGAGATGGTATTACTAGCAAATTTGGCGTTTGATAATTTCTATTAAATACCGACTGTGAAGGCAACTCCTGCACCCTCAATCTTGATAGTACGGGTATTGGCGTGTTTATTTGTTTTACCTATATTTTTGATGAGGAGGAACTATCGGCGGGTGGAAGACTATTTGAAATTGTGATGTTTTTAAATTATGAGAGTCGATGGCTTTGTTATGGATTATACAAATGAGCAGTGATGGGTAATGGCGATCGATCGCCCGTAATGAATTCAGAAAACCGATTCATCGCCATCAGCGCAAAATGTCTAGATTCGCAAGCTGCGATTTTTCGCTGGCGGATCTTACCAAGCTGCCTTGATTAACATAAATAAGGGCTTTCCAAGAAAAACTAAAAAATATATCATTGAGAAACAAGAATAAAAACTTGCTAGCTTGTGGTAGCCCAAGTAACAATACGTATGCCTTAAGTTATAGTCCAGAGCGAGACATAGGGCAGATATAAATCAATAAGGTGAGGTGGGACTGTCTGGCGGTTCGGTGGGCGCTCGAAAAGGAAGGTTAGGCGATCGATCCCTTCCCTATGGGGGAGGGTAAAACGTAGGAAAGCATGGATCTGGAGACAATGCTGAACTTTTTGAGTTCCAGAGAGTAGCGTTAGCACTAAACTCTGCATTATTGTGGGAGGCGAGCCAAATTTGTAACAGTTCTTAATCATGAATAATTCTGTCAAAACTGCTAGCATAGTGACACTTTTGCTGGCAAAAACAGATAAAGTAAATACAGTTGGCTAGCTCTAGACGCCCGATCCCCATCCTGGGGATGTTGAATCAATTTGATTCGTATCAAGTGCTTTTAGAGTTACAACTGGAACCAAAGCATCGCTATTTAACTGAGTTCTTTAGTTAATTTTACTTTTTGCTATGAACGTGGATTTTATCAAAGCCCAAGTCAGGTTGCTACAGGGTGCAAGTTCATCGGAACGAGAAACCCTTATTAAAAACATCGGCGTCTGTGCTGGCGTGATCAGACCCGGAGAGTACGTGACTCCCCAGCGGAAGCACGCCATCACTCTCTGGCTGCAAACAAATGCGGTGCGGCTCCGGCTTCCCCAACTTCCTATGGATTTATCTGGCCACAAGCCATCCCACGGAAGCAATTAAGGGGGAGCGACAGAGCAACTTAAATCAATCAACTGTACTTAAAAGGGGTTTGTTGTTGAGCTCTACAGCGTCAAGGAGACACCATAAAGATTGAAAAAATGTTTGTGGGGAAAGTTGAGCCCGAAAAAACGCCTGCGGACAAAATGTGGCTTACCGCTTTGGTAAAAGCAGCAAATGAACGTCAAACCTGCTCGAAAAGTAGATTTGAGTAAGTTTCGCAGAACGGACGATCGCGCACAACTACAACCAGAGTTATTTGTTTTTAGATTTGAGATTCACGATTGAGCCGGTGTTGCATAAATTTGCTATTTGTGGCTCGGCCCAAAAATGAACCCTATTCAATAGGTATAACTAATTACAGGGGCAGTCACTGACTGCCCTTACTTTTGAACTCGGAGGCGAAACTGCTGCAAGTTACAACAAACGCATCTATATTACAGAATTACAGAGAGAGTTTGGCTTGACTGTGATGCAAGGTCGAGTTAAGCAAGAGATAGTCTGTAATGTTCTCAAGGTGAGACGGTTCTCGATCGCGGGTAATTTAGAATTAATATAATAGACAAATCCGCAAAAGCCTGTAAAGCACCCGCAAGCGAGCCTGCTAAGCGAGAATTATTGGAGATGTCGAATCAAATAAAAGGAGTTATTACAATTAACTTGCTTTGTCATATATTTGTTACCGAAAAGACTGTGCTGAAAAAACAAAAATTTCCTTATTTAGTTGGTTCCCGATGGACTTCACATCAAAAAACTTGGGGTTGGCGGCACTTCCAGGTAGTCAACAGAAAAAACGAAGGTAAATGGGTGTTTGCGGAAATGGTGGCGGCTTGCGATCCGAATGTTCGTTTCTGGCTGAACGCCGCACAGCTAAAAGACCGATCGCTCTGGGAAGCTGGATGGCAGTCTACGCAAGAATTAGAGGAATTAGAAACAGCAGAGTAAAGGACAGCGCTTTGGGGTAAAGCGAGGTATGTCAGGGGCTTGAAACTGCAACTTACAGCATATTCCATGTAGGTGCAGTACGGCAGAAATTTGGTTTCTGGGGTGTAGTTCATCAACTTGAAATATGCTGTATAGAGTAATGCCGATCGCCCTCAAAACAATTGGATACTATGTGGGACAAAATTGCCGCGCACATCTCTGAATCAACAGCAGAAACATTTTCGATAGACAACCGCCGTTCTGTCAGCGGCGGCTGCATCAATCAAGGCTATGCTATCAGTGGCACTTCTGGCACTTATTTCGCGAAAATCAATCAAGCTTCTCAAGTCGCCATGTTTGAAGCTGAGGCGCTGGGATTGCAGCAAATGGGGGAAACCCAGACAATTCGCGTGCCTAAACCAATTTGTTGGGGAACCGAGGCGAATTCCGCTTATATTGTGTTGGAATGGCTGGATTTGGGAGGGCGCGGGGGCGATCTATCTTGGGAAGAAATGGGGCGCAAACTGGCCCAAATGCACAAATATACCTTCTCCAACCCAGGGCAGGTACGGGGGTACAGCCCTGGCACCCGCACGGGGGAACCGCCGCTGCAACCGGGGGGAGAAGAGGGAAAATATAACTTTTTTAACCGGGGGTTTGGTTGGGATATTAATAATACGATCGGCTCAACTCCTCAAATTAACAACTGGACGGCAAATTGGGCCGAATTTTGGGCAGAACATCGGATTGGCTATCAGTTAAAATTGGCTGAGCGTCGGGGCGGTCATTTTCCGAAAGGGGAACGTTTGTTAGAGGTAATTCCTGAGTTTTTAGCAGGTTACGAACCGCAACCGTCGCTAGTTCACGGGGATTTGTGGGGGGGGAATGCGGGGGTGACATCTGCGGGAGAACCGGTGATTTTCGATCCGGCGGCGTATTTTGGAGATAGAGAAGTCGATATTGCGATGACTGAACTTTTTGGCGGTTTTCCAGCATCTTTTTATCGCGGTTATAACGACGTGTGGCCGCTGGATTCAGGCTATGAGAAACGGAAAAATTTTTACAATCTTTATCACATTTTGAATCATTTTAATTTGTTTGGCGGAAGTTATCAATCCCAAGCAGCTCAGACGATCGATCGAATTTTGGGTTGAAACTGAGAGGTTGCACCATTGTCAAGAACAGGCTCTCCGGCCTGTTCTGTCAAAGAGTGAATTTCTTGTGGGATGGGCAGGAGAGCCCGTCCATAAAAGGCTTCCACACGAATGGTGCAAGATATCAGTTGAAATCAAAGTAGCACGCGATTAAGGTAGGTTCCAAAACTGATCGAAATTCATCACTCAACCTTTCTACCTCTATCTAAACTCACAGAATTTACACTCAGCTTCTTCTGAGTTAATTTTTGCTGAGTCTAAACTCCAATAACGAAGGATTATCGAAAAAAACCCGGTTTCTTGCCACCCCACACATCCAAAATTCATCCGCGTCAATCAGCGTACATCCGCCATCATCTGCGGTTCAAAAACCCAGTTTCTCGCCACACCTACAAAAATCTTGCCGTCGCCCGCCCCAAACAGATGAGTTTCACCGATAATAAATGAATAGAGCGAATCATCCCAAATCCCAAATCGCCATGAACTCTGAACGCCAACAAGCCTATCTCAACCTGATAAGTCAACTGCTAAATAGTCCCAGCGGCGAAGAAGCGGAGGTATTGACAAGTCACCCGGAATTGCTGGATGATGGCTTGGTGGCGGCAATGCTAGAAGAGGCGGATACTCTCAGGGAACAAGGTAAATTAAAAACCGCTAATTGGCTGAAAAATTTGGCAGGGCTACTGGGTAAGGTGGATGGCGACTTTTTAGCGGCAATTGTACTGAAAGCGGAAGCATATAGACTGTTAGAACAAGGTCATCAGCAGGATAATATCAGTCAATCGGCACGGAAGAAACCGACGACGCAGGCAACAAAATTCAGCTAGAATCCCAGTACAATCGAGACGAAACAGGCGGCTTTCCCCTCTTGCAACTCCTCCATCAAATCCAGATCGAACCCATCATCGACTTGCTACCCACCGATGCCAATAACCCCATCCTTTTGATCCCCACTACGAGTTATTTTTAGGGTAGTAATAAATATGTAAGCTGTTCTACATTTAAACTGTATGTCAAAAAAACAATAAAACTATTGTGGGGGCGGGATTCTGCGGGGGGTAATACGGATAATTCGGGTACGGAATTGACCGCCGAATGATTGATTTATGGGGCGGTGGTTGAGGGCGGAGGCGGTTGATGGCGGCGGGTGATGAAAAATTTTCAACCCGCGCACCATCCGGGTTTTGTCTTTGTAGACGCGGTTTCAACCGCCGGGTGATTGAGACTTGGAACCTGGTTTCACAGGCTCGGAAACGTATTCCCATTCAGGAATTATTGATTTTTGACGGTGGTGAACAGCTTGATTTCTGATATATTTGGCTACAGGGTCGATCGCATCACGGCTAACGGTAAACGCCCCATAGCTACCTTGCCATTTAAAAAAAACACCTGGTTTAAGTTGGTGAGTTACTAAATGAGAAGAACTGCCCTTAACTTCTTTAATAATTTCAGCTACTGTCAAAATTGACGGAAAACCTATCCGCAAGTGAAGGTGGTCTTCTATACCACCAAGGGCGATCGCAGTGCATTTTAAATTGTTACATTTTCCAATAATAGCTGCATAGATTCCTTCCTGAATATCGGGAGTAATCAAAGGCAATCTATCCCAGGTTGCCCAAACATAGTGTACATACAATTGCGTGAAATTATCTCTCATTTCTCATACAACAGATGAAACTTCTCTCCAACCCGCCTTCGCCGACTGGACTTTTACATGGTGCGATGATACCCCCGGCGGTTGAAACCGCGGCTACACAAACGATGTCCGCGCAACGCGAGACTAAGCTCTTAGATGGGGCGACTGTACCCCCGGCGGTTGAAACCGCGGCTACAGAAACAATGTCCGCGCAACGCGAGACTAAGATTATACCCCGGCGGTTGAAACCGAGTCTTGTCAAACGATGTCCGCGCAACGCGAGACTAAGTACCCCGGCGGTTGAAACCGCCAGAAAGTCAAACAATGTCCGCGCAACGCGAGACTAAGGCCGCACCAGCAGTTGATGCTGCTTGCCCCAAGCTAGCTGAGGAATGTGTTACAGCTTTTGTCCGCAATCAACAGCAAGCATCACCAGAGTTTCGCGCGGAAGGGAGATTATTTGGGAGTCGGATTTTTGAGCACGACAGCCGCGAAGATGATGCGCCTAAACGGTGTCACATTTTAGTATGGTTGCAAGATAATCCCCAAACTTTGCAATTGGCAACCGCAACGTTTAATTCTTATTTGATGAAGCTGCTGTGTTTTCGTGCTAAAATTGTATTTGTGTATCGCGAAGCTCGGAAAAAGTATCGCAAATCACAGCAAATTTTAGGCGAGTTAGAGAAGCAGCTTCCTAAATTAGGTGAAATTGAAAGGGAACAAGATAGACAAGTTAAGTTGCAGAAGTTAAAGGATTTGTTGGCTGAAGTTCAAACTAAAATGTTGGCTTTTGCTCGCGAAGTGCGGTATTTGCAGGAAGATAGAAATACGATCGATACTAATGCTGAAAATTATGCTGAGGCGCTGACAAGAATTAGAAGTTTGTCCATCGAAGGTGATAATCTGGATTTTTGGCAAAGGTTTCTAGATTTGGCTGAGGGTACGTATCAGCGGCAAATTGAAATTGATTTGAACTATTTGATTGCTAGTCAAGATTTGTTCCAGCAGTCGATATCTACTGTGCGGGGGATGGTGGAAATTGAGCAGGTGGATTTATACAGGGAACAGGAAGACAATGAGAAAAAGCGCGATCGCCAACTTGAGAATATCATATTTTTTGTCGGAACTGCGATCGGTGGCGGACAAATCTTTTCCGCAGCCTATCCTCCGATCGAGGATACACCGATTAAATGGCAACTTGATTCTTCTCTCCCGCTACATCCCTTTGCTGCGACAATTCTCTGGAGCCTCGTATTTGGCTTAGGATTTGGGTTTTTCACACTGAGTATCGTTGCCCCGTTGATTAGGAAAATATTTCGATAGTAGCGCTATAATAATGGATAACGAACGACGAACGACGAATAACTATGGTACTGTTAACTGCAAAAATCTCTGCTAGCGAGTTGGCAAATTTAGCTGTAGATTTGATTCGGAAAAGTGGGTGCGAATACGGTGACGTGCGCTTTTGCAGTTACCGGAGGCAAGGTTTGTATGCGCGCGATCGATCTTTAAGCAATATCTCCGATAATGTAAGTTCCGGTTTTGGCGTGCGAGTGCTGCTAGACGGCGCTTGGGGCTTTGCCGCCAGCCACAACAAAACGCCGGAAGAGGTTGCCAGAATTGTCGGTTTGGCTGTAGAAATTGCTAAGGGCAGCCGCTTGACTCAAAAGGAACCGGTGCGCTTAGTACCTGTGGAAAAATATGTCGATACTTACATTACTCCGATCGCAATTGACCCATTTTCTGTCCCCGTTGCTGACAAAGCAGAACTTTTATTAACCATCAACGAACGCCTGCTAGCGCACGAATCACAAGGCATTAAAAAAGCTTATTCTTTTTTGACATTCAACCGCGAAGACAAGGTTTTTGCGTCGACAGAAGGCTCGCTAATCGAACAAACAATCTACCGCAGCTATCCGGGTTTTGGCTGCACGGCAATTGCGGGCGGCGATGCCCAACGTCGCAGTTACGAACGTCCGCCATTAAACATCGGTTACGAACACATCAATCCCGATGATTTGTTGGGTCAAGTCGAACGAGTAGCCACCGAAGCAATTGAAAAAGTAGCTGCGCCGAAAGTCCCTGCCGGGATTTGCAAATCTTTGATTCTCAAGCCGACAAATTTGTTTCTGACTATCCACGAATCCGTCGGACACCCAACAGAATTAGACCGGGTTTACGGCTACGAATCGAATTTTGCTGGCACGAGTTTTGCTACTACCGATAAGTTAAATAAGCTGCAATACGCTGCACCTTGGGTAAACTTCAAGTGCGATCGCACTCAACCGGCCGGTCGCGGTACAATGGGTTACGACGATGAGGGCGTAAAATCGCAGGATTGGTACGTTGTCAAGGATGGAATTTTAGTTGATTATCTCACGGACAGAGAAACAGCTTATCGCCTCGGACGCGCCACCAGCAACGGTTCTGCCTGCGCTGACAGTTGGTCGAGCGTACCGATGGTGAGAATTCCTAATTTGGGACTGGAACCGGGCCCGGATGGCGGCAGTCATACTGCTACTTTGGATCAGATGATTGCTGATACGGAAGATGGGATTTTAATTGATGGTACAGGCAGTTTTTCCATCGACCAGCAGCGGCGCAATTTTCAATTCGGCGGCGATGCTTTCTGGAAGGTGGAAAAGGGTAAAGTTGTCGGTATGTTGAAGGATGTCACTTATCATTCGATGAGCACTGATTTCTGGAATCAAGTAGATGCGATCGGGCCTGCTTCGGAACGGCTTCAATGCGGTACTAATATGTGCGGCAAAGGTGAACCGATTCAGGTTGCTCAAATGACTCACGCTTGTGTACCGGTGCGGGTTAGGGATATTCAAATTGGGTAAGAGGGCATGGGGCATGGGGCTCTAGCGTTGCGGAGGGATGGCGCATAGGGCATGGGCTATTAGTTAGTTGTTGTTAGTTATTTGTTTGTTCTATTTGGGATGTTAGTTGTCGAGCGTAACAAATAACTAATGCCCTATGCCCTATGCCCTATGCCCTATGCCCTATGCCCTATGCCCGATGCCCAATGCCCTGTTTGGCCAATGCCCAATTCCCAATTCCCAATTCCTATCATGACTGTAACAACATCGCCCGCAATTTTAAGTGAAGATAGAGCCTTATCTTTATTAGAAAAGGTAGTCAAACAATCGGAAGCAGAAGCAGTATTTGTCAGTCTTTCTACTGGCGAAGAATCTCTTTCCCGATTCTCGGAAAATCAAATCAGCCAAAATATTAGCAAGACTGTATTTAGCCTCAACATTACTAGCTATTTTGGCAATAAAAGCGCTTCTGCTGCTGTTACCGAATTTGATGAAGATGCGATCGCCCAAACCGTCAAGCGATCGGAAGAACTCGCCCGAATTGCCCCCGCAGACCCCGAATGGATGCCGCTGTTGCCCCCTCAAACCTACGATTTGCCCCCGGCGGCGTTTGATGAAGCAACGGCTGCTGTATCGCCTTTAGAGCGGGCAAAAATGGTACAGCAAGCCTGCGCGATCGCATCTGGCGAAGGTGCGGAAGCTGCCGGTACTTTGAGCGCTGAGGCTTCGCTGTACGCGATCGCCTCGTCAACCGGACTCCGCGCCTGCAACCAATATACAGAGGCTAATTTCGGCTTTACAGCCCGCATTGGAGACGGTTCTAGCTGGACGGAAAGCACGGCTTGGGGCATCCACGAAGTACAAGTCGCCGAATTAGCCGCACAAGTTGTCTCGCGCGCGAAAGCCTCCCGCAACCCCCGCGAAATTACTCCCGGTGTTTATCCTGTAATCTTTGATGGCGCTGCGTTTGCAGATTTGCTACCGTGGGTAATTTGGGCTATGGATGCGCGGGCGGCGGATGAGGGGCGATCGTTTATGTCGATCGCCGATGCAGCCGGAAAACCCGCAGGAAACCGCGCCGGAGAACAACTTTTCAGCCCGTTAGTGCAGGTACTGCGCGATCCGAGTCATCCTTTGTTGCGATCGAATAATTTTTTCGGCGACGGATTGAACAATAGCTATTTAGAAATCATCAAAAATGGCGTACCTCAAAGCTTGTCCTATTCCCGCTATTGGGCCGCCCAAAAAGGCAAAGAAGCGAAAGGTGGTTATTACCCGATCGTGATGACAGGTTCCGATCAAAGTTTAGCAGATTTAATCGCTCAAACCGAGCGGGGAATTTTCGTGAGTCGAGCTTGGTATGTAAATTACGTGAATCCGAAAACATCGGAAGTAACCGGCATGACTCGCGACGGTACTTTCTGGATTGAAAACGGTAAGATTGCTTACCCGATTAAAAATTTCCGTTTCAATCAAGTTTTACCTGATATGTTGCGGGATGTGGATGCAGTTAGCGAAGTGCATCGCTACGGTGGTAGTGTCGTGCCCGGAGTGCGCGTGAAAGCTTTTAATTTCACCAGCATTACTGACAGTTTGTAACTCGCGCAATATATATTGCAATCCTAAATCATTTGTGAATTTCTTACTCCCTCCCCTTGTTAAGGGGAGGGTTGGGGTGGGGTAAAAAAAAATATGACCCCTGCAAGGACAGCTATAGTATTTTTATAAATTTAATTTAATCAAAAAATGCCTCAAATAGACATCCGCGAAGTTCAAAACGCACAAGAATTAGAAGAGATGTTTTACCAGCGGTGGTTGGTTTTGCGATCGCCCCTAGGGATGGAAAAGGGCAGCGAAAGGGACGATCGCGAAGATGGCGCTGTGCATTTAATTGGAATGTGCGATCGCCAAATCATTGCTTCAGCCAGACTGCGCGAATCATCCCCAGGACTAGGAAACATCAGCTACGTTGCGGTACTTCCTGAATTTCAAAATCAGGGAATCGGCACTAAATTAATTGAAAACTTAATCGTCAAAGCTCAAGCAAAAAATCTCAAAACTTTAAGACTTAAATCTCGAATTAACGCCATTAAATTCTATCAAAGAATCGGATTTACCGAAGAAGGCAATCCCTCTGATTTCCTGGGGATTCCGCACGTATTCATGCAGCTAGAAATCTAATCGCACACCCTAATTTTTCATTCTTCAGTCCCCTCTGCTGGGACGAAAGTTTGACAAGAAGCGATTTAAATCGCCGAATTATAAAGATGGTAGCCTACAAATATTAACTCCTCCTTCTTCGAGTAAAAATGGAGATTTTCTACAGAATACTTGACAAATTCCGACTCTTTTTGAGCACCACAAGAACCTTTGAGTCGAACAGTTTTAGTTTCATCTTTCACCAAATCAGCACGATAACTATAACTACCTTCCGCTTTCTCAAAGGTAATTTCAGCCAAGAAACCATCATTTTCTGGATATTTCTCAACAATGCGGCCCGCAACTTTGTAGTTGAACCAATCCCAACCGTAGCGGATGATTAACTCTCGTTCCAAAACCTGAATTTCGTTCGGCAAAACTCCCGAACCCCGATAAACCTTATTCAAACATTCAATATCGCCAGTGCGCGTTAGAATAGATTTGAACGAAGTGCGATCGAGATTTCCGTAATATCTACCATCAGGCAAATCAATCGCAGTCGGTGCCATGCGGTGTCCGCCAAAGTGGCTGGATTTCCAAACACGAACATCACTCAATTCTAACTCGGAAACCACAGCTTTTGCTCGGGCATAAAACGGATTGCCGTATCTGGCGCAACATCTATCGTGACTCCCGTGAGTGCAAACCAAAATATCTCTACTTGGGTTATTTTCAACTTCGCAATCCGGGACTTCTCCAGCTAAATAGCTTTTGACTGTTCCCGCCACTTCTTCAATGTTATTAACATTAAATTCGTGTTTTTCGTAACCGCCAAAAACATCTTTATTTTTATTATCGTAAATCAAAACTTTGCGCTGAATCGCACATTTAGTTCGATCGTTATTTATCAACAAAAAGCGAATTTTCTGTTTGGAACGTCCTACTTCCTCTACCAAATCCTTGAGACTCTGCGGAATTTGTTTAGAATTAAACGCTTCTGATTCCCAAGGCAAACAGCATTCAATTAATACATAGGTTTGGTAATTAGTACCGCTACCAATAATATCCTCTTCAACGCATTTAGAAGCAGCGGCGCAAAAAAAACTATTTGTCATATTATCCCTCATTGTGTGTCATGAATTACTATTTTAACAACAAAATTATCGCAGTTATAGCGGTTCTCAAGCGTGGTGAGGATAGCCCTATGCCCTATGCCGAATAGTACCTCAGATGAGAGCACAGAAAGGCTATTCTGTAGTTTTAACTAACAAAAATAATTCCTTCAACTACCAGCCTCGACAACAGCGGCATTACATCTATTTCCCAATCACAATCCGGCAACCAATCCATCACATCTTCTCCTGTAAAAAATTCTGTACTAAATAAAGTGTCCGTAAATTTAGCTGTGACTCCTCTCAGAGAGACTTCTTTGCCTCCCACAACGATTTTGTATCCGTCCCCATCAGGCAATTCGTAAATTCTCAGCCGCTGAAATTTGGGAATTCTATATTTAGTTTGAATGCCGCAGGGAAAAATATTGAACCCTGCTTGAGAAGGGAGAGAGTATTTCGCTA
Organism: Tychonema sp. LEGE 07203; assembly: GCF_015207285.1. Lineage (GTDB taxonomy): Bacteria > Cyanobacteriota > Cyanobacteriia > Cyanobacteriales > Microcoleaceae > Microcoleus. The sequence continues at coordinate 19,403 of NZ_JADEXD010000034.1, read as the reverse complement.
CAGGTTTTGCTAAACTATCTAGGTAGCTGCTGTACTCTTCTCCCAGATTTTTACTGTTTGCGTAGCCCTGCAATTGGGCAATTAAATTATTTACACTGGCATCGATTGAATCTTGATTTGTTCGCAGCGGTAAACTTTGCCGCCACTCTGATTGTTGTCGCAATTCGCCCACCAACCATTCTAACAAGTCAATTCCGGTTTTGCAGTGAATGCCTAGTGTTAAATGCAGCGACGGTTCGTCGGAAGCAACTGCATAATGCCAATGTCCGCGCGGTATGTAAAGCACGTCGCCGGGGTGCAAGGTGCAGGTTAAATAGGGTGGGGTTTCTGGCGGCGAAAAAGTCGAGGATTTTTGGTCTGTCAGCGGGTATTTAATTGTGTCGGCAAAGATGTACCACTGTTTGATTCCGTCTGTTTGCAATATAAAAACTTCGTGGGTGTCGTAATGAGAAGAAAATCCCTGTTTCTCCGGCCAGGAACAATAGGCGTTTACTTGATTTGGATAACCTAATTCTGCTTTTAATTCTGCCGCAAATTCAGCTATTTCTGGTATTAGTTTGTGGACTTGATTGATGATTAAAGTTGCTCCCGATTGGCACAATTTGCTGAGATTGGCGTTTTCGCTTTCGTCGAGAACTTTTCCTTCTACTGCTAAGCGAATGTCGGGGTATTTTAATTCGTGAAAGTTGAGAAGGTGGTTGAGTTTTTCCCAGGAAAATAGGTGGGAAAAGTCTTTTTTTCCTTCGCTTTTAATCGCAACTGCTTTGTTTGTCCAGTTGTTATTGAGAAAATCTTCGAGATTGTATGGTTTGAGGAGATTGGCGAGCGATCGCATATAGTTTATTGATAAATAATTGCAATAAATTTTAAACAATTGAATAATTGAGGACAGGCGCAAAGCCTTATCCTCAATTACTCCACACTTGCCTACAAACAAAAGTAAAATCTATTACTTCTTGCTTGGGGATGCGAAGTCTAACGGAAAAACCTACAATTACTCGTTGGTAACATCGCTGCCATCGGCATCTACGTTGAGCGCCGAAGAGATGTTTTTGGTTGTGGCGTGCTTGGCAATTTCCTTGACTTCTACTTGAATTTTGCTAGCGCGGGACAGTTTGAGAGCCGATCCGTTGATTTGCTTTGACATAATGGCCTCTAATTGTTGTATTACACCCATTTAGCTGAAATTTTCCCTGACTGTGACGTTAGGGTTTGAATTCTCAACTTTGACTAAAAGCCTAACACGATGTCAATAAATTGTGCAAATAATTAATAAAAGTTTTCAATAACTTATAGACGCAAGCGTACTTGGCAGCAGTTGCGATCGCAGTTGAAAATTAAGGTGAATTCCTTCTATAGCTTGATTCTGGAGGTTTAGCGGGTGCGGGTTAGCTCGATCGCCACAGACAGCAATCTTTTTGTTTTTAGGCATCTATCTTAAGGTAGAGTAGTTTTAGTAAGAGCTAGGATTAGAAAAATTGGGGGCTGGAGGAGAAGAAACCCGGTTTCTGAGATATTGTCTAAACTAAGGGCGATCGAGAAAAATCAATTCCCAATTATCAATGAATCAATATTTTGCTACAGTTGCGCGCGGTTTAGAAACTATTGCCGCCCAAGAATTAGAACGTTTGGGCGCGCAGGATGTCCAGCCTGATTTTACTGGAGTTTACTTTGCGGGCGATCGCGCTTTATTGTACCGCGTCAATCTTTGGTCGAGAACAATTTTTCGAGTCCTCGTTCCCATCGCCGAATTCCGGTGTTACAACTCGGATATGCTCTACCGCGAAGTACAGAAAATCCCTTGGGACGAATACTTAGACCCCGACAATACTTTAGCAGTCAACTGCACCGGTGGCAACGACAAATTGAACCACACTCATTTTACAGCTTTGCAGGTCAAAAATGCGATCGCCGACCAACAGCGCCATCAATTTAACAAACGTTCCAGTGTGGATGTAGAAAATCCCGATTTGCTAATTAACATTCACATTCATCGCGATCGAGGTATCTTAAGTTTAGACAGTTCTGGCGGCAGCTTGCACAGGCGCGGATACCGCCCCGCAATGGGCATGGCACCCCTAAAAGAAACCTTAGCTGCGGCTTTGTTGGAAATGGCAGAATGGACGGCAGACATACCTTTTTTAGACCCGATGTGCGGTTCTGGAACCTTGCCTTTAGAAGCAAGTTTAAAGGCTTTGAATATTGCACCGGGATTGTTTCGAGAACAGTTTGGATTTATGACTTGGCGGGATTTTGACGAGCCTTTGTGGGATAAATTGTGGGCCGAAGCCGAGAATAGCGAGTTATCTGAACTCAAGCAAGTAGTTGCAGGGTGCGATCGCGATTCCGATATGTTAACCCAAGCTCGCACCAACGCACAACAAGCAGGTCTTTCCGGCAAGATTCAGTTTGCTCAAACCGAGTTATCCGAGTTGGAACCACCCACAGACAGCGGAGTTCTGATTTGCAATCCTCCCTACGGAGAAAGGCTGGGAGATGCTAGGGAATTGGGAGAACTTTATAAAATGTTGGGCGATATTTTCAAGCAGCGTTTTAAAGGTTGGAATGCCTTTATTTTGACAGGAAATAAGGAGTTGGGGAAACAAGTAGGACTGAGAACATCAAAGCGAATTCCGGTTTACAATGGGTCGATTCCTTGTACTTTGCTCAAATACGAATTGTATTGAGTATCTCCACTAAATCTTCAACTCTAGCTGACAAGATGACGTATTGATTGAAAAAAGTTAGGCTAAATGAAAATTTTTAAATTTGACGGACACAAGCTCATATTGGGAGATGTATTAGAAGTTCTTTCAAGTGAAATAAAAGATAATTCAGTCGATTTAATTTTTGCCGATCCTCCCTATAATATCGGCAAAGACTTTAATGGTTTTAAAGACAAGTGGAACTGCGAAAGCGATTATTTAGAATGGAGTTATAGTTGGTTGAACTTATGTATTAACAAGCTCAAACACAACGGCAGCTTGTATCTGATGGCCTCAACTCAAAGTATGCCCTACTTCGATTTGTATTTGCGCGATCGCTTAACAATTCTTTCTCGAATAGTGTGGTATTATGACAGTTCTGGCGTACAAGCAAAAAAATATTACGGTTCTCTGTACGAACCAATTTTATATGGTGTCAAAGACAAACGAAATTATACATTTAATTCCTCAGATATTCTTGTAGAGGCAAAAACTGGCTCTGTCAGAAAACTAATTGACTATCGCAAGTCTACACCATCAGTATATAATTCTCAAAAAGTTCCAGGTAATGTATGGGAGTTTCCGAGAGTCAGATATCGTATGCCTGAGTATGAGGATCATCCTACCCAAAAACCTGTATCGCTGTTAGAAAGAATTATCAAAGCAAGCAGTAATGAGGGAGACATCGTATTAGATGTATTTTCTGGAACTTTTACCACATCATTTGTTGCCAAGCAGCTTAAAAGAAAGTCAATTGGCATAGAATTGCAAGAAAAGTACCTAGAAATAGGATGGCGGAGGTTGCAAATTACCCCGGATGATAGTAAAGAGAAGGTAATGTCTGAAGTTAACTCCGGTGAATTTTCGCCACAGCAGCTAACACTAAACTTACAATTTTGATAAAATGGAACACGAATTTACAAAAACAATTAAGACAATTATAGAGAATAAGTTTGGCGACGTTAGCGAGCAAATATTTACTGAAAGCCCGCTAATTTTATATTTGAATATTAAAACTAAATCTGCAAATAAAGGCTCAAAATCAAGAGGTAGTTTTGCCAATTTATACGCTATATATGTTTTAGTTGAAGACTATTTTTTGAAAAATTTTCATCAAAGCGAGATGTATTCAGATTATGAAGGTGCAGTTTATACACATATTTTTAACAGACAGCGCGAATTACCGTTTGGACAAAAGCTTCAGAACCATGCTTTTAACCACAGACTTAATGAAGAATTTAAAAGGTATTTCCCTACTTGTGACTTCATCCCGGTTCTGAGAAATCCGAAAACTAGCAGGTATTGGTTTAACGAAAATTTATTAAAAGTTAAAATCCAGGAAAATGTACATAATATATCAGAAACAGTAATTCAAATCATTGATGCTTACATTGAAGCTAAGAGAGATAGCTTTGAAAAGTTTCTTCAACTTTGTAAAGATGCCCAAAGATTGACAGAAGAGCAAGTCAGAGAATTTATCAAACAAATAGTCGCGCCAACTGTAGATGCTAGAATATTCGAGATAGTCAGCTACAGTATATTAAAATACTACTATAGTGACCGATCGATCTATTGGGGCTATGAGGTCGATCGGCTCCAGCAAGAAAATTTAAAGCTGTTTAAAACAGGCAGGACAAATGCAAATGATGGCGGAATTGATTTTGTGATGAAGCCTCTGGGACGGTTTTTTCAGGTAACAGAAACTGTAGATATGAATAAATATTTTCTAGACATTGATAAAATTGAAAAGTATCCGATAACGTTTGTAGTTAAATCTTCAGATTCCGATATTGAAATTAAATGTAAAATAGAAGCGCAAGCTCGAAAACAGTATTCAATAAATGCTATAGTGTCGCGTTACATGGAATGTATAGAAGAAATAATCAATGTTGCTATTCTTATAGAAAGATTTGAAGAAGCTGTTGCGAAAGGGTATTTAAGCAACATATTAAACGAAATTATTAAGCAGAGCAGATTGGAATTTAATTATGAGGATGAGGAAGAAAATTTGGCAGTTGAACTGTTAGAGACTTCCTTTGAAGATGAATGATTTATTGGTAACTGATATTGTTTGCAATAAGGACTAAAGTCCTTACTACAAACCCGACTCATTACTGAAAATTAATGCTCAATTTTCACAGAAAGAATCTTGTCACCTTGGCGGATCGCATTGACGACAGACATATCCTCTGTTTTGCCAAAAGTTGTGTGAACTCCATCTAAATGAGACTGGGGAGAATGGCAAATAAAGAATTGGCTGCCACCAGTATCGCGGCCTGCGTGGGCCATCGATAAAGTCCCTGCCAAATGTTTGTTGGAGTTGATTTCGCACTTGATTTTGTAGCCTGGGCCGCCCGATCCAGTACCTTTGGGACAGCCGCCTTGGATCATAAAATTAGGAATGACTCGGTGAAAGTTCAATCCGTCGTAAAAACCTTTTTCTGCCAAGTCAACAAAATTTTTCACTGTATTCGGCGCATCCGCATCGAACAATTCCAAATTGATTGTACCTTTGTCGGTTTCCATAATAGCGCGGGTCATGATTTCTCCTTGCTTCCTAAAATGATTGTGTTGCCTGCGTTTTAATTGCGGGCTTCGCTTGTATAACGACAGGTTTCAACCTGTCGTTATATTTTGACCTTCAGAAGTGTAGCATACTCGGGCAACTCTCATAAAACTGCTGCGCGCTTTTGGAGAAAACCCGGTTTGTTACTGTCAGTCATATTTTAATTTTCGGTGACTGTTGGGCGATTGAGTTCTTCCGGAATATCGTTCATATTAAAAATGAAAGGAACCCGACTCGAACCGCTGCCCGTAACCAACACTTTTGGCATCTGAGCGCCGCCGCTTCTCCAAGCTTCGATCGCCTCTTTTTGCAGCACTAATTGGCCACCCTGAGCTTTCAAAGTTTCCGCTAACAGTCTTTGAGCTTCTGCTCTACCTTGAGCGCGGTTAATGTCAGCTTGAGCCTGTTGTTCGGCTTCTTGAGCAATATAAACAGCTCTTTGCGCCCGCTGCTCGGCAACTTGTTTTTCCTCGACAGCTTTGGCAAAATCTGTGGAAAATCTAATGTTGACAACACTCGTATCGAGCACGATTACATCATACTTTGATAGCCTTTGCTTCAACGCAGCATCAAAGTCTCGCTTCAGTTCACTTCTTTGAGTAATAGATTGTTCGGCGGTTCTCAGTGCTGCTGCTGTTTTAAATGCTTCTTGCGTCTGAGGAGCAATGATTTTTGAAACTATATTATCCAAAGTTCCTTGAGTCCTTCTGATATCAACAACTCTCGCAGGATCGAGGCGAAAGTTGATAGCAAAACTAGCATTTAAATCCTGAAGGTCTTTAGTAGCACTTTGGGCTGGAACTTCAAATTTTTGCACAGTTACATCGTACACATCTACCTTGGATATCAGCGGGGGTCTGATGTGAAATCCTTCTAACAATGCTCCATCGGTGGCTTTTCCTAAAATGCTGACTACCCCTGCTTCACCTGGGTTTATGACAACAAAAGAGTTGAAGCCGAGGATCAGCGCGACTACTAACATAATTCCAGCGAGTGCTGATGATATGTTCTGGAAATTTTGATTTTTCAACTTACACGCTCCTTTGTGATGATTCTATTATAATGGTTAATGGAATGGATTTGCCTCTAAAATTTAAAATATCAAATTTACAATGGATGGGGTCGCCTTGGATTTCTAAAATATAAAATCGATCGATTGTGGAAATTGTTAAATATCCCAGAACTTATCATATCGAAGGTTCGCGTTTCGGGCCTGGCGATGAAGACCTTGACAGCGTGCCGTTTAGCGCTATTGCCGATCGCCCTTTAATCATCGAAGAAAAGGTAGACGGCGCAAATACGGGCATCAGCTTCGCCTCTGACGGACAAATGCTGCTGCTGTCGCCGCGGCCACTATCTCACCGGCGGGCCGAGAGAAAAACAGTTTAATTTTTTCAAACAGTGGGCTTTTAGTCTCAGCGGAACTCTGGGAGAAGTGCTGGGAAATCGTTATATTTTGTACGGCGAATGGCTTTAGGCCAAACACACTGTTTTTTATGATTTTTTGCCGCACTACTTTATGGAGTACGATGTGCTGGACTTAGAAAACCGTCACTTTTTAAGTACATAATCGCGCCGAAAGTTATTAAAAAAACTGCCGTTAGTATCGGTTCCAGTGCTGTTTTCGGGACGGCTAAAATCGTTAAAGCAAATGATGGGGTTGATGGGAAATTCCCATTTTATTGAGCCAGGACATTTGGACAGATTGCGTTTGTGTTGCCGGGAAATGGGATTGGATGAAGAACGGTGTTTGAAAGAAACTGACAAGAGCGAGATGATGGAAGGTCTATATATTAAAATTGAGGAAGATGGAATTGTCAAGGCGCGTTACAAATAGGTGCGCGCTAGTTTTTTGACTGCTATTCAAAATGCGGAAGGACATTGGCTAAACCGCCCGATCGTCCCAAATATTCTCCGCCCAGATGTGAATTTATTTAATTTGACTTAGTTATGAATACACTGTTATCCCCGCCTTGGACTTTTCCCTTTTGTCCCGATGCGCCGAATTGGTCGATCGACTGGGAGGGCATTCAAACGAGTTTCGAGTGGATTGACAACCTCAAAGGATGCCAGCAAGACCCGATTTACCACGCTGAAGGTGATGTTTTTATTCACACCAAAACGATCTGCGAAGCCTCGATCTCTTCTCAGAATTGGCGGCAGCTTTCCCTGCAAGAACGATCGCTTCTGTTTGCCGCTGCTTTGCTGCACGATGCCGCCAAACCGGCCTTTACCGAGATAGAAGCAGGCGGCAGAATCAGTGCCAAAGGTCACGCCAGACAAGGTGCGAGAATGGTTAGAGAAATTCTATCTCAATTCGACCCGCCAGTCGAGTTTAGCATTCGCAAGACAGTTTGCGCGATCGTCCAATTCGGCAGTTTACCCATCTGGCTGCTTGACAAACCCAATCCCCAGCAGTCAGTAATTAAAGTTAGTCAAGTTGTCCGCTGCGATTTCCTGGCACTTTTAGCCGAACCAGACGTGCGCGGCCGCCACTGCACCGACAAACAACAACTTATCGAGAAAATAGAACTATTTGGAGAGTTTTGTCAAGAAAATAATTGTTGGGATTCTCCCCGACAATTTTCCTCGGAACAAAGCCGATTTATCTATTTTCGCAAAGAGAACGGAAACCCCGATTGCGAAGCATTTGACGGTACTAGATGCGAAGTAATTTTGATGTCGGGATTGCCTGGTATCAGCATCCATGTTGGGTGTCCTAAATCTGTTTAAATCAATGTTAAGCTGTGGCGCATTTAAACTGGATATTCGGAACGGGCTAGAAGCCCATTCCACAATATTTGTATTGATTTTTGATGCACAATTTAAATGTATAACAGCTTAGCCGATCGCCCTTTTAGCCCTTTTAGCCCTTTTAGCCCTTATCCTCATCAAAAATACGATTCAACATACATAATTTAATAAAAAAAAGCGATCGCCCTTTTGTTCCTCTTCAAAAAAAGCCGTGAAGCGGAGCTATCCCGCAGGCAATCGCCCGCCCGCACAATTTACGCTGCTGATTGCCCTTGTATTTCCAGCAATTCAGGAATTGTCACAAACCGATATCCCTGCTTTTTCAAACCAGCAATCATCTCCGGTAAAGCCTTAACAGTACGAGATCGATCGCCCCCGCCATCGTGCATCAAAACGATCGCCCCCGGCTTCGCACCCTTCAACACATTATTAACAAAAGCCGACGGTTGAGCGCGCGGATCGGTATCGGCAGAAGTTACCGACCACATCACCACAGCATAATTCTGTTGCTTGGCATACTTAGCCAAACCATTATTCAAAACTCCCCCCGGCGGGCGAAAGAAAGTAGTCTTAACTCCCGTTGTTTCGTAAATAAGTTTGGCCGTGCGATCGATTTCATCCGCCGCCGTCGCCGCATCCATCGGATCGTACCAGTGATGCCACGTATGATTGCCGATCGCGTGACCTCGGGCAACAACTCGGCGAGCAATTTCAGGAGAATTTTCGATAGATTTACCTATCCAAAAAAAGGTAGCTTTAACATCATTTTGCTGAAAAATATCGAGCATTTGTTCCGTCGTTTCCGGCCAGGGCCCGTCATCAACAGTTAAAGCAATAACTTTCTCTGAATTTTTGACTTTCCCTTCAAAAACTGTTGTTGCCTGAAACTGTTCCGGCGGCACAAAAGTCAAAAGTTTTTCTTTGGATTCCAATACAGTGAGAAGTTTTTCAACAGTGCGATCGACATTAAACGCTGTGCGATCGTCCGCTACCTGCTTTGCTGACGGATTTACCGTTAAAAATTGGTTGAGATTCTGCACCTGCACCCGAGCGGTTGCAGGATTGTTGCTTCCCTGTTGGTTTCCTGGCATCAGCGCACCGACGATAAAGCTAATCGCAGCCGCTGTCAGGGCGAGCGCCACAAAACGCCATTTTTTTCGCAGTTGTTGAAACAGATGATTTCCGCTCACTTGAAATTCCTTTCACTCCACACTGCGGATAATGATAATGGGAATTTCAGGGAAAACAACTAAATTTTTTATTATGTCTCAGCCGGGATTGACAGCGATCGAATGTGCGCCGACACAGACAAAACCGGCAAGAGTTAAGAGTTTCTTGAGTGCGCTAGGAGTGGACTTTGTTTGTATCGCGGCGATTTCTCATTGCCCGGTATATTGATTTGAAGCTCGATCGCTCTGTTAAAGCCTTGCCGCCAGTAAGTTTCTAATAATTGGGATTTTAGTCGCAATTTCCGCGTCAGGTATCTCTGTTTGCTGCCAGCTCGATCGCCCAGCTAGCCTCGCGCCCCACTGCTGCAACTGCGGATACTCATCAAAAGATATCTCAAACATCTCCACAGAAGGCACCGCAGTCCCCGCCACGACTTCCGCCAAAGAAAACTGTTCGCCAGCAAAAAAAGTGCGTTCATCTGCCAGCAAGCCCTCAAAAAACCTTAGCACCGTTAATATCTGTTGCTTTGACTGTGCCAACTTTTCCTCAGTATCTCCCGGCACGCCCAGCAGTTGCCTAGTCAAGGGAAACATCGCCGGCAACAGTTCATTTAACGTCACCATTTCTACCATCCGCACAATTCCCAAGGCTTTCGCCTCTGTTGGCAGCAGTGGGGGCGCGGGATATTTTGCATCTATATAATCCAGAATTGCCAGCGACTCCACCACAGTCAAATCTCCATCTACCAACACAGGTATGCGGTGGAAGGGGTTAATTCCTAGAAAATCCGGTTCAAATTGATCGCCGTCGAGGTTAAGTGCGATCGGCTCAAACGCGATCTGCTTTTCCAGAAGTGCCACCCACACGCGGCGAGAATTCACAGAAATCGGAGTGTAGTACAGTTTCAGCATCGGATTTATTACGGGCTACACCACCAGTTTAGCAGCCTAAAGTCTTGATTTTTGGTAACTCTGGGATGTGAAAGTGTTGGTTTGGGCGATCGACACCCATTGAAAAAACCCAATTTTAAAAAAAGTTGTATTACCCCCTTGACAGTCTTGTAGCACGTAATGTAGTATAAATGTAAGGCAAAAGGGAAGGAGCTTCAAAGCTTTACCCTAAGAGCAATACGAACCTTGAAAACCGAATAGAAAATCAATCGTGTCACATAATTGCGGACATCGGCGGTTTAGACTCCGGCAACAAAAGCCCGATCGGGTTGTAGTACGCGGAATCAACCGCCACCTCGTCCAAACTTAAGTAATTCAAGGACAAAATATTCGACAAGATTGCATAAATTTGCGATCGGGAAACCGCAGATTAAAAGCAGATAAACACAAATAAACGCAGATTAATTTCAAGATTGTTTGCGATTTTTTCAAGAGCTCTATTGTTCATTATCACGGGGGTATAGCTCAATTGGTTAGAGCAGTCGCCTGTCGAGCGAAAGGTTGCGAGTTCAAGTCTCGTTACTCCCGTCAAAGTCCCGCAGGCAAATTAATTTAAGCCGTCACCCTCTCAAGGTGAAGATTGCCAGATCAAACCTCGTCGGGACTTCCGGGTTAGGTGGCTGAGCGGCCCAAAGCGTCGGTCTGCAAAACCGAATTTCGCGGGTTCAAATCCCGCCCTAACCTCTGTTCTTACTAATTCCCAGGAGCAATCTCAAATCTCAAATCTCAAATAAATAGTGCTGTAGGCAAATGGTTTAAGCCGCTTGGTTTTCACCCAAGTGATTTGCGGGTTCAACTCCCGTCAGCACTTTGCGCGGGTCGTTGGCAGAATGGTTTTGCAGCCGCCTTTTAAGCGGATGGATCGAGGTTCAATTCCTCGGCGACCTACCAAAAATTCGATCTTGGGTTGGCCCTCCTATTGGCGTGGGTAGCTGTCTGTAAAACAGTAGCTTAAAGCGTTGCTGGTTCAATTCCAGCCCGACCCATTTGCAACTGTATTATGACTTATACAGAAAACCCGGTTTCTGAGAAAAATCTTGCATCTCTACGAGAGATATTAAGAGAGAAACCGGGTTTTTGACCTTCTTGGGTAAGTCCTGTGTATTTAATATGCAGTTGCAATCTTGAGAATGAGTTGTAACTGGACAACAATTCAGTTTGCGCGACTGAAAATTTGGGGGTTCAAATCTCTCCGTTCTCGTGCTCGGAGAAGTGGCCGAGCGGCTTATGGCGCTTTCCTGCTAAGAAAGAGCGGTTTAACACCCGTCGTGGGTTCAAATCCCACCTTCTCCGTTTCCCCCCGATAGCTCAGTTGGTAGAGCGCTTGTTTGAAGAACAAGAAGCCGTCAGTTCGACACTGACTTGGGGGATTGCATTGCCTTATAGCTCAATGGTAGAGCAAGCGGTTGTTAACCGCTAGGTTGTAGGTTCGAGTCCTACTGAGGCAGCCATTTTTCAAATTGCCGGGTAGACAAATTGGTAAAGTCGCCTATCTCTGAAATAGGAGTTTATGTAGGTTCAAAGCCTACCCCGGCATCCAATTATTGGGAAGTCGCCTAATTGGCATGGCGCCGCTCTTTGAAAGCGGAACAATGCAGGTTCAAACCCTGCCTTCCCAGTTCTGCTATTACCAAAGCAGATTAATTATGCTCCTGTAGCCCAATTGGTAGAGGGTGCAATTTCAAAAATTGTATTGTGTGAGTTCAAATCCGGGTAATCAGAACGAGTGTTTTTTGCAGGTTCGAGGCCTGTCAGGGGTATGAGGTTTTATTCAATCTCAAATCTCAAATCTCAAATCGGTTTTGCCCCTGTAGCCCAATCGGTAGAGGCGCTAGATTTAGGATCTAGTCAGTGCTGGTTCGATGCCAGTCAGGGGTATTTGGTGACATCGCGGGTGAAGTAGCCTGGGTAGGCTTGGAGGTCTCATAAGCCTCTTCATAGCAGGTTCAACTCCTGCCCCCGCTACCAAAAATGCAGGTGTGATGTAACTGGTAACATGATGCTCTTGTAAAGCTTTCTTGCAGGTTCAAATCCTGTCACTTGCTTGTACTAAAATCAGAAGGAGTTTATCTAATTATACTAAATTTTATCTAGCAGTTTTATCGCTAATTTGTTCTAGCAAATCCTAGTAAAAAGCATGAAAAGAATCGCGCTCACCCAACATACGCTAAAAATCATCGAAGATGGTTACTACTTGTCCTCTGAAGGTAAGCAGGTCAATCTCGACCGCCAATTAGCATCCTGTATTGCTGGGACAGCATACTATGAACCAGAAGCCCTGTTAGCGATCGAGCAAGATGTTCTCTCAGGTACTCCTCAATTCTCGAACACGGAATTTATGGTGAGGAATGAGACAACGCTGGTGGGGGCAGAGCGTACAGCGCGATCGCACAAATTTGCAAAAATTGCAGTCCTAAACTTTGCTTCTGCTAAAAATCCGGGTGGTGGATTCATCAAAGGCGCTAAAGCACAAGAAGAAAGTTTAGCACGCAGTTCTGCACTCTACAAAAGCCTTTTAAAATGTCCCCAATACTACGAGTATCATCGCTCTCACAAATCGCTGCTGTACTCCGATAGACTCATTTACTCTCCCGGTTGTCCAGTATTCCGCAAAGATGATGGAACTTTACTTGATGAACCTTATCTTGTAGATTTTATCACAAGTTCAGCTCCCAATGCTGGTCAAATTTGGAGACAAGAGTCAGAGAGTAGGGAAAAAATCAGGAAAACTCTGTATGGACGTGGTGCAAAATTGTTAGCGCTAGCTCTTAACAAAGGTTGCGAGGCGATAGTTTTAGGTGCTTGGGGATGTGGCGTATTTAGAAACGATCCATCAATGGTAGCGCAGATGTTTGCAGACTTTTTATTGTCGAACGGTCAATTTGCGGGCAGATTCAAAAGCGTCATTTTTTCCGTACTAGACTCTAGCGATCAAAGAAAAACATTTGCAGAATTTAACAGTTTATTCAGATCGAATTAATCAACTTTGTTTAGAATAATAATTAACATTTTAAAGCTGTTTTAAATTTCAAATATTGCGGGTATGGTGTAACGGTAGCATTCGAGTCTTCCAAACTCTAGGCACGAGTTCGAGCCTCGTTATCCGCTTGACTAAATAAATGGAGGTTGGTTTTATTAATAATGATAAGATTTAATTGTCGATCGCCCTTTTGCGTGTCCCAATCTTTGGAGCCTACATACTTTAGTACGAGAGGAAAGGTAACGCTGTCAAAATCAGCGAGCGTTTGAGAACGAGGAGTGCAATGAACCCGATAGGTAGGCTTGAAAGTAGCCATCCTTTAAAGAGTGTGTAGTAACTCATCGGCCCAGTCCCTCTAGTAACTGAGAAAACGCAATGCTCCAATAACTTACACGCAAAGTGCGATCGTACAATTTTACCTTTGGGCTGACGAACAAATCAAAGAAACCGGGTTTTTCACCGAATCGCGAGCTACAACAAAGTATTTTCGCAAAAAACCCGGTTTCTGGCTACCCCTGCGTAAGTCCTGTTAACAACAAACATGGGAGCGTAACTCAACTGGATAGAGTGTCGAGCTTCTACCTCGAATGTTGTGGGTTCAAGTCCTACCGCTCCTGCTGTCTGGGGTTCGTAGCTTAATTGGTAAAGCATCTAGCTGGCTGTTAGAAAGATATCGGTTCAAATCCGATCGCAATCCACCACACCAATTTTAGATTTTAGATTTTAGATTTACTCCACAGGTGAATCTTTTACGCGGGCTCATAGCTCAATTGGTAGAGCGCTTGCCTTGCACGCAAGAGGTTAGGAGTAGCCTTCCCGAAGGCTTCGCCTACAATTCTCCTTGATTCCACTGCGGTGTCTGAAGCCAAAGCGGTAGCGGCGCCCTTTTGTGGAACCAGCAATAGCGGGTTCAATTCCCGTCAGACACCCCTCGGAAGATGCCGCTAAATGGTTGGCAACCAGTCTTGAAAACTGGGGTACAGGTAACTGTAAGGGTTCGATTCCTTCATCTTCCTTTTAATTAACCACCGGAAGTCGAAAAGCGAGACACCGTGCTGATAACGCGGCGATAGGAGGGGCAGTACCTCCTCGGTGGATGGATTGGTTTATAATAAGTCTAAATTTGGTAGTTGTTCAACCTAGAAGCCATGAGCATTCAAGTTATCAAATTAGAATTAATTCAGTGGATCTTGTTATTAAAAGATACTCAATTTTTAAACGAAGTCCAAAAACTGAAAGAAAAGTCACCTGAAAAGACTGATGTCCTCAAACCTCGTCAATTTGGCTGCGGAAAAGGAATTTTTACTTGCGTTGCGGATGATTTTGATGAAACGCATCCAGGTTTTGAAGAATATATGTTGCCATGAAATATCTAATTGACACTCATATTCTAATTTGGTTTGTGTAAGGTAACGCTCGGCTTGATGAAGATGTGCGATCGCTGATAGCTAATCCTGTCAATGAAATCTATATCAGCCAAGCTAGTCTGTGGTAACTTACGAGCGAAATCAGCATCGGTAAGTTGTCTTTGTCTATTTCTGTGTCGGAGTTAGAAAGTTTTTTGATTGACCGCGATTTTCAAATTCTAGAAACTAAGTTCCTTCATTACGGGAAGGCAAAATCTCCCTTTTTATCATCAAGCTCCTTTCGATCGCCTAATTATTTCTCAAGCCCAAGCAGAAGATTGCACTATCATTACATACGACGATAGGTTGAAACAGTACGATGTAAAATTGTTGTAACATATAATTATCAAAATAAAGGTTAAATATGAGAAAACTAAAATATTACGTTGCTTGCACTGTTGACGGTTTTATTGCTCGCGAAGATGGCTCCTTTGATTGTTTTCCGATGTCAGGAGAGCATTTTGCTGATTTGTTCGAGTTTTTTCCTGAAACTATTCCGGCTCACCTTCAGGAAGCACTAGGCATTAGTCCAGAGAACAAGCAGTTTGATGCTGTTTTGATGGGACGGAAAACCTATGAGGTAGGGCTAAATGTCGGTCTGACTAACCCTTATCCCAGCTTGAAGCAATATGTTTTTTCGCGCAGTATGGAAGCCAGTCCCGATGAGAATGTTAAACTTGTTGCGGACAATCCTGTTGCATTTGTTAGGGAATTGAAAAAGGAAGCGGGTAAAGATATCTGGCTGTGCGGTGGTGGCGATTTAGCGGCAACTCTTTTTGATGAGATTGATGAGATGATTGTGAAGTTGAATCCGGTTGTTATCGGATCGGGAATTTCTTTGTTTTCCGGGGCGGTGGCACCGAAAAATCTGGAATTGGTCGATCGCAAAATCTACAGCAACGGTTTCATGTTGCTTCACTATCGATTGCATAAATGAGGTGTTTGGGCGCTAGGCTTAAAATGGTTTGATCTGAGGAGTTTTGAGGATTTTTTGATGAATGTGTCAACCGCTGATGTCAGGCAGATAAATTTGAAATACAGCCTATTCTATGTAGATGCTGTAAGTCTAGATTTAGGTGGTTTTGGGTAAGTTTTAGAGAGCGGTTTAGCCTGCTGACGCGCCTTATTTACTTTGGGATTGAGTAAACTCGATCGCCCTTACAGAAAACTCGCTCCAGGCGATCGCCACAAATTTTTACGAAAACACTTGAATTTTCAGAACAGTTGTGTTATAGTAGCCTAGCTGCGGGAGTATAGCTCAGTTGGTTAGAGCAGGTGACTCTTAATCTCAAGGTCGAAGGTTCGAGTCCTTCTACTCCCATCCCTTTCTCGGCCTTATGGCTGCGCCATTTAGCAATCTCACTCAATCTTTGATTTATGTTTTCCACTCGCTTTCGACTCATTCATCTCTGAGTCTAGGCGAAAAGTAGTTTTAAAGGCTACTTAATAGTGATGGCGGTGTGCATTACCCTACAGATGGAAGTTCTGCGTCGAGGATTTCCATCCATTGCCCAAGCTATTTTTAAATTGAATAACAACAGGAAATGGTGATTAGCTATGATAGCAAATCTCTCGGGGCGCTGCTATGGAGGCGATCGCGATTTAGATGCGATCGCCCATTTAATCAATACTTGCGAATTAGTCGATCGGCTCGATGAAGGCACTTCCATCTCCCAATTGCAACAAAAAATTAACCAACCGTGCCGAGATTTAGCCCGCGATATCCGCCTTTGGGAAGATGCCGAGGACAAATTAATCGGTTTCGCCGAGTTGTCGATTTCGGAAACTGGAGAGCCGATCCAGGGTTTGCTGTCGTTTCGCGTCCACCCCGACGCCCGATCCGGGGATGTGGAAGCGGTAGCCGTGGCTTGGGGCGAAACGCGGATGCGCGAAGTTGTAAAAGACCGAAGCGCGCCTGTGAAGCTGCGATCCTGGGCTAGGGCACAGGATGCCGATCGCATTTCTGTGCTGGAAAGTTGCGGTTTTCGAGTCGATCGGCATTTTTGCCGCATGGCGCGATCGCTCTCGGAACCCATCCCAGAACCGCAATTTCCCGAAGGTTTTGCGCTGCGTCAATTCCCCGGCGCACAGGATGCGGAAGCTTGGGTAGAAATGTTCAACCAATCGTTTATCGATCACTGGAACCACCGCGATTTAACAGTCGAAAAATTCAAATACGATTTAGCCAAACCCAATTATAGAAAAGATTTAGACTTGATTGCAGTTGCTGCTGACGGGACTTTTGCAGCTTTCTGTTATTGCGAAATTAGCCCGGAAGAGTGCGATCGCACGGGACGAAATGAAGGCTGGATTACTGTTCTCGGTACAAGGCGAGGTTTCCGCAAAATTGGATTGGGACGGGCTATGTTGCTGGCTGGTTTGCATCGACTGAAAGCTGCCGGTGTCGAGACTGCGATTATCGGCGTAGATGCTGCAAACCCTTCAGGTGCATTGCGACTTTACGAGTCAGCCGGCTTCCACAAAATTCGCGATAGCATTTTTTATGTGAAGGATGTTTGAGCGATTTTAGACTTACGCGCAGGGTTTGAGAAACCGGGTTTCTTTGTGTATCCCTCGTCGCCCAACCATATTTCTCAGAGAAACCCGGTTTCTTGAGTTTGGGTACAATTCGCGATCGCATCGAGGTTGTAATTTGGTTCGCCCGATCCATTTTTGTTACGCTAATCGACCGGACATGATATAACCAAAAAACTTTTCCTACCCCCTTGACAAGGTTGTAGTATTTATGTAGTATAAAATTGTGGAAAGCGCAGGAGAGCCAAAAACCTGTATTTCTCGTACCAAATCTGAACCTTGACAACTAAATATCGATCTCAAGTTCAAGAAACATCAATTGGGAGCATCTCCTGTATTGTAAAAAGCATTTTTTTATTTGAGTGCGAGTGTCCCCGCTCGCGATTTGTACAATAGGCGAGCGAGGACGCTCGCACTATAAATGCTTGCGCTGAGATGCTCCCATCAATTTGAAAGTCTTGCAAGACAGACTTGATTGTCATGTTGTTACTTTACACAAAACTGTTCGGCTACAAACTGACTCGCTCGGAGCCAGATATTGTACCCAATCAGTTTAATTTCAACGAATCTCAGGCGGATTCAGAACAGCACAGTTCTGCTCAATTCCGATCGACCCAAAAGACTGAGGAAATCCGCCGCGTCGAACAAGCTTACCATTTAGAACGGCGTTTCTTAATGTAAAAATAGTGGTATTGTCGCAGATGGGAATGCCGGCAATTTTTACCGAAAAACTCCCGACTAAAAATCCGAAATTTTACAAATTCCCAATCTAAAATTAAAAATCGCTTAAGGAGGTATCGGTAATGGTTCACATTCGTTTTGAAGGACGTTCCTATGATGTGGCAGAAAGCCAACTGGATATCCTGGTAGGAATGAGCGACAAAGATATTAAGGAACGTTTGGCAAATCATTTTGATGTCAAGGGATCTCGCTTCGAGTCTTACGTTCTCGATCGCCCTGCCAGCGGCGATTTAATTGTCCGCCCCGAAGCTGTTTACGGCTAGAAATTCACTGAAAGCACGTATTAGACAGCGCACCCCAACTAAAGAAGCTTACAAACTGGATACCTTCGACTGAAAATCGAATTGTAGGTTCAATTCCTACTTGCCGCGAGGCTAAAAAACAGCTTCTCTGACTTGTGCGCTGCCTTTTATAGCTGAATTTTTGAGATTTATCTGGCGTTTAAAGGTTCCACTTCGCGCCCCAACCAAGGAAGCTTACATACTAGCTCATTGGTAGAGCATTTCTCTTTCAAGAAACGGTCGCGGGTTCAACTCCTGCGTATGTGCCATCGGCTTTCTTAACTTGCGCGAAGTGAATTTTAATTGCCTCAAATATTGTTGTTTGTTCGGGATAACAATGAAGTAATCCTGTTTGTATTGAAGACTTCCGTCCTCAAGAATAAATTGGTATTAGCCATGAGAAACAGACTGGCAATTTACCGATCGCCCACTGAGATAGACAGCCTGATTCATGCTTTCCAAGAAGGCAGCTTGCCGCGAAGTAAATGGACACACGAAGCGCATTTAACGGTTGCTTTATGGTATTTTCTGTTGAGCGAATCGGAACCTGAAGCGATCGATGCGATTCGGAATGGGATTAAACGTTACAACTCGGTTCAAGGAATTGAAACCACAAAAGATAGCGGGTATCACGAAACGCTAACGCTGTTTTGGGGGCGAATAGTTTGCCGGTATCTGGCAGGTGAAAGTCACAATTGCTCGATCGTACATCTGGCTAACGGTTTGATTGCCAAATATGCCGAACGCACTTTACCCTGGAGCTATTATACGCGCGATCGCCTGATGTCTGCAGCAGCTCGGATTAATTGGCTTGAACCGGATTTAAGGGCGATCGAACTCCCAGAAGTTTCCCTGAAATAATTTGAATAGGACTTACCCACGAGTGGTTAGAAACCGGGTTTTTTCCAAAAATCCTGAGTTGTAACTCCGAGATTCAGAAAAAAACCCGGTTTCTGTGGTATCGATCCGCAATTTTTCTTTAAAATAGTAGTTGTTGCCGCGCCCCAACCCGAAGAGCTTACATACCAACCTTATCCAGGTTTTAAAAACAAAGCTCCTCAAACTTGCGCGGCGACTATTCTATTCATTGCCAAGCGTGCAACAACTGCTATTCGCTGATTTTTGGACATTCCTAACAATCGAGAATTCAAAATCGAAAATCCAAAATCGAAACAGGAGGCAGCACCAATGAATTTATTAGAGCGCGATTTGCGTTTGGAAATGCTGAACTCTCTGCTCACCACACCTCACCGCCAACTGGAAAAGGTGACAGAAATTCACAAGTTAATTATCGAATTAGACCCGATTTTTTACG
>NZ_JADEXD010000033.1 GCF_015207285.1 Tychonema sp. LEGE 07203 | reverse complement strand
GGGGCTAAGACTTCATCTATAGCACATAGGTCAGAAAAATGGTGTTACATCTCAGCCTCCATCATTGAGAAATTAGGGTAAAATCCAAAATTGCGTCAAGAGGCGATAATTGAACCTCTGAGCTACTACTATTGATGGTCGGAATATGAATGCAGTCGAAATTGAAGAAGCCGTTTCCCAGCTTGCCGAAGCACCTTTTGATCCAGAAGCGTTCCCTTTTGCATTCCTTGAAGCTTTCGGTAACAAATCCACCACCATCAAGCGACTCAAAAGCAGTAGCTCAAACCAATCTGACCTACCTGGCGGCGTACTCCAGCGCAACAATATCCATTTAAAGGTGTGCTCCGAAGGCGAGGTGACAAACACCCTCACGGCTTTGCGCGAAAGCCCCGCTACCACTAAATACAAGACCAAGTTCATCCTCGCGACAGACGGTAAAAGCTTTGAGGCGGAAAATCTGGCTGATGGCGAAACCATCGCCTGCAACTACCCCAACTTTCACGACCATTTCGGGTTTTTCCTGCCGCTGGCGGGCATCACGACGGTTCGGCAAATCCGGGAGAATGCCTTTGACATCAAGGCTACGGGGCGGCTCAACCGTCTCTATGTGGAGCTGCTAAAGAATAACCCGGACTGGGATACAGCCGATCGCCGGGAAGCGTTAAATCACTTCATGGCGCGACTAATCTTCTGTTTCTTTGCCGAGGATACGAATATTTTCCACAGCAATGCCCTCTTCACTGCCACCGTTGAGCAAATGAGTGCCAGTGATTCCTCGAATACCCACGAGGTGCTGTCGGAGATGTTTCGGGCGATGTGTACGCCGCTTAAGGATCGGGAGGCGGCGAAGATTCGCAATTGGGCGAATGTATTTCCCTATGTGAATGGGGGGCTGTTTTCGGGTGGGGTGGCGGTGCCGCGTTTTAGCAAGATTTCGCGATCGTACTTGCTTCATGTTGGCAATCTCGACTGGACGAAGATTAATCCCGATATTTTCGGCTCAATGATTCAGGCGGTGGCGGATGATGAGGAGCGCGGTGCCCTGGGGATGCACTATACGAGTGTGCCGAATATTCTCAAGGTGCTTAATCCGCTTTTCCTCGATGATCTGCGCGCTCAATTAGAGGCAGCAGGAGATAATGCCCGCAAGCTGCTGAATTTGCGTAAACGCATCGCCCGGATTCGGGTGTTCGATCCGGCTTGTGGATCGGGCAATTTTTTGGTGATTGCTTACAAGCAGATGCGGGCTATTGAAGCGGAAATTAACCAGCGCCGGGGAGAACCGGATCTCAAGTCAGAGATTCCGCTGACCAATTTTCGGGGGATTGAAATTCGTCACTTTTCCTGTGAGATTGCGCGGTTGGCGCTGATTATTGCCGAGTATCAGTGCGATGTGCTGTATCGGGGACCAAAGCTGGCACTGGCGGAGTTTTTGCCGCTGAAGGCTGATAACTGGATTACCTGCGGGAATGCCTTGCGGTTGGATTGGTTGAGTCTTTGTCCGCCCACGGGGACGGGGGTGAAGGTGCAGCGTGAGGATTTGGATTTGTGGGGGGAGACGCGGGAAGCGGCGGAGATTGATTTTGAGAATGAAGGCGGGGAAACTTATATTTGTGGGAATCCGCCGTATCTCGGATCGACTTGGCAATCAAAAGAGCAGAAGGACGATTTAAAGCTGATTTTTGATGGACGCACTAAGTTATGGAAGTCGCTCGATTATGTGTCGGGTTGGTTCATGAAGGCGGCAGATTATGGAACGCAAACGACATCTGCCGCAGCTTTTGTATCCACAAATTCGATTTGTCAGGGGCAACAAGTGCCGATTCTATGGCCACTGATTTTTGATACGGGGCACGAAATTGCTTTTGCACATACCAGTTTTAAGTGGGCGAACTTGGCGAGTCACAATGCAGGAGTAACGGTGGCGATCGTTGGGATTTCTAAACAAGCAAATAAAGTTCGATGTTTATTTTCTATTGGTATCGATGGCAAGGTAGTTGCGAAAGAAACCACGAACATTAATGCTTATCTGGTTGCAGGCTCAAATGTCATTATTACATCTCAATCTAAGGCACAGGATGAGCGTAGTCTCATGGAATGGGGAAATAAGCCAACTGATGGAGGCTATCTAACACTTTCAACTACAGAACGGCTAAAAATTGAATCAGAAGATATTCGAGCAGCAAAATTCATTCGTCCGTACTATGGAGCAGCAGAGTATATTCGCGGACTAAATCGTTTTTGTATTTGGGTTAAAGATAAAGAGGAGCAGGAAGCGAGAGAAATTATAGAGCTTAGAGAACGCTTTGAAAAAGTAAGATTTTTTCGTGCATCAAGCAAGGCAGCAGAAACTAGGCCTGCGGCTAATTTTCCTTATAGATTTCGGCAAATACAATCTGTTGCAAAAAAGCACACTATTATAGCGTCACGCATTTGTTCTGAAAGAAGAGAGTATCTTTCAGTTGGAATTTTGGATGATAATGTAATAATTTCCGATCAAGCTTTCGCCCTCTACGATGCCCCACTCTGGAACATGGCGCTCATCGCCTCCCGCCTCCACCTAGTCTGGATCGCCACCGTCTGCGGCAAGCTAGAAACCCGATATCGCTACTCCAACACCCTCGGCTGGAATACCTTCCCCGTCCCCACCCTCACCGAGCAAAACAAAACCGACCTCACCCGCTGCGCCGAAGACATCCTGCTCGCCCGCGAAGCCCATTTCCCCGCCACCATTGCCGATCTCTACGCCCCCGATAAAATGCCCGAAAACCTGCGCCAAGCGCACGATCGCAACGACGAAATCCTAGAGCGCATCTACATCGGTCGCCGCTTCAAAAACGACACCGAACGCCTGGAAAAACTGTTTGAATTGTATACCCAAATGACCGCGCGGCAAGCCTCACCGAAAAAGTCTGCCCAACGTAAAATCTAGCCATCAAAACCGACAAAAAACAATATGGTTACTCTGGAAAATCTAGAGCAATGGTTGCTCGCTCCCGCTGAAACAGAGAAGCTTGAATTCAAAGAAGCTAAACAGCAATACGATACCACCAAACTTTTGCGTTACTGCGTAGCTTTAGCCAATGAGGGAGGCGGTCATTTAGTCCTCGGTGTCACCAACAAACCTCCTCGAAATGTAGTAGGAACGCAAGCATTTCCATCTGCAACTTCTCTCAATGACATCAAAGCTCTAATTGTCGAGAGATTGAGATTTCGAGTAGATGTTAGAGAGTTAAACCACTCCAACGGGCGGGTGTTAGTTTTTGAAATACCCACCCGTCCTGTAGGGCAAGCATTCACATTTGAGGGTGCATATTTAATGCGGGCGGGTGAAGATTTGGTGCCAATGACACCCGATATGCTCAAGCGCATTTTTGCCGAAGATCGACAGGACTGGTTTTCCCAAGCCGCTCGATCGGATGCCAGCCCTGATAATGTCATTGCCCTTCTCGATACCCAAACATACTTTGAGCTGCTAGACATTCCCTATCCAACCAGTCGCGATGCTGTCTTGGAACGATTGCAGAGTCAGGATTTAATCAAACAGACATCTCAAGGTTGGACAATCACCAATCTCGCGGCTATCCTTCTGGCGAAAAAGCTGGATGCTTTCTCCTCTGCCCTGGCTCGTAAAGCGCCCCGTTTTGTTATTTATGAGGGTATAAACAAGCTCCAAACACGCGACGATAAGACAGAAAATCGCGGCTATGCAGTTGGCTTTGAAGGATTAGTCGATTTTGTCCATTCAGCCGCACCACAAAATCGCTTCATTGAAGAAGTCATGCGGGAAGAAATTAAGATGTTTCCCAAACAGGCACTCAGAGAGTTAATTGCTAATGCCCTAGTGCATCAGGATTTTCTAGCCACAGGCGCTTCAGTGATGATCGAGATGTATGGCGATCGAATCGAAATTTCTAATCCAGGCATCCCACCCATTCAAGTAGATCGCTTTATTGACGAATATCGATCGCGCAACGAGCAACTTGCCGACCTCATGCGCCGCTTTGGCATTTGTGAAGAAAAGGGTAGTGGCATTGACAAAGTAGTGAGTGCGGCAGAGCTATTCCAACTACCTGCGCCAGATTTTCGAGTCGGCGAGATCCGCACCACTACAGTGCTGTTTGCCCATCAAAGTTTTGCTGGCATGAGTAAACCCGATCGAATTCGGGCTTGCTATCAGCATTGCTGCCTGCTATAGAACCCATTTGATATCTATTCTAAATCTCAGAAACCGGGTTTCTCTCTATATTTCTCGTCACCCAACCAAAAACTCATAGAAACCCGGTTTCTCGCCCGCGTAAATCTCAGAAACCGGGTTTCTCTCTATATTTCTCGTCACCCAACCAAAAACTCATAGAAACCCGGTTTCTCGCCCGCGTAAATCTCAGAAACCGGGTTTCTCTCTATATTTCTCGTCACCCAACCAAAAACTCATAGAAACCCGGTTTCTCGCCCGCGTAAATCTCAGAAACCGGGTTTCTCTCTATATTTATCATCACCCAACCCAAAAACTCAAAGATGTCAAATGGGTTCTATACGTCAGCAACAAACGAATGTCCAATACCCTACGCGATCGCTTTCGGTTGAGCGAATCGGGTGCAGCAACCGTTTCGTTGGTAATCAAAGCGACTAAAGAAGCTGGATTAATTAAGATGGACGAGTCAGAATCGACATCTACTCGCTATGCTTCCTATCTCCCTTTTTGGGCGTAAAAGTGCTTTAACGCAAACCGCTCCTAGCGAGCCTCAAAGTCTGAAACGCATATATATCAACAAAAAAGTGCTTTAATACAAACCGATTTTAGCAAATCTCAAAAAAAAACTCCCACCCATGAGCAACCCGATCGCTATTCCCGCCGTATCCGTCACCTACGCCCACAATGGCACCTCCACCCGCCCCAACGCTTTCGGGATGCGCCCTATGCAAGAACGTGCCTACCAGAAGCGCGGACAACAATATCTCCTGATCAAATCGCCCCCCGCCTCCGGCAAAAGTCGGGCACTGATGTTCATCGCCCTAGACAAGCTGGAAAACCAGAAGCTCAAGCAAGCCATCATCGTCGTCCCAGAAAAGGCGATCGGCTCCAGCTTCCATGATGAGCCGCTGAGTCAGTATGGCTTTTGGGCTGATTGGCAAGTTGAGCCAAAGTGGAACCTCTGCAACGCCCCCGGCGGTGACAACGGCGGCAAAGTAGATGCAGTGCAGAAGTTTCTAGCCAGCAGTGCCAAGATTCTGGTCTGTACCCACGCCACCTTTCGCTTCGTCATAGATAAATTTGGTATAGAGGTGTTTGACGATCGCCTGATTGCTGTAGATGAATTTCACCACGTTTCCGCCAACCCAGACAACAAGCTAGGCGACCACATCCGCCAGCTCATCACCCGCGACAAAACCCACATTGTAGCGATGACCGGCTCCTACTTTCGCGGCGATGCCGAAGCCGTCCTGCACCCCGAAGACGAATCCCGCTTCGACACCGTTACCTACACCTATTACGAACAGCTCAACGGCTACCAACACCTCAAACAGCTCGACATCGGCTACTATTTCTATGCGGGCAACTACACCGACGAGATCGTGCAGGTGCTCAACCCCAAGGAGAAAACCATCCTGCACATTCCCAACGTCAACTCCCGCGAGAGTACCAAAGACAAGATCCGCGAAGTGGAACACATTATTGAGGAACTGGGGGAATGGCAGGGCACTGACCCCAATACCGGATTTCAACTCGTCAAAACCGCCGACGGCACAATCCTCAAAATTGCCGACCTGGTAGACGACGACCCCACCAAGCGCGATCGAGTCTCCGCCGCCCTGAAAGACCCCACCCAGAAGAACAATCGCGATCGTGTGGACATTATTATCGCCCTGGGCATGGCGAAAGAGGGGTTCGATTGGATCTGGTGCGAACACGCCCTAACCATCGGCTACCGCTCCAGCCTGACAGAGATTGTGCAGATTATCGGTCGCGCCACCCGCGATGCGCCAGGAAAAACCCGCGCTCGGTTCACTAACTTGATTGCCGAACCGGATGCCACCGAAGCCGCCGTCACCGAAGCCATCAACGATACCCTCAAAGCGATCGCCGCCAGCCTCTTGATGGAGCAGGTTCTCGCGCCGCGCTTCGAGTTCCAACCCAAGCACCCCAACAATCAACCAACACCGGGTTTCGACTACGGAGAAGACGGCTACAATCCTAGGGCGTGCAACGTGGGCATCAATCCAGACGGCCTCATTCAAATGGAAATTAAGGGGCTAGCCGAACCCAAAAGCCCAGAAGCCGATCGCATCTGTCGCGAGGACTTGACTGAACTGGTGACGGCGTTTGTCCAAGATAAGCCAACGATCGAGCGCGGCCTATTTGATGAGGAACTGGTGCCGGAGGAACTGACGCAGGTTCGCATGGGCAAAATTGTCAAAGAGAAGTTTCCAAATCTGGATGAGGAAGATCGAGAAGCCGTCCGCCAACACGCGATCGCAGCCCTCAACCTCGTCCAACAGGGCAAGAAAACCGTGAACGAAGCCGGCGGGCAGTATGCCACAAATCCTGGTGCTGCCGAAGCAGCGAAAAACACCTCACTCATTGATGGGGTGAGGAAGTTTGCCCTATCGGTAACAGACTTGGATATGGATTTGATCGATCGCATCAATCCCTTTGGCGAAGCCTACGCTATTCTTGCTAAGACCATGAGCGAAGAACGGCTGCGACAGGTAGCGGAAGTCATTGCCGCTAAACGAGTAACCCTTAGCGTGGAAGAAGCGCGGGAATTAGCAAAACGGGCGCTTCGTTTCAAAAAGGAGAAAGGCAGGCTCCCCTCCCTAACAGCAGTAGATCCTTGGGAAAAACGGATGGCGGAAGGAATTGCCTTCCTACAACGTAAAGTGAAGGAGGAAAACAATGCCTAAGTACACGACAGACGACGATTTGGAATTGCTCGGCGAATTGGGAGTGGAGTTAGCGCCCGATCCGTCCGGCCAGCGCTCCGCCAAAGAAGAGCGGATCGTTGCAGGCTTTGAGGAAATCGAGCGGTTTGTAGAGGAACATGGAAGATTGCCGCAGCATGGGGAGGATGGCGATATCTTCGAGCGGCTTTATGCAGTAAGGCTCGATCGCCTGCGAGAATCGGAGGAATGTCGCGCAGTCTTGGAACCGCTAGACTCGCGCGGACTGTTGGATGCTGAGATTGATGCTGGCTCGATCGCCAAAGACGATCTGACAAATGAGGCGCTGCTGGCATCCCTTGGAGTCGATGCGAGTTCAGAGAACGATGTAACCCAGCTTACTCATGTGCGATCGCGCCAGGAAATCAAAGCAGCGGAGGAAATCGCCCAGCGGACTCCCTGCCAGGACTTTGATGAATTCAAACCGATCTTTGACAAAGTGCAACGCCAATTGCAGTCGGGGGAACGGCAAACTATCAAATACCAGGACTATGCGGCCGTAAAGGAAGGCGATTTGTTCATCCTCGACGGGCAGAAGGTGATTGTAGCCGAGATGGGCGAGTCGTTTGTCAGCGACTATGGCCGTCAAGACTGCAGGCTGCGGGTAGTTTATGACAACGCCACTGAGAGCGATTTGCTGTTGCGATCGCTCCAGCGTGCTCTAAATAAAGACAAGGCCAGCCGCCGCATCACCACCCCAGATTTCGGCCCCCTATTTTCCAACATTGAAGCAGCAGACGACTTGCCGACTGGCTATATTTACGTGCTCAGGAGCCAATCGGATCATCCCTTCATTGCCGAGAATCGGTCTATTATTCACAAAATCGGCGTTACTGGAGGAGATGTAAAAAGCCGAATTGCCAACGCCAAGAAAGACTCCACCTATCTGCTAGCAGATGTGGATATTGTTGCCACCTTCAAACTGGCAAATATCAACCGGAAGGGACTTGAGGCACTGCTTCAGAAGTTTTTCGCCAGCGCTCAATTAGATTTGGAATTGCAGGATCGCTTCGGCACACCCGTAAAGCCGAGAGAGTGGTTCCTGGTTCCGCTAGAGGTAATTGAGGAGGCGATCGAAAAAATCAAGGAAGGAACCCTCGATCGATTTCGATATGATCGGGATACAGCAAGTCTTGTGCGATCGTAAGGTGTTTTTGGGGTTTTGGGGGCGATCGATGGTAAATCTCGCTGAGTCCCAGAAACCGGGTTTCTCTGATATTTTTCACATTACACGTCAGATTTTACGCAGAAACCGGGTTTTAAAAACCCGGTTTCTTGGGTGAGAGTGCGTAAATCCTGACGCGCTGAGTCCCAGAAACCGGGTTTCTCTGATATTTTTCACATTACACGTCAGATTTTACGCAGAAACCCGGTTTCTAAATTCTGGTTTAGTCCCGGAAACCGGGTTTTTTCGGAGAATACTCGTCACACACCGCAAAAACCCCAAAAACCGGGTTTCTTTAGTTCCGGTCTTAACAAAACTTTACAGCCAATTTTACAGCCAAATCCACCGCACAGCAAGACTTTCAACCATCTGCCACAAAAAACTTTGAGAATTTCACATAAAATTTCCCAGCTAACCCTGATAAGTAAATGTAGGAACAAAGTTGCGGCCGCACTGAACTATGAATGATGAGTACAACCCCTCCCAGGGGGAAGACCACCCATGCGATCGACAAATTCTATATCAAGAGCTCGACAGCCTTGTCACCCAAATTTGCCAGGAAACATCGAACCCTTGGAAACGAAGACGTTTGTTGAGTCAGCTTGTGATTAAAATGACAAACTCCGGTCTGATCTGGAAGGAAAAAGTACCTTACTATGAAGATGCTTTAGCAGAACAGTGGGTTTTTTTCTGTAGCAATTTGTACGAATCTCGCACCGGTACTCAGTACGATCCTACTCGCAGTAACCCGATGACTTGGTTCAATAATTGTTTGCGGTGGCGGCTGTTAACTTTTGCTCAAAAGATGGCTGAACAAAATGCCAGAAAATATCATAATGACAAAGTTTTAGAAGATTTTACCGCTGAGGATGACAGTCATGTTATGGAATGTATCCAATACTTTGAAACCGTTAAAAACTGGATCGAGACTAATCCTGATGGCATATTAAACGCACACATTCGAGGACGGAAGGATCTAACTTGTCAAGTTATTTTGATAAATTTGTTGTCTGGCAAAAATATTACGCAAATGGCCGCAGAATATGGCTGCGCTTATCAGACAATCTACGGTTTTTGGAAAAACAAATGTCGTCCTCGTTTGTTGGACAAATTTGGCAAAATTCATGGCTATTAATCATACAGGGAGTTCAACTAGGCAAATGAAAAACAATAGTACCGGAATCCAATCATTGCCAATGCCAATTACCCAAAAGGCAATTCGTCTAGCATCGCAATTTGCTTCGGAACACAATCATCCGCAAAAGGTGGAACAAATTTATCTCAACACTTTAGCAGTGTTGGCGGTTGGCGATTATTTAAAATTGTTGGATATTGAAACTGATTTGAGTCAATGCGATAGCTGGATTCCAGCAATTCGCTTGTTTGAAAATGCCGCAGATTTGTATATCAAAGGATTGGGTAAAATTGAGTGCATCCCGATTAGAAGAGTACATCACAACGTACAAAATGACAATGAAAATTCTGCGGCAAATTTGCCGGAAATGTGTCCTGTTCCCGCGGAAGCTAGGGATGAACGCATCGGTTATATTGCGGTCGAAATTGATGAAGAAGAAAAGGAAGCAAGATTGTTGGGTTTTTCTCCGACTGCGACAACGGGCGAGTTAGTATTGAGCGATTTGCATTCCCTGGATGAATTCTTGATTCACCTGGAAAAAATATATGAATCTAAAGTCGATCTGCGTCAGTGGTTGGAGAATATTTTTACATCGGATTGGCTGTCTGTTGAATCGATATTCGATCCGCAGCCGGAGACTGAACCGACTGAGATTGAAAATCCGGTCAAATCTAATTTAGGCAATTGGTTGCAGAATGTTGCAGAAGCAGGTTGGCAGAAAATCGAGCAAGGCAAACAAAATTTAGAAGACCTGATTTTTCCTGACGATAACCCAAGTTTTGCATTCCGGGGAGGTGGAAATTCCAGTACAGAATCTGTTTCGCACGGGCTTAGAAGTAATATCAATAGGTTTCCCGAAGCTGATGTCACGCGGGCCAAGTTGATTGATTTGGGAATGCGTTTGGGTTCAACAACTGTTGCTTTGTTGGTGGCGATTGCCCAAGAGGACGATCGCACTCTCAGAGTTCACGTGCAACTGCATCCGGCGATTGGCGATCGTTATTTGCCGCGTCACCTTAAACTGTCGCTAATATCTGATGCTGGAGAAATTTTACAGGAACTTGAATCTACTGTTCAAGATCAGTGCATTTCACTGGAATTTTATGTTGAATCCGGAGAATGTTTTGGTATTCGACTGGCGATCGACGATTTGAGCATAACAGAAACTTTTATGGTATGATTTTGTAATTACTGTTACCGCAGCAAATTTATGACTTGGACTGTCATATTGGCTTTAGGGTCTGGAACTCTTCAAGAAGGCTTTCCTCACGTCACGGCAAAGTTGAAAAACCAAGCAAGACCTATCAATATTCAATTCAAAGGAAGCTTGCCACCAGTACCAGACCTTGAGGTACTGCAAAGAAGATGGAAAGTTTGTTGTTCCGGGTTCCAATCTAGCAGAAGCAATTCTCGGATAAAAATCAAGCCTACAAGCAAAGCTTATATTTCGGAAAACAATCCTCGCGCTATATATGAAGGGTTGAGAGAAGAGATGCAAAAATGGCTGAATGCTGACGAGTTTTACCGAAAAATTGAGGTAAATCTCAGGACGCAAATCGGCAATACATCTGAATATATTCAAATATTTCTAGAGTGCGATGATTCGGAAATTTGTGAGTTGCCTTGGGATGTGTGGAATTTTCGGGAAGCGTACTGCAACTGTGAAATCATCCGCAGTCCGTCAGAGTATACAATACAGTCTAAGCAGGAAACTCAAGCAGGAATATATCTACCTTCTTGGGGCAGAATTTTATGTGTTTTAGGTAATAGTAAGGGAATAGATGTTAAAAAAGATACCAAAATTATTGCCCAAAGTTTGGGCGATCGCTGCCAATTAGAGTTTTTAGATAACCCGACACCGGAAGAGTTGAACGATCGCCTTTTTGATGAAAAAGGCTGGCAAATTTTCTTTTTTGCAGGGCACAGCGATAGCGATAATAATGCTACAAACGGACGGCTGCACATAAATCAAAATGCTGCCAACAATACTGTCACCGTAAATGATTTAAAAATAGGTATAAAGCGAGCGAGTTATAAAGGGTTGCAATTGCTAATCTTTAATTCCTGTTCCAGTTTTGGATTAGCAGCGGATTTGGTAGCCCAGAATCATCATTTGCCGTCAATAATTGTAATGCGCGCACCAATTCCCGACCAAATTGCTCACGATTTTGTGAAGTCTTTGTTCGGATATCTGGCGGATGGAGAACCTTTGTTTTTGGCTGTGCGAAAAGCTAAGGATTATTTGCTGCACTGGGAATCTCGATTTCCGGGCGCTAGCGGGATTCCGGTGCTGTGTCAGCATCCCAATTTTGAGGAATTGACGTTACCGCGAAGAGACAAAATTAAACCTGTGATTTCAGCAGCAGCGGATGGTGCGGCGGATCGCCCAAACCGCCCCCAATTTACTGTTTCAACTAAACTGATGCAGCGTACAAGCATTAGTTTAGCTGTTTTGGCGATCGGCTACATATTAATAGGCCCGATCGTTGCCCGGGTTGCCAATCAAATTGGCATAAAAAATCACAAAAAGGGTCAACTATTTATTGCCGAAAAATGCTACCAATTAGCAACTTTACTCAATCTAAATTATGCTAGTCCTTACTATAACTTAGCCGAGTTGTACGAGAGCTTGAATGAAAAAGAATACGCCGCAAAAGCAATGAAGGAGGCGGCGCGGCGGGGTTCTACTGAAGCGAATGCTCAAATATCTCGATCGCTAATTTTGAACAATCAACCTCAAGAAGCTTTAAAGTTTGTCGCCGCTTGTTTAGAAAATACTGAATACGACGGAGTAAAAGCCGCTTGTTTTAAAAATCGCGGCTGGGTGCGGTTGACACAAAAGCGATATGACGCTGCTGAAGCAGATTTAAGAATAGCAATAGGATTCAGAGGCGACAGCCCAGAAGCTCAATGTCTGTTAGCACAGGTACTAGAAATCCAAGATAAGCCGCAAGCAGCCTTAGAAGCCTGGAATCAGGCGCTTAAATATTCTAATTACCGCGTGCCGAAACAAGATGAATGTATGGAAATTGCCCTGCAACGTTTACAAGCAAAAGGAAATATCAAATGAAAACCAGGATGGCAATTATTATCGGTTTAAGTTCGATCGCAACTACCGCACTAGCAGCCAGCAACCGAATATCCAACGGACTGATTATCCATACTAGCGGGGAAGT
The DNA here is from genome assembly GCF_015207285.1 of Tychonema sp. LEGE 07203. Lineage (GTDB taxonomy): Bacteria > Cyanobacteriota > Cyanobacteriia > Cyanobacteriales > Microcoleaceae > Microcoleus. Next base: position 36,013 of record NZ_JADEXD010000033.1, on the reverse strand, counting down.
TGCGATCGAGCGCCAAAACGGCCTAATTGTTCGCCCTACCAGCGGTACGCCGATTTATCCGGGAGACAAATTGCGAACAGCACAAAACGGACAACTGACAATCCAATGTGCTGATTTGGGAATTAAGTCGATCGCACCGGGTGAAAATCAATTGAATAGCTGTTTGTTAGCCAACGAAACGTCAAAATCTGCTTGCAGTAATGAGGTAATTAAATGTCCCGATCGCGGCGACGATAAAATTACTTGGTACAGCGCGCCAATTCCTTATATTATCAGTCCGCGGCGCACAAAATTGCTCGAGGGCAAGCCAATTTTGCGGTGGAATCCGGTTGCTGGCGCGACTAGCTATAAGTTGAGCCTCCGGGAAAACGGAGCGAAATTAAACTGGGAAATGACTGTTAGCGGTACTGAGGCTGTGTATCCGGGGGAACCGGCGCTGAAACCGGGTGCTAGCTACAAGTTGATTGTGGATGCAAATACGGGTGCTTCATCAGAGAATGCTGTCGGAGAGGGAGATATCGAGTTTAGTTTGCTGGATGAGGGTGAGGTGGAAAGGGTGAAAAGTGAGGTTGGGGCGATCGACAAACAAGTAGCGAATGAAAGCTCCCAAAAATTAGCAATCTCTAGCATCTATCTTAACACAAGTGCGATCGCAGAAGCAATAGAACTTTTAGAAACTTTACCAAAAACCGGATTTGAAACACCGCCAATTTATCGCATTTTGGGCGATTTGTATTTGGATAGACTGCAACTGGTTCCGCAGGCTAAATTTTACTATTCAAAGGTGATTAGTGCGGCGAAACCTGATGATATTGAGGAGCTGACAGAGGCCCGCTACGGATTGGGGCAAGTTCATTCAGCCATGAGGGAAAACCAGGAAGCCATGCGTTATTTGCGAATGGCAAAAGATGGATTTAAAAATTTAAATGATTTGCCAATGGTGGAAAAAATTGATAAGCAATTGCGGGATTTGCAAAGGAGGGAAGACAGAAAATAGTCATGTTTGCGGTTGAATTGGCGATCGTATTTGTAGAGGCGGGATGGTGAAAAACATCAGATACAACTCACATCTTGCAGCATTATCAAGAACAGGCTGTCCGGCCTGTTCCACAACAATTGCTCTTTCTTGTGGAACAGGCCGGACAGCCTGTTCATAAAAGGCTAATTGAAAATGGTGAAAAACATCAGATACAAACGAGTTTGCCGATGCCAAACCACCCTTTCCCGCGCAGGTTAATTTATACTACGAATCAGAGAGGATTTTTAAGTAAGCTTGTACTGTGTTGGACAAGCCCATTTCTAGCGCTTCCGCAATTAAAGCGTGACCGATCGACACTTCTAGGATATCAGGAATAGAGCAAAATTGAGCTAAGTTTTGCAAATTTAAATCGTGACCGGCATTCACTCCCAAACCTGCTGATTGAGCGGCTTTAGCTGCTAAGGCATATTGTTGCAAAACAGATGCTGCTTTACCTTCGCGAAAAGCAGTTGCATAGGGTTCCGTGTACAGTTCTACGCGATCGGCTCCTACTTCTTTTGCTAGGGGCATGAGAGCAGGATCTGCGTCCATAAACAAGCTGACTCTGATGCCGTGATTTTTTAATTTTTCAATGATTGGTAAGAGCCGAGATCGATTTTCGGGAATATTCCAACCGCTATCCGATGTTAGCACGTCGGGAGCATCCGGCACCAAGGTACACTGAGCTGGTTTTACGTCGCAAACTATATCCATAAATGGCGGCTGAAACGGATTTCCTTCGATATTGAACTCGACGGTTAGCATTTTGGCTAATTCGTAAACATCGGCAGCTTTGATGTGTCTTTCGTCGGGGCGGGGATGGACTGTAACGCCGTGGGCTCCGGCGGCAATTACTGTTTTTGCGGCTTCGGTAACGCTGGGAATGCCGATGTTTCGAGAGTTTCTGAGGAGGGCGATTCTGTTGATGTTGACGCTGAGTTTTGTCATGGGATTGGAAGTTGCGGATGTTTGTTGATTTTTAATTTTAACCGCTGATGAACGCTAACGAACGCTGATTTTTTGGGCGGCTGTTAATTGGGTTGATTTGGATGGTTTTGAATCAGCTTTTCTGCAAGCGGTAAGGTTTCTGCAAAAATCGCCTCGGCTGTTTGTTGCTTTGCTGCTAAATCTTCGAGATTGGCAATGCAGAAAAGGGGTGCAACTTTATTGACTATTTCCGGCGGAAAATCTCGGCTGAAATATTTGAGTTGAAAGTCGTATCTGTGGGGGCGGTAAATTATGCCCAACAGTTCAACTAAGGGTAGAAGCGTCCAATTGTGATAGTTGCCGATCGCCTCTACTAAATGCCCGCGATAAATCTCTTTTTTAACCAGAGGTTGCAGCAAATCAAAACGGATTTTTATTTCGTTAAATCTGGATTGCATTTGGAAAAAATGCTGGTTTGTATCCAAATGAGCGGGTACAATTAGATTGGCTTTATCAAAGGCGATCGGGACTTTTCCGTGTCTCTCGATTTCGAGAAAATCGTTGCGGCGGCTGCGCCGGAAAACGGCAAAATCTATTAGCAAAAAGGGCGGGGTTTCTTTAAGCCGCCAGAAGCACTGCGATTGACCGTGCCAAGCGGGTTCTGGAACTCGATATTTGAGATCGATTTCGCCAATTTCTGCGAGGGCTTTTTCCACAATATCAAAGGTTTGTTCAACGCAGTTATCTTCAACCGCGACGGCAAGATCGAGGTCTGACCATTCGTCGGTGTATCCGTGCGCTGCTGAACCTCCTTGCCACAAAGCGAGAACAAAATCTAAAGGTTGTAAGGTTGAAACAATCTTTTCGAGAATGATTTGTCTCATTCCATCAAGCTATACTGTTTGTGTTTGCGGGCTTCCACAAGTATAACAAACATCGCGGGTTGAGATTGCTGCGGCATTGTTCTGCGAGGATTTGCTAAATGCGCCCGGTTGTGCACTGCTGTTGAAAATTACATGAAATGGGGCAAGCCACAGCGGTAATCCTTGGGAAAGTCCGATCGCCCGCAATTGAAAATCCGTCTGAAAATCTCACTCATCAGAAACCTGCCCGCTGTCGGGTAACATGATAAAGGATTAATTTTTAACAGCGCGGCATGGCTACTATTTGGGAACTCGACTTTTACAGCCGTCCAATTATAGACGAGCGAGGAAAAAAGAAATGGGAAGTGTTGATTTGCGAAAGCCCGCTGAATGTAAGCGACAAGGCAGAATCTCTGTTTCGCTACTCGCAATTTTGCCCGAGTACAACCGTGAATTCCCTGTGGCTGGCTGGCGCGATTAAAGAGGCGATCGCCTCTGCACCGAAACGCCCCGAAAAAATCCGCTTTTTCCGCCGCCAAATGGCAAACATGATTACCAAAGCCTGCGAGGAGTTGAATATTCCCGCAGCCTCCAGCCGCCGCACCCTCGCCCTTAACCTGTGGCTGGAAGAACGGATGCAAGACGTTTATCCCGCCGAACCGGGCTATCAACCGGTTGTGAACCCGAGCGTTCAATTTGTACCCGAAACGCCCGTGGCGCTGCCGGACGCTTTAATCGGCGAAAAATGGGCGTTTGTGAGTTTGCCGATCGCAGCTTTTGACGAAATGTCCGAGTGGGACATCGGATTTGGCGAAGCTTTCGGGCTGCCGATGACACGCCTGGCCCCGGAAACGCAAATTCCGGGACTGATTATCTACTCGTCGAGAGCAACAGCTTTGGCAGGTTGGATGTCGGGTTTAGAGTTGGCTTTTATCAAATTTGAAAGCGGCCCGCCAGCTAGGCTGGTATTAGATACGGGAGCTAACGATCGCTGGATTTTAGCTAATCTCAAAGACGCAGCAACTGAGAGGGAAGCGAAAGGATTTGAAGCAGCGAAACAACAATCAAAAAAAGTACATTTCTTGGCAATTCAGTCAAATCCTAAATCGGAATCTTTTGCAGGATTTTGGCTGCTGCACGAACTAAGTATTTAGTCCTCAGTCATTGGTCATTAGTTAGTAGTCATTAGTCATTAGTCATTAGTCATTAGTCAGTAGTTAGCAGTTAACAATCTACCGTTATGTATTTTAGAGTTAACAGCTATATTGACTAATAACTAATAACTCATATAGCGGTTCTTAAATAATTAAGGTATGCTCTTCAGTCCAAGGCCCGCGAGCATCTCATATTACTGAAAAAGGCTATAACTACTGACTACTGACTACTGACTAATAACTAATGACTAATAACTAATGACTGAGGACTAATGACTAATGACTAATGACTAATGACTAATGACTGAGGACTAATGACTAATGCCAACTACCAACAACCGACAAAAATGACCAATCACCAATCAGCAGAACAACTGCTAGAACTAGCCACCAAAGCAGGTGCCGAAGCTGCTGAGGTATTGGAATCGCAATCGCTCTCGCGGCCGGTCTTTTTTGAGGCAAATCGCCTCAAACAGCTAGAAACCGCCCAAGCAGAAGGCATTGCTCTGCGGCTGTGGCGGGACGGGCGGCCGGGCTTGGCGGTGGCCTACGGGCCCGTGGAACCCCAGATTTTGGTCGATCGGGCGATCGCGCTTTCGCAACTCAACGAACCCGAAACGATCGAACTCGGCAGCGGCGGCAAAGTTGTTTACCCCGATGGCGGAGTGTCGGTGCCGGCCGAACAGCTAGTAAACTGGGGAAAAGAGGCGATCGCGATCGTCCGCCAAGCCTATCCCGAAAGCCTCTGCACCGCCGAGCTCGACTGCGAAATCGAAAGCACCCGCTTGCTGAACACCCTAGGCTTGGATGCCAGCCACACCGACACCACCCTCAGCGGTTACTTGTCAGCAGAATTAGTGCGGGGCGAAGATTTCCTCAACATTTGGGAAGGCGAAACCGAACGCGGCAGCCTCGACTTAAACACTAGCGCCAAGCGGGTTTTGCAGCGGTTGGAATGGGCGAAAGATAATGTTGCTCCCGCCACGGGGCGCGTGCCGGTGCTGTTTACAGCCAAAGCCGCCGATTTGCTGTGGGGGACTGTCTGTGCGGCGTTGAATGGCAAACAGGTACTAGAAGGCGCTTCGCCTTGGAGCGACAGGCTCGGCCAACAAGTGACATCGCCCCTTGTCACCCTTTCGCAGCAGCCGGATATCGGCCCCTATAGCTGTCCTTTTGACGACGAAGGCACTCCCACTCGGGCGATCGTCTTTATCAACAGCGGAGTATTGCAGCTATTTTATACCGATCGCACCACCGGTCGAGCCTTGGGCAGCGGCACCACCGGCAACGGATTTCGCCCCGGTTTGGGCAGCTATCCCACACCGAGTTTGTTCAATGTTTTAATTAAACCAGGTTCGCTTTCGTTAATCGATTTAATCGCTCAACTAGACGACGGAATTCTAGTCGATCAAACGCTCGGCGGCAGCGCCGGAATCTCCGGCGACTTTTCCATTAACGTCGATCTCGGCTACCGAGTCAAAAAAGGTCAAATAGTCGGCAGAATCAAAGATACAATGGTAGCAGGCAACGTCTACAGCGTCCTCAAACAATTAGTAGAATTGGGAGCAGACTCCGAGTGGAACGGTTCTTGCCACACACCATCTTTAATTGTAGACGGATTGTCAGTTATCGGCAAAAAATAAAGTTAGTTGTTAGGAAAGCAGTTGGCAGTTGGCAGTTGGCAGTTGGCAGTTGTTAGTTGTTAGTTGTTAGTTGTTAGTTGTTAATTGTTAATTGTTAACAGTCAACAGTCAACCGTCAACCGTCAACAGTCAACCGTCAACCGTCAACAGTCAACAGTCAACCGTCAACAGTCAACCGTCAACAGTCAACCGTCAACAGTCAACCGTCAACAGTCAACCGTCAACCGTCAACAATTCCCACACAGAATATGCGTATTTGTTTTATCGGCGATTCTTTTGTAAACGGTACTTGCGATCCAAAATGTCTCGGTTGGACGGGACGGATTTGTGCGGCCGCTTGCGGACAAGGACGCGATATTACCTACTACAATTTAGGAATAAGGGGAGAAACCAGTACCGATATAGAAACTCGGTGGTTCAGCGAAATTTCTTGCCGCTTGCCTCACTACTGCGACGGCAGAATAGTATTTTCCTTTGGTGTCAACGACACTCACTTTGAAAACGGCAAAATTCGCATAGAAATTGAGAAATCAATTGAAAATGCCCGCTATATTCTCACCTCAGCCAAAAAAATATTTCCAGTATTAATGGTAGGGCCGCCGCCAGTTATCGATGCCGATCGCACAAGCCGGATTGCCAACTTATCCGAACAGTTTTCTAAAGTTTGCAGCGAATTAGAAGTGCCTTATCTAGATGTTTGCACGCCGCTGCAAAAATCCGAAATTTGGCAAAAAGAACTTGCCGAAAACGATGGCTCCCATCCAGGCGCTGCAGGTTACGCTGAATTGGCTAAAATAGTTCACAATTGGGACGGTTGGAAAGCTTGGTTTAAAAATATCAATATATCAGATGCAGAGACAGTAACGCTGTTCCGAGCCGTGGGGAAAAAAGAAATGGAACTGATTAAAGAAAGCGATTTTCTGGCATTTCCGCCGCGCTTATCTTTTCAGCCTATTTTTTATCCCGTACTGCACAAAGCCTACGCCGTACAAATCGCGCGAGATTGGAATACCAAAGATGCAGCATCGGGATATTTTGGCTATGTAACCAGGTTTCGAGTTTTGGCTGATTTCTTAAAAAAATATCCCGTGCAAACAGTCGGGAGTTCGATTCATCAAGAATATTGGATTCCGGCCGCAGAGTTGGCAGAATTTAATCAAAACATTGTCGGGAAAATTGAAATTTTGGCTGAATATCAACCGTAAAACAGGAGCGCAGTATGCTTGAATTCAATCAATTTGAAGTGGTGAGTTTTGATTGCTACGGTACTTTAATCGATTGGGAAAGTGGCATATTGCCAGTCTTGAGACAGTTGCTGTCCTCCCGCGAAATTGATTTCAGCGATGATGGTCTTTTAGAAATGTTTGCTGAGTTTGAATCGGCACTAGAAAGCCACCAGATAAATTATATAACCTATCGGGAGATTTTGCAAGAAATTGTGAAAAAAATTGGTCAAAAATTTAATTTTGAACCGACAAAAACAGAAGTTGAAAGTTTGGCTGATTCTATCAAAAATTGGCAGCCATTTCCCGATACGGTTGCAGCTCTGACGGCTCTCAAACAAAAATACAAACTGGCGGTAATTTCCAATATTGATGACGATTTGTTTGCGGGTACTGCCAAACATTTAAAGGTTGAATTCGACTGGTTGATTACTGCCGAACAAGTGCGATCGTACAAACCGTCAACTCGCAACTTTGAAATTGCCCTAGAAACAATGGGCACAGCACGGGAAAAACTCCTGCACGTCGCTCAAAGCCTGTATCACGACATTGTACCGGCCGCATCGATGGGGATACGGACAGTTTGGGTAAATCGGAGACAGGGAAAAGCAGGATTTGGGGCGACACTGCCAGCGAGCGCCCAGCCGGATTTAGAAGTGCCGGATTTGAAAACGTTGGTGGAGGCGATCGGGTAAACAATCGCAGATTGATGTCAAAATAGTTGTTAAAAATTACAGAAATCTGGAGATTGCTATGGATCGCCAAATGTTGACGGGATTGTTGACGGGGTTAGTTGTTTCCATGACCCCAAGTTTGATAAATTGTCAACCCAGCTATGCGGGAAACAACAAAATTTTAGGAGGAATTCCGATTAATTCAAATTTGAGTTTGTTGGCTTCGGCGAAGGTGGATTTGGGAGTGCAGGTGGCGAGGGATATTGTGGCGGCAGAACCCACAGCCGAGGATTTTTACAATCAGGCTGGGGATAAGTATGACAAGGGAGATTTTCGGGGTGCTATAGAGGCTTACGATCGATCGATTCAGCTTAATCCTAATTATGTTGCTGCGTACATCGGCCGGGGTAATGCCCGCGACGATTCAGGAGACAGGCAGGGTGCTCTTGCCGATTACGATCGAGCCCTGAAACTTGACCCCAACAATGCCAGTGCGTACTACAACCGGGGTATTACCCGATCGAGGTTAGGAGACAGGCAGGGTGCTCTGGCCGATTTCGATCGAACCCTGAAAATTAACCCCAACAATGCCAGTGCTTACCAGAACCGGGGTATTACCCGATCGAGCTTAGGAGACAATCAAGGTGCTCTGGCCGATTTCGATCGAGCCGTAGAAATCAATCCCAACAATGCCAGTGTTTATAACGACCGGGGTAATGCTAACTATATATTAGGAAACAAGCAGGCTGCTCTCGCCGATTACGATCGAGCCTTGAAAATCAACCCCAACTATGCTGCTGCCTACACAAACCGGGGCAATGCCCGCGATGACTTAGGAGACAAAGAAGGTGCTCTGGCCGATTACGACCAATCCCTAAAAATTGACCCCAATAATGATAATACCTACTACAATCGGGGTGTTACCCGATCGAGGTTAGGAGACAAGCAGGGCGCTCTTGCCGACTACGATCGAGCCGTACAAATTAACCCCAACTATGCCCGCGCCTACTACAACCGAGGAATTATCCGCTATGACTTAGGAGACAAGCAGGCTGCGCTACAAGATTTCCAAAAAGCCGCAGACTTGTACCAGCAACAAGGAAACACAGATAGCTACCAAAAAACATTAAACTTAATTAAAAAACTTCAATAAATTGAGCTAGCCCCTCGGCTGGTGCGCGTTACTCAAGTTCAGAGCTTTGAGGTTAGAGATACGGGCGCACCCGGCAAAAATTATGGTTTAACCTGACAGGATCTAAATTTAGTGCGATCGTTAAACTTGTAGCCGCTCCTATCGTTTCCTGCTGCATCGTCAGGTGATAAATTAGAGGGCAATTCATAAATGATTTTTACAAATCGCCACCTATTTCGGCGCAATTTTCAGTTGTTCGATTCACCGTCAACAGTCAACTCTCAGCAGTCAACTCTCAACAGTCAACTCTCAGCAGTCAGCAGTCAACATCATGTTTAAGTGCAACCGGAATTGAGATCGATCGCACTTTCAATTTTAATTCCTTGCATTTTCCCAAACCAAGCGATTTCTTGCTAAACTCTAACCGAGCAGACAATTTGCAGGCAATAAACGCTATCTATGCCGTATATTACTATCCCTAAACAATTTAGGGAGCCTTTTAGGGTCATCAAATCGCAACTATTTTTAAAACCGAGACGGCTAGCTATTTTTGAAGCTTGTCTGATTGGCTTAGTTGCCGGACTCGCAGGCGTTTTGCTCAAATCAGGAGTCGGATGGCTCGGCAGTTGGCGAGTTGCTACCTCGACAGTAATTCCCGTTTGGATACTGCTTCCGAGCGTCGGTTTGTTGGGCGGTTTCCTAACAGGTTTGTTGGTAGAACGTTTGGCTCCAGAAACGGCAGGCAGCGGCATTCCCCACGTCAAAGCTGCTCTCGGCGGCGTCAATCTTGCCTTAGATTTGCGAGTAGCTGTCGCCAAACTTCTCACCACTATTTTAGCAGTTGGTTCCGGTTTAACTTTAGGAAGACAAGGCCCCACCGTGCAAATAGGAGCATCTTTAGCCGGCTGGATCGGTCACTTGATGCCCACTTCCCCAGACTACCGCCGACAATTGATTGCTTGCGGCGCGGCGGCGGGATTAGCTGCAGGTTTCAATGCTCCCATTGCAGGAGTTTTGTTTGTAGTTGAAGAACTCCTGCAGGATGTTTCGGGATTGACTTTAGGGACTGCAATTATCGCTTCATTTATCGGTGCAGTTGTCTCGCAACTTTTGGGCGGCGACAGTTTAAACTTGAACCTTCGCGAGTACCCAATAACTTTTCAAGCTCACGAAATCCCGTTTTACATACTGTTAGGAGTTTTAGCTGGAATCCTGGGAGCTTTGTTCGGCAAAGGGATTGTTGCTAGCTTAAAATTTAACAAGCGAACCCTCAAATTATCCTTGCCCGTGCGAATTGCTCTAGCTGGTCTAATCTGCGGTTCAGTAATAGCTTTTCTGCCAGAAACTTTTCGCAACAATACAGGCTTGCGGGAGTTTTTGCTGACCGGAGAAGCCAACATTACAACGAGTTTAACTGCTTTGGCAGCTCATTTTTTTCTGACAACTATTTCCGCTGCTTCTGGAGCTCCGGGAGGATTGTTTTCCCCTGCTTTAGTTATGGGATCTGCACTCGGTCACATCGTGGGCATTTTGCAAGCAAATTCCCTAGGCGTCGGTTTGCCGACAACCTATGCTTTGGCGGGAATGGGAGCGTTTTTTTGCGCGGTTTCGAGAGCGCCGATTACTGCGGTAGTTATTGTGTTTGAAATTACGGCGGATTTCAAATTAGTGCTGCCTTTGATGATCTGTTCTGTTGTTGCTTATTTAGTCGCAGAAAAGGTAGATAGCGGCTCGCTGTACAGTCGCCTTTTGGAGTTGAACGGCATTCAACTAACAAAAGATAAACCTGCCGTTGATGCTTTGAGCGACTTGCACGCAGCTAACGTGATGCAGCGCCGAGTCGAAACTCTTTCGAGCCTGCTGACTTTCGATGAAGTGATGCAGGCTTTTTCGCGATCGCACCACCGAGGATTTCCAGTAGTAGACGGCGGAAAATTAGTGGGAATTGTCAGTCAAACCGATTTAGCCAATGCCAGCAAACGCGATTTTTCCGGCACATCCCTCCTGAAAGAATTTATGACTGTACAGCCGATCGCAGTCAAAGCAACCGATACTTTAAGCGAAGTTTTGCACAGGCTAAACAACTACAATATCAGCCGCTTACCGGTGGTAGAAGGCCGCCGTTTAGTAGGAATTATTACCCGCAGCGACATTATCCGAGTTGAATCCAATCATCTCAGCGGAGAAACAACCCTGGGCCCGCATCCAGAACCATCCTATGTAGTGTATCAAACCAGAGCTCCGCAAATCGGCAACGGCCGCTTATTAGTGCCGCTTTCCAACCCGCAAACAGCCCCCGCTTTGCTGCGGCTGGCGGCGGCCATTGCGCGCGATCGCCATTACGAATTAGAATTCCTGCAAATCATCACAGTACCGCGCAACAGTTCCCCCTCAGAAGCCAAAGTGCGGACAACAAAAAGCCGCCGCCTCCTACAACAAGCCGAGCGAATAATTCGCAATTGGAACTTGCCAGTACACACCCAAATCCGGGTAGCTCACGACGTAGCTAACGCGATTTTGGAGACGATTAAGGAGCGACATATAGATTTAATTTTAATGGGATGGCAAGGCGAATTATCCACAAAAGAACGCATTTTTGGCGATGTTGTAGATACCGTAATTCGGCAAGCCGGCTGTGAGGTGGTTTTGGTGAAGTGGAGCGAAAAACTACTAGCAACACCCCATAAAAAAGAGTCTGTAGCCCCTAGCAGCGCTGGGGAATATGCCCCTACAGAATGGCAGTTAAATAGCCCAGGAGTTGATAGCGCAGAAGATTCTACATTTGTCGCATCAAGTTCATCAGCGACTCCTGAGACAGAAATTTCCCCGCCGAATTCAGACACTCCGCCGCCAGAATTGGGGCTGCACACGCTGATGCGTTTGCGACGCTGGTTAGTGCCAATTCGCGGTGGTTACAAACAAGCTGCGGCTTTGCGCTTGCTACCTGCCTTAGTGGCTGCCAGTGAAGTACCAGAGATTAAATTGTGTCAAGTGCACCAGCCTTCTGCTGCAGAACCCGATGACCTAGAATTAAAGCAAGCTGCCGAGTTTATGAAGCGCCAGGTTAAGTGTTCGGTAATCGCGACAGCCCTTTGCGCTAAATCGGTTTCCGATGCTTTAATCGATCAGGCTCAGAACGATCAGTGCGATGCCATTGTCCTCGGAGCGAGCCGCGAAGGGCTGTTGAAGCAGGTAATTCACGGGAACATCCCGGAAGCCGTGGCGCGCGGCTGCGACTGTACAGTCATTTTAGTGCGATCGGCCTCTTAGTCATTAGTCATTAGTCATTAGTAATCGGGCTGTTGACTGTTGACTGTTGACTGTTGACTGTTGACTGTTGACTGTTGACTGTTGACTGTTGACTGTTGACTAACAACTGCCAACTAACCACTAACAACTACTAACTAATGACTAATGACTAATGACTACTGACTACTGACTACTGACTAACAACTAACTATGGTTCACTTTAACATCGGCTTTCAACACTTTAACTCCTTTGCAGACATTACCCTATCCCTGGCGACCACATTAGACAAAATGGGAATTCCTATTTCAGTCGAACCATCGCCAATAGCCTCTCACATCACCCGCAATTCCACAGCAGAACAAAATCACCTGCTAGCAAAGTGGATGAACACAGTACCATCAGATTTATTTCAAATCAAATGGTCTCATTACTGGAAACCTTATTTTCTCAAAGAACTTAACGGACATCTCAATCTAGAATTTTTTGCCATTAATTACGAATTCGCAAAAACCGATGATAATTATGACTACTGGATTTACGATGCCGTCAATAATTCCTCCCACATATTAGCAGTAAGCGAATATTCTAAAAACGTTTTAATCAAAGCTGGCTGTCGGGCCCAAAAAGTTTCAGTCGTGCCTTTAGGCTTCAATCCTTTAATCTCGAAACTCTATTATACCAAACCGCAGAAAACCCAAAAAGATATAAAATATGTTCTGCACATGACCAATTCTTATGATTTATATAGATTTGGCACCGACCTCGCCCTTCAAGCATTTTACCTAGAGTTTCAAAATGATGCTAACGTAGAGTTGATTGTCAAAGATGGCGGCAAAAATCCAGAGTTTATAGTAGAACATATCGTAAATATCGAAAAGCAATTCGGCAAGTCAAAGTCAAAAATTCAAATCAGACCTAAATTTTGCACTAAAGCAGAACTAGCTGATTTATACTTATCAGCAGATGCTTTTTTAGCTCCGTTTCGCGGCGAAGGTTTTGCTATTAAAATTTTGGATGCCTTTGCTGCGGGTTTACCCGTCGCCATGACAATGTACGGCGGCCCGACTGAGTACGCCAGTACCGCTAACTGCTATCCCATTGCTTGCGATCTAATTCCCGTAGGAGAGTGTTACGATACTCAGTATATGAAAATCCGAAATTCTCCTCACTGGGCAGAACCAAACCTTCAGTCTGTGCGCCAGCAGTTGCGAAAAATTGTCGAAGATCCGATGCGCTTTCAGGTAGCTCAAAAAGCTAGAGAGACGGCAGATTTATTTAGTTGGGAAGCGACGGGCAAAAACTTGCTAAAATTAATGCGAGAGTTGTTTTAGGAGCGGAAATTATGGGACTCGAACGCAAAATGTTTAGGGGAATGTTTTCACCTAGCGAAGTGGTACAATTAAAACAGCCTTGTTTTACCCCAGGGCGGTTGTTTGAGCCAGGAAAATATAACGCTGCCGATTTGCCGGATATCGCTTTTGATATGGGTTTGGTAGACCATTTGCCACCAGTCAAAGCCAAGAGTTCAGAAAATCTCAACCCCCAAAACCCACAAGATGAAACTTTCGACGAATAATACCAAGTCTGGTTGCATCGAAATGATTCAACCGCGAAGGCGCTTTAGGCTTTCGTCGCGCGTCAGCGCTCTTATCGCAAAGGAAGAGAGAGAGATGAATAATTTCGACGAAGAGAGGATTTGATATAAGCCTCCGTTCGCAGTAAGGACTTCAGTCCTGAAAACCCCGTTCGATGGTTCATACTTCAGTCCTGAAAATTTAAATAATCAAAGACTCAAGTCCTGACTGCAAAAAATATCGAGCCTGTTCAACCCTTTTGTTCAATCTGGGCAATTAACTCTTTCAAAACCTTACTAGCTTTATCGTTCTCAATCTGACAAGTTCCGGCGTTCTGATGGCCGCCGCCACCATATCTTAACATTAACTCCCCAATATTAGTTTTAGAAGTTTTGTTAAAGATTGACTTGCCAACAGCGAAAACAGTATTTTGTTGTTTCAGCCCCCAAAGTACGTGAATCGAGATATTGCAATCGGGAAACAAAGCATAAAGTACAAAACGATTTCCGGCATAAATTACATCTTCGTTCCGCAAATCCAAAACAACTAATTTATCATAAACTTTGGCGCAGCGCTGTATTTGATCTTGAAATCTTTCTGATTGATCGAAGTAAAGGTCTACTCTTTCTTTGACATCAGGAAGCTGCAAGATTTCGTCGATACTATGATGTTTGCAGTAGTCGATCAACTGCATCATTAACTGATAGTTGGAAACTGTAAATTCTTTAAACCTGCCCAACCCGGTTCGAGCATCCATTAAGAAGTTTAACAGCACCCATTTTTCGGGATGCAAAACTTCTTCTTTGGAAAATTGAGCGGAATCTGATTTGTCAACTGCCACCATCATTTCCTCGGAAATATCGGGAAACTTGGCTTTGCCTCCATAATATTTGTACAGCACTCTAGCTGCTGAATCTGCATAGGGGTCGATGATGTGATTGATTTTGATTTTTTCGTGTCTGAGAGTTTCGCTGAAGTGGTGGTCGAAGGCTAGATGAACTCCTTCAACATAGGGTAAGTTGGTGCTAATATCGTTATTTGTTATTTCGATTTTTCCATCCTGCATATCTTTAGGATGCACGAATTTAATCTCGTCGATTAAATCTAGTTCTTTGAGCAAAACGGCACAGACAAGACCGTCAAAATCGCTGCGGGTGACTAATCTGTATTTTTTAGTGAGTGGCATATGCTTGTGTGATAGGCAGTGACTGATTATAAGACAATATAACTTATTACCCGATCGCACTACAATATGAACCCTAACCCTTATGCTTGGATAGAGAAATCCCTGGACACTGTTCGCCGCGCCGATTGGTATCGATCGCCGCAATCGATCGAAAGTTGCCCCGGCCCTGCGGTAAAATTAGGAAACCGCCGGCTGATTAACTTTGCCAGCAACGATTATCTCGGGCTGGCGGGGGATGACAGGCTAATTCAAGCGGCTGTGGCTGCAACAAAGGAATTTGGTACGGGCGCGACAGGTTCGAGGTTGCTCAGCGGACACCGCGATTTGCACCGACAGCTAGAACAGGCTATCGCTAATTTAAAACAAACCGAAGACGCTTTAGTATTCAGTTCGGGATATTTAGCAAATTTAGGGGCGATCGCCTCGGTTGCCGGCAAGCGCGATTTGATATTATCTGACAAGTACAACCATTCGAGCCTGAAAAACGGAGCCGCGCTCAGCGGTGCAACAGTGCTAGAGTACGATCGCAGCCATCTAGAGGATTTAAAAGCCAAGCTAGAGCAAAATCGGGCAAAATACCGCAAGTGTTTAATTATTACCGATAGCGTCTTTAGCATGGATGGGGACTTGTGCCCGCTGCCACAGTTGCTAGCTTTGGCCGAAAAATTTAACTGCATGGTATTAGTAGACGAAGCTCACGCTACAGGAGTTTTCGGTGCTAGCGGTGCCGGTTGCGCGGAACATTTCGGGTGTACGGGATTGCCGCTAATTCAAGTTGGCACGCTAAGCAAAGCTTTGGGGAGTTTGGGCGGCTACGTTGCGGGCTCTGCGGCTTTAATTGATTTTCTCCGCAATCGAGCTGCGACTTGGATTTATACTACAGCATTAACCCCGGCTGACACGGCGGCTGCTTTGGAAGCTGTGAGAATTGTACAGCAAGAACCAGAACGCCGATCGCGCTTGCAACAAAATATCGAAACTTTCAAATATTGCGCTACCAATCGCCAATTACCAATTAGCCATTCCCTCTCCCCAATTTTCAGTTTGCCCTTAAAAGATGCAGCCACAGCTTTAACAGCGGGCAGCAAACTCAAGGAAATGGGTATTTTTGCTCCGGCGATTCGGCCTCCGACTGTGAGTGTGAGCCGAATTCGGATTTCGCTGATGGCAACTCACGAGCTCGCACACCTGCTGCAGTTAGTAGAGGCGCTGGGGGAAGTTTTGAGTTTTGACTCAATGTTGGGTGCACACCGCGCACCGCTTGACTAAATGTAATGTTGGGCATCGGGCATCGGCCTAATGACTAATGACTGCTGATTGTCAAGATATCGCTATTGACTTATGGCAAACTGTGTAGGTTATTGTGGTCGATCGGTCAATAAATGTAAAATTTTTGTAAAATTAGATACTTTTTGCAATTTCGCGATATATACTAGAAATAGTCGGTACACCAAATTAAATATAAGGAATGTCCACCATGAACACAAATAGCAAAAACGTAAGAAAAGTAGCTGAAACCCACCGCGCTAACATTCACAAGCAACTGATGCACCGCATTGAAGTAGCTAGAGCCAGTGGCAATCAAGATTTGATTCGGGTGCTGGAAGAAGAAATGAAACAGTTGTAAGAAGCTGTCACTAGAATATTGTTTGCAGTCTGGTTTAGAGGGTTGTGCGAGAAATGCAGAATTCCCGCAACCGCTATTCGTTAAATTTTCAATCCTCTCTTCGTTGGTAGAAAAAAACCCGGTTTATTCAAGAAACCGGGTTTTTTTTATTTATTGGAGAGGACTGATGACTGTTGACTGTTGACTGTTGACTGATGACTGTTGACTGATGACTGTTAACTGTTGACTGTTGACTGTTGACTGTTAACTGTTGACTGTTGACTGATGGCTGATGGCTGATGGCTGATGGCTGATGGCTGTTAACTGTTAACTGTTAACTGTTAACTGTTAACTGTTAACTGTTAACTGTTAACTGTTAACTGATGGCTGATGGCTGTTAACTGTTGACTGTTGACTGTTAACAACGGACAACTAACAACTAACAACTGCCAACTGCTTTCCTGTCAACTGCTTTCCTGTCAACTGCTTTCCTGTCAACTGCTTTCCTGTCAACTGCCAACTGACTATTAACTATCTTCCTCCGACTACAACATTTTTAATTCGCAGGTGGGGGCCGCCGACGCTGACGGGTAAACCGCCTTGGCCGCCTTTTCCGCAACCGCCGTAGGCGTAAACTGAGTCGTTGCCGATCGACTCAATATCCTTTAAAGTCTGAAATACATTGCCGCTTAAAGTAACATCGCTCACCGGTTCGGCCAATTTGCCGTCGCGAATCATGAAGCCTTCAGCCGCCGCAAAGGTAAACATTTCGCCGTTGGTTTGTCCTCCCAACATCCGCACTGCATACACTCCTTCCTCAATGTCGCCCACCATTTCGTCAAAAGAATGTGCGCCCGATTCGATCGCCGTATTAGTCATCCGCACCAAAGGCATAAAAGTAGCGCTCAGGGCCCTGGCATTTCCCGTCGGAGCTTCGCCCATTTTGCCCGCTGTCTCGCGATTGTGCATCCTCGTGGCTAAAACTCCATTTTTGATTAAATGCTTGCACTGAGCGGGCACGCCTTCGTCGTCGTATTTCAGAGTTCCCGGCAATCCCGGCAAGGTTGCGTCGTCAATTACGTTCAATTGTTCGATCGCCACAGGCTTGCCCAAAGTCAACAATTCCTGCATTTTCGGGTTTTCGTAAATGCCGTCAGCTTCCGACAAATGCCCGAAAGCTTCGTGAATAAACACCCCCGACAAATAAGGGTCTAAAATCACCGGATACTGGCCGCCTTTCACCGATTTTGCTTCAAGTTGACCGACAGCTCGAACGGCCGCACTTTTAACACGATCTTCAATATTTGTCAAGACACCGTAGTCCGATCGCGAGTGAATCGATTCAAACCCTTGCCGGACGACACCGCCCTCGCCGCGGGCGATCGCCCCGAAACGCCCCGTCACGTCCAAGCGCTCTTGAGCAATGCAAGTACCTTGAGAATTCACAAAATAAGTAATCCCAAATCTATCGCTGTAACCGGCCATTGTCGTCTGAATTCGCGGGTCATAATCTAACAGCAACTGGTTGTAAGATTCGAGCAACTTGCGTTTTTCTGCTAGAGTAATAGAGCGCGGGTCACGGCCAAATTCCACCGCTACATAATCTTGAATCGGCGTGACATCTGCTAATAGAGTTTTTTCGCTCCCCACCAACCGAGACTGAACGACAGCTTCTTCAATTCGGTCTTTTAACTCAGCCAAACCGTTAAAAGTTACAAAACTCCAGCCGCCTTTGTGACAGGCGCGGATGCCGCCGGCGAGACTGAAACTGCGGTTGATTGCATCTAACCCAGGGCCGCGAAAACTAATCGCCGTTGACTCGCTTTGTTCGAGCCGAACTTCTAAATAATCTACTCGATCGCGATAAGGTGCGATCGCTTCCATCAACTGTTCCTGCATTAAATTGTCCCTATGAATGATTCGCGCCCAGCGCTGAAAAAAATTATTGCTAACTCTATTTTAGCTAATAATTTCTGTCTTTCAGGTGCGTGCTACCGTACCAAAGCGTTGGGGGATCGTGTGGAGTGCGCGATAAATGGCGAGCCAGTCGATTTGAGATTTAAAACTCATACCAATGGAATAAAGTAGCGCTAGATATTACCCCCCCCAACCCCAGCGGGGGGGCTTCGGACTTCATCCATAGCACATAGGTCAGAAAAATGGTATTAGTCCACAGAATTGATGATTAGAGGTTTACATCGCCGGTGTTCGGCCCGCGTCCTAAAGCAAAAAAAAACTCGCGCCGGCTCGCGCAAAGCCCGGTATCCCGGAAATATTGGATCTGCTTAGAAAAATAGAATTAAAATAAATCTATCTAAAGGCGTAAAAATATACCTTCACTGGCGGTCAATGGGATACTTTAAGATTAAAAAAATTCAAATTTCCCCCTACTTAGCAGCAATTGCCACATCAGTAGCAATTTTGGTCGGAGTTGGTATTTTAGATCGATCGGAACAACGGCGATTTTTGCAGTACAAGCGCGCTAGCACGATCGACCGGCTCAGCACAGTCCGTTCTAAGCTGGAAGGGTCTTTAAATTCCCGGCTGTTTTTGATGCGGGGTTTGGTGGCCGACATTTCCAACAACCCGAACATCACCGAAGCCGAATTTGCGGCGACGGCGAGAATTCTGCTGGCACAGCAAACCGGCATTCGCAACATAACTTTAGTTAAAGGCACGACGATTGCTGATGTTTATCCGCGGGCGGGAAATGAAAAGGCGATCGGGATTGACTTGACGGCGGTACCCGAACAGCGGCAAATGGTCGAAGATGTCATCAATACCAGAAAAACTTTGCTTGCAGGGCCCGTGAAATTATTGGAGGGGGGCGTGGGGTTCGTCAGCAGATCGCCCATTTTTCTCACACCCCCCGGCGCGGAACCCGAAACAGGAGTTTACTGGGGGTTGATCGGCACCATCCTCGACAAAAACTCTCTGCTCCAGGAAGCAGGACTCAATGACCCCAGGGCAGAGCTGCAATACGCTGTGCGGGGCCAAGACGGCAAAGGAGCAGTCGGGGAGGTGTTTTTCGGCGACAAGTCGATTTTTCAGGGCGATCCGGCACTTCTGGAAATCACTTTGCCCAACGGTTCCTGGCAGTTGGCAGCAATTCCGGTGGGGGGATGGCGGCAGAATTCGCCGCTGCGGGGGTGGTTGCTGTTTGGCGGTGGCTGGCTGGCTGTTTTCAGCGGGGCGGCGAGCTTTAGCTGGGTGTACGGGCAGGAGAAATTGCGCGCCAGCGAAGCTAAGTACCGGCAATTGGTGGAGAATGCTAACAGCATCATTGTGCAGTTAGACAGTGAGGGCAAAATTACTTTTTTTAATGAGTTTGCGGAAAATTTTTTCGGGTATTCCGAAGCCGAAATAATTGGCAAAAGCCCGATCGGCATAATTGTAGATCCGGCCCATTTGTCAGAAAATCATTTAGCCGTAATAATGCGAGACTGCGCGGCACAGCCGGACAAATACTTTCAAAACGAAAATGAAAACATCCTCCGCAGCGGGGAAAAAGTCTGGGTAGCTTGGACAAACCAACTGTTGTTAGATGCCCGAGGGCGAGCGATCGGGCTGCTGTCGGTGGGTACAGACATTAGCGATCGCAAAAAAGCTGAAATCGCCCTGCAAGCTTCTGAATCAGAATTGCGAGCTTTATTCGCTGCCATGAACGACGTAATTTTTGTGATTGATAAGTCGGGACGTTATCTGAAAATTGCCCCCACAAATCCCGAACTTTTGTACAAACCGTCGCCGGAACTTATAGACAAAACTCTGCACGATATCCTGCCACCAGAAACAGCAGATTTTTTCCTCAGTCAAATTCAACTTGCCGCCGACACAAAACAGACCCGTTCCATAGAATACAGCCTGCAACTTGACAACCAAGAAGTTTGGTTTGTCGCTAACATTTCTCCAATGCAGGAAAACACTTTTATTTGGATTGCCCGCGACATTACGCAGCGCAAACAAGCTGAAAATTGGTTGAACGCTCAAAAACAAATTTTAGAAATGATTGCTAAGAGCGCTCCTCTCGGCGATACTTTAAGTACTTTAATTGAAACTCTCGAACAGCAATTTAGAGATGTCAGGGGTTCGATTTTGCTGTTAGATAAAGACGGTCAACATTTGCTGCACGCAGCAGCACCGAGTTTGCCCGACAGTTACAATGCTGCTGTTAATGGCACAACCGTCGGCCCGGATGTCGGTTCCTGCGGCGCTGCCGTCTACCGCCGCGAACAAGTAATCGTTACAGATATTGCCAGCGATCCTTTGTGGAAAAATTATCGAGATTTAGCCTTGAGTTTTGGACTGAGAGCTTGCTGGTCAACTCCGATTTTATCATCTGAGGGTCAAGTTTTGGGCACTTTTGCCATGTATTGCGGACAACCGCGCACTCCCCAAGATTTTGAGCTGCAATCGATCGAAGCTGTCATAAACTTAGCAGGAATTGCGATCGAGCGCCAACAGGCAGAAGAAAGTCTCAAACAGCTCAATCAAGAACTAGAAAATAGAGTCAAACAACGCACAGCTCAATTGATGCAAACTGAAGAACGCTGGCAGTTAGCGCTCAAAGGCAACAATGACGGCATTTGGGATTGGAACTTGCAAACAGGAGAAATATTCCTGTCCGATCGATTTAAAGAAATCACCGGATACGAACTCAGCCAAAATATCGATTACTTTGACGAATGGAACAGCGGCACGCATCCCGACGATTTAGACTTAGTAATGCAAGCTTTCCAAGACCATTTAGATAGAAAAACGCCCCATTACATGGTCGAATACCGCTTGTGGTGCTACAACAGCTCCTACAAATGGATACTCAGTCGCGGACAAGCTTTGTGGGATGAAAATGAAAAAGCAATCCGCATCGTTGGTTCAATTACTGATATTACCGAGCGCAAAGAAGCAGAGGAAGCACTGCGTTTGAGCGAAGCAAGATTCCAAAAGCTGTCGGCTAATTTGCCGGGAACGATTTATCAATGTTTGCTGCGTCCCGATGGCTCAGTCAGTTTCCCTTACATGAGTCCTGCTTCCCGAGAAATGTTTGAGGTAGAAGCCGAAGCTGTTTTGCAAAATTCGGCTTTGCTAGTAGATTTGGTTCATCCCGATGACAGCCCAAATTATTACGAATCTATTGGTGTTTCAGCGCAAACTTTGCAACCTTGGCAGTGGGAAGGACGGCTGGTGCTGCCTTCAGGCAAAATTCGCTGGTTTCAGACAAATTCGCGTCCTGAAGCTAAAGAAAACGGCGATATTCTTTGGGACGGCATCACCATTGATGTGACGGATCGCAAGCAAGCCGAGTTGGCTTTGCAAGAAAGCCAGCAGTTCGTTCAAAAAATCGCCAATGCTACTCCCGGTATTTTGTATCTCTACGACTTGGAAGAACAGCGAAATATCTATACTAATTCTTCTGTGGGTAAGCTTTTGGGCTATAGCTTTGAAGAGATTAAAGCGATGGGTTCGTCACTGATGCCTCTGTTAATACACCCGGAAGATTTGCCTCAAGTTCTGGAACATCATTCGAGTTTTGCAGGAAGTGAAGATGGCGAAATTAGGGAAATTGAGTACCGAATGCGGGCGGCAAACGGTGAATGGTTTTGGATGCAAACTCGGGACACTATTTTTAGCAGGAATGCTGAGGGTCAGCCCCAAGTAATAATTGGATTTGCCCTGGATATTACGACTCGCAAACAAGCAGAAGAAGCACTGCGACAAAGCGAGGCGCGAGAAAGAGAAAGAGCCGGAGAGTTGGAGTCAGCGCTGCAGTCATTGCGCTCTACTCAAGCTCAGCTCGTTCAAACTGAAAAAATGTCTTCTTTGGGGCAGTTAGTTGCCGGCATCGCTCACGAAATTAATAATCCCGTTAATTTCATTCACGCTAATATTAATTATCTCAAAGAGTATACGCAACAGTTGCTCGGTCTGGTGAGTCTTTACGAACAAGAGTATCCAGAACCTAATGCAAAAATTGTCGATCGCATTCAAGAGATTGATTTAGACTTCATGGCCGAGGATTTAAGAAAACTTGTGGGTTCGATGCAGGTGGGAACCGATCGCATCCGGCAAATTGTCTTGTCCCTCAGAAATTTCTCGCGGCTGGACGAATCGGGAATGAAGTCTGTGGATATTCACGCGGGAATTGATAGCACTTTGTTGATTTTGCAGCACCGCTTGAAGAGTCACGACAGGCGTGCGGAAATTGAAGTAATTAAGGAGTTCGGCAAACTGCCGCTTGTAGAGTGCTACGCGAGCCAACTAAATCAGGTGTTTATGAATATTATTGTGAATGGAATTGATGCGATTGAGGAACGCTACAGTAAGTTATCGGTTTCTGAAGCAGAGGAAAATCCCGGCAGGATTGCTATTTGCACTGGTGTCACGCCCGAAAACACTGTGATGGTGGAAATTTCGGATAACGGTACGGGCATTCCCGATGAGATAGTCGATCGCATTTTTAACCCGTTTTTTACGACAAAAGCTGTGGGGAAAGGTACGGGGTTGGGAATGTCGATCGCCCACTCGATTGTGGTAGAAAAGCACAAGGGGAAGATTGAGTGTTCTTCCCAAATGGGACGGGGAACGACTTTTAAGATACAAATTCCGATCGGCAAAACCTAAATTCCGATCGGCAAATTTAGGCAATTCCAGCCAGCGGTAAGGTGCGATCGCTCACAAGCCGCGGGCTGACGCACCCTATAAGTTAACCTAAGATAGATCCAAGCTAGCTAAAGAAGCGGTGCTGCATCAACCTTTAAAGAGATAAAAACTGACATGATGGGATTAATCCTGGAAGCGCTCGAAGCAATGGGACAAAATGTCCGCTGGATGTCTTGGAATTTGTTTTTAGGTTTGCTGCCCCTGGCGCTGAGTTTTTGGCTGTTCCGCAAACCTCGATCGCGCTGGCTGCTGTGGGGTACGGGAATTCTCCTGGGCGCTACTTTTGTGCCCAGTACGCGCCATGTTTTAGGCTATCTGAGACACATCGTGCAAGATTTGGGCGCAACTTACGTTTTGGGGGCGATCGCCATTACGATCGCGCTGATGGCTTTAGACATCTGGGTACTGCGGCAGCGCGGAGTTCGCTCTCTCCGCTGGTGGGGCGGTTTTTTCTGGTTTATCGCATTTTTGCCCAACGCACCCTACGTTTTAACTGATATCATTCACCTGATCCGCCAGATTAAAGAGGGCAACTCGGTGTGGATTGTGACTCTGGCTTTAATTCCGCAGTATCTGGCGTTTATGCTGGCCGGGTTTGGAGCTTACGTGCTGTCGGTGATGAATTTGGGTTACTATCTCAAGCAACAGGGTTGGGGTAGATTTATCCTCGCCACCGAGATGATTATTCACGCACTTTCGGCGATCGGCATTTATTTAGGGCGATTTATCCGCTTCAACAGTTGGGACATTCTGACTAACCCCGATGCGCTGGTTAACACAGTCATGAACGATTTGATTGGCAAGCGTCCGGTTCTAGTAATGGCTGCAACATTTGTAGTAATTGCGGTTTTGTATTGGGTGATGAAGCAAGTGATTTTGGGCATCTGCCAGCGATTTTATAGGAGTCAATCCGAGTCGGAGCCGATCGGCGAAAGTGCAACTTCTGCCGATTCCATCGATTTGAAATTTTAGATGAGCTCCACAACTAACGTCCCAACTTTTTTGCTCTCGGCGACTTCATTCGGAAAACAAGTATTCCTCTGTGCGCGATCTCATTTCCGGTAAAATAACCGTTATCCGGTTCGAGCGTTCTCGAAGGATCGGATCTGATAACATTCGCTCAACTCCCAAATAAATTACTGCGGTAATGGAAAATAAAAGTTGCTATGTTATAAAAGCCAAAGTAGTTTTGTAAAAAGCAAAGATGAATCGATTTGACCGTCAGTTGTGGGATAGATTTATTGCGATCGCCCAACCTTATTTTTATCCTTTACAGCCAGGGGGCGGCAGAATATTTTTAGGATTACTCGCGCTGTTGTTGATATTTCTCTTTGCTGCGATGTTTGTACTCCTCAGCGCTGTATGTCTGGGGGGTGTTGCTCTTTTTCCTGATTTTGTCAATAGTATTGCGGCCGGCTTGATTACTTTGTTGAAAGCAATTATTAATTCGCCAACAATTGCGATCGTGGCTTTAATGCTAATTATTCCTTTGAGTGCTTTTGTCTGGTTTAAAGACAGACTTACCAGGCACTGGCAGCCCTGGGCTTTATTGACTTTGCTGCTATTTTTGTCTCTGTCAGTCAGCGGTCTAAATGTAATAATTAGTTATGTCGGCAACTTTTTTAACACAGCACTAGCTAAAAAAGACGAACTCAATTACTGGAAGTATCTGTTTGTCTATGCAGGGGTTTTTGTACTCGGCACTCCTATTGTAGTAATTTACCGCTATACCCGAGATAAATTAAGTCTCTACTGGCGAGAGTGGATGACAAATAAGTTCCTCGACAAATATTTTCAAAATCGGGCTTATTACGAAATAAATTCAAACAAGGAAATCGACAATCCAGACCAGCGAATTTCCGAAGATGTCAAATCATTTACCGAGACAAGTTTGTCGTTTTTGCTGATCGTCCTGGGTTCAATTGTTGATGTTATATCTTTCACAGGTATCCTGTGGTCAATCTCAAAACAACTTTCCATATTCCTGATAGTTTATGCTATTTTGGGAACCGTCGCCACTCTGATTTTTGGTCAAAGATTAGTACCTCTTAATTTTAATCAACTTAAAAAAGAAGCCAACTTCCGCTACGGACTGGTTCACATTCGCGACAATGCCGAATCTATTGCTTTTTACCAGGGGGAAGAACAGGAATCGACACAAATAAAGCAGCGGTTCGTGGAAGTATTCCGCAATTTTAATTTACTCATTGGCTGGCAGCGAAATCTGGATTATTTTACAACGGGATACGGATATGCTGTGGTGATTATTCCGGCTTTGTTTCTAGCTCCTGCTTACTTTGCCGACAAAACCGATACAATCCAGTTTGGAGATATCACGCAAGCAGGTTTTGCTTTCAGTCAGGTTTTAGGCGCTTTTTCAGTGGTTGTCACTCAGATTCAACCGCTGAGTTCTTTTGCAGCTAGTATCAATCGCTTGACTGTATTTACAGATACTTTGGAAGCAGAAAAAGCCGTATCTCGTGCCGGAGAAACTGTTATAGATGTAGTAGTTGATTCTCGGTTGGCGCTGGAACACGTTACTTTAGATACTCCCAAGCATCAAAAAACTTTAATTAGGGATTTGTCGGTAGCGATGTCGCCGGGAGAAGGACTGTTAATTGTCGGTCAAAGCGGTGCTGGAAAAAGTTCTTTGGTGCGGGCTATTGCGGGTTTGTGGGACTCGGGCACGGGCCGTTTGGTGCGGCCGGAACTTGGGGAAATGTTGTTTTTGCCGCAGCGTCCTTATATGATTTTGGGCAGTTTGCGATCGCAACTTCTCTATCCAAACACCAGCAGCGAAGTTGATGAAGAAAAATTGCGCTATGTTTTGGCATCAGTAAACTTAGCAGATTTGCCGGACAGATTGGGCGGCTTTGATGCAGATTTAGATTGGCACGAAATTTTGTCGCTGGGAGAACAGCAGCGTTTAGCTTTTGCCCGATTGTTGCTGACAGAACCGCGATACGCTATTTTGGATGAGGCGACAAGTGCTTTGGATTTGAAGAACGAGCAACATTTATACGAGCAGTTGCAAGCAACTAAAACTACCTTTGTGAGTGTCGGCCACAGATTGAGTTTGTTGAAATATCACCAGCAGGTTTTGGAACTTTTGGGCGATGAAAGTTGGCGGGTGGTTTCTGCCGAAGAATACCGCGATACTGCGAGCGTGTTTGGTTGATAAGCTGTTGCGGCATTTAAACAGTTTAAATGCCGCAACAGCTTACAGCCGAGATTCCTACCTTGACGAATTTTGAAGTAATATCAATTCCTCTCTTCATCGTCCTGTATTCATTTCTCTGGGATCTCTCTGTGTTCTCTGTGTTCTCTGCGGTTAAATCACCTGACGATGCAACGGTCAACAATATAAATTAATTCAAGTTTTTTCTAAGCTTGAAGTGGGATATGCCAAGGAAAATCTGGCGCAGATTATTGCCGAAATTCAGTGCTAACAAAAAAGCGATCGCCCCAGTCGCAAAAACCAGTAAAAAAAGCGATCGCCCAATGTTCAACAAAAACAGAATTCGATAAAATTATTTGACAATACCGAAAGTTGAGGCAGATTCAGATCCGGTAATTTTGCCCACAGCAGGCGCTGTTGGAGTCTGTGCAATTTTGGGAAGCAAAAATCTCTCCGCATAAATCCGAGGATTTGCTTGAGCGATTTGAACGTAAGATTCGCGGACTTCTGCGTTGACTGCCACAGTCTTAGCGTCGTAGACTTGCATCGCCATGTTCGGATAAAAACCAATGCCAACAATCGGAATTAAAAAGCAAAATGCGATCGCCACTTCGCGAGGTTGAGCATCAATAAACTGTGCATCACCAGGCAAAACGCAACTATTACCAAAACAAACCGCTTCATCCAGATTTTCTCGCTGATTCCGCAAATCTAGATCCTCAAGGTCACAAGCCGCCAGTGTCCCGCAGTTGTAAAATAACTGTCGCAGCATCGAGAGCAAATAAATCGGAGTCAAAATCACTCCCACCGCCGCCAAAAACACGATCGCCGCGCGGAAAGAACCGCTGTACATATCGCTCGTTGCAACGCCCACAAACACTGACAATTCGCTAGCAAAACCGCTCATACCCGGCAGTGCCAAAGATGCCATCGCGCCCGCCGTAAACAAGGCAAACACTTTCGGCATCACTTTCCCAATCTCGCCCATCTCGTCCATGATCATTGTATGGGTGCGATCGTAGGTAACGCCAGCCAAGAAAAACAATACTGAAGCAATCAAACCGTGGGAAATCATTTGCAACAGCGCCCCGTTGATTCCCAAATCCGTGAAGGAAGCAATACCCAGCAGCACAAATCCCATGTGAGAAATCGACGAATTAGCCAAGCGGCGCTTCATGTTCGATTGACCGAAGGAATTCAGCGCCCCGTAGATAATGTTGACCACACCGAGCACCGCCAGAATCGGCGCAAAATAAACGTGTGCCTGGGGCAGAATTTCCAAATTCAGGCGAATCAGTCCGTATCCGCCCATTTTCAGCAACACGCCGGCCAGAATCATCGACACCGGAGAAGATGCTTCGCCGTGGGCGTCAGGCAGCCATGTATGAAACGGAAAAATAGCCAGTTTCACGCCGAAGGAAATCAGCAGTCCCGCATAAAGCAGTAATTCTAAACCTAGCGGGTAGTCCTTCAAGCCGAGTTCTACCATGTCGAAGGTAACGTTTCCTCCGCCGTAAAATCCCATTGCTAAGGCAGCTATCAGAATAAAAATGGAAGCGCCAGCAGTGTAAATCAAGAATTTGGTAGCTGCGTAGCGGCGGTTTTGTCCGCCCCAAATCGAGATTAGCAGGTACACCGGAATTAGTTCTAGTTCCCAGACAATGAACAGCAGCATGATGTCTTGGGCGACAAATACTCCGATTTGTGCCGAATACATCACCAGCATCAGGAAATAGAAGAGTCGGGGCTTGCGATCGACCTCCCATGCAGCAAAAATAGAAAGCGTCGTCACAAATCCCGCCAACAACACCAGCGGCACCGACAGCCCGTCAACCGAAACAGACCAATTGAGTCCTAAAGAAGGAATCCAAGAATATTTTTCGACGATTTGGAAAGTAGAGATGCTCGGATCGTAGTGAGTCCAAAACACCCAGCACATTAATACAAAGTCTGCAATACCTACACCCAGAGCATACCAGCGGACTGTTTTGCCGTCTGTATCCGGCAAAAAAGGGATGGCGGCGGCAGCTATGAGGGGTAGGATAACAATTGCGGTCAGCCAAGGAAATTGATCCGCTATCATGATAGTGAGAATAAATACTTAGTTGGAAGTTACGACAATTATAATACTAAATTTAAGTAAAACTTAACATTTGTAAATATTTTTTTGACAAATACCGCAGCGGCCAGTAAGAGCATAGATTGCGGCAAATGTCAATAGTTTTTGCAGTTATTTTAGTCAGCAGTCCTTAGCCTTAGCGGGAGTCAAACATTTTCTAGCCTCTAAAGTGGCTCTAGACCTATCTGGACAAGGATTGCGAGGTCTAGAACCCAAAAATGACAGTAATGCGACGGCGAGCATCTGTGTTGTGTATTTGTAGCCTCGCCCAGCGAAAAAAATCCTTTTTACAAAACACAGATGCTCCTGCTTACGGTTTCGGGCAAGTCTTATTTGCGAAGTCACAGCTATAAATATACGGTTTTTGCCAGCTCAGAGGAATTTCCAACAAATCCCTGGTTCCCGTCATTCCCTGTCCCAGAAACAGCAGCACAGCGATCGAATTCAAGATGACATGGACAGTGCGCCACCGATTCGATCGATCTTTGTAAATATCTTGAACAATCGCCAGCGAAAACACCATCAGCAGCGCCGCGGCGATGCCAATGTAGTAGTGAGACCAATACCATTCATTAGTCCGCCGATAAACGCCATCTTGAGTGCCAAGAATCACCAAACCAGCACCCGTCAAAGTCGCAAATATGCCACGCCACAAAGCCGGCTCAGCTCGATAGAGCATCACCAAAGAAGCAACAGTCGCCACAAACATCAGCACAATGAAAACGACTTGAAACGAGTTTTTGCTCCAAATTTGTTCGGTCAAAATATGCTCAAAAATCGCGTA
Organism: Tychonema sp. LEGE 07203; assembly: GCF_015207285.1. Taxonomy (GTDB): domain Bacteria; phylum Cyanobacteriota; class Cyanobacteriia; order Cyanobacteriales; family Microcoleaceae; genus Microcoleus. The sequence goes on along the minus strand of NZ_JADEXD010000033.1, from coordinate 7,022 downwards.
ACCTAAACCCAACAACGTCACTCCTACCACCGAACCAGACAGAATTCGACCTGCTTTAAGGTGTTCTTGACCGACGATTGGTGGAATTTTGCTCTTATCCCCGGATGCAATTTGCTTGCGGCGCTGCATGGTTTGCCAAGCCATATTCAGCACCACACCAAGCATCGGAAAAACGATCGCTACAGCTAAAATCGGATGCAGCAAAGCCAGAAAATCTTTCAGTTCCATATACAGCGCCTTTTCATTTAAATTGCTTGGAGTTGAGCAAAGAGACGATCGAAAGTGCCGTTACCGGAAAACCAAGCCGCCACCAGTCCCCCCCGCTAAAATAACCGAACCGAACAGAAAAAGACCTTGGTGGCTTGGTATCCTGTTTCTGCCAGCACTGTCTCAATGATGAAAGCTCAAATAATTAAGCCATAAAATCATATTTTTTGGGAGCAAAATTTATAAATTGGCGTAGTACCCGTCCCACTCGCCCTCTGAGGAACAGGCTGTCGGGCCTGTACCACAATAGATCGAATTGCCTGAGTCCTATTCGATCTGAGATGTTGCACCATTCCTGTGGAAGCTCTTAAAAACCTGGTTTCTGAACGAGAGATATAGGTTGTGATCCTAAATTTGCGGTCAGAAATCCGGTTTTTGCCACAGGTGCAAGATGTCAGATTCGATCTTAACGGAACAGTTCTTTGTTATTCAGAATAGCAGGCCAATTTTTATTTGCCAAAGCAATATGACCAGGGATATCACCCATCCACTGTGCTTGTACTTTCTTGTCATAGTTGAGATAAAGCTTCCCATCAACAATTTTCCAGGCATCAGGTTGGGTAACAGCAAGATATCCTTCTTTTGAGGACTTTTAGCAAACATATCGCGGTTTGCTGCACTAGCAAACATCCAAGCTGAACGCAGGATTCGGATGTTACAAGATTTGTTCGACTTGGCACGGGCTGATAGTGGCAATTTCCACTTTCATTTGTATCCGGTGATCGAGTGAGGATAGCCCGGTTTGGCCTATGCCCACGGAGGCCGGTTTGGCCGACAACACCTAATCTTTCGCTTGAAATGCTATATGTAACTAAGCCTTTGAGTATGGAAGAACTGCTAGCGAGAGTCAAAGCACGCCTGCGCCGAACTCAACCAAACGACCCGGAACGGTTAGAATTTGAAGACTTAATTTTAAATTGTTTAACCCGTGAAGTTTATCGAGGAAATCTACTAATTGAACTCACGGCAAAAGAATTTGATTTGTTAAAATTTTTGCTGCAAAATCCCCGTCAAGTCATTACGCGCGATCGAATCTTGGAAAAAGTCTGGGGTTACGATTTTATGGGCGAGTCAAATATTATTGAAGTGTATATTCGCGCTTTGCGGATCAAGTTAGAAGCAAGTAACTCAAAACGCCTGCTGCATACTGTTCGAGGAGTTGGATACCTGTTGCAAGAGCAAAAGTAATATTACAGCGTAATCTAGGTTTATGAAGTACACGCTCCTAACCGGGTTTTGATCTAAATTAAAGGTCTAGATGCAGTATTTTCGCAAAAAAACCCGGTTTCTCACCACTGGTGCGTAAGTTCTATCTTTGCCTGTACCCTCTGCGGTCGATCGAAAAAAATCTTGCTCGCAAACGAAATATAATTGCCATACTTGCGGTTAAAAATAAAAAAATCAGACTTTTCCCCCCAAAGGCTGAGCCAAAAGACGACTCAAGCTAATATTGATGTTAACCTGTCCCTACCCGAGATCGAACTGTTTCATGATACCCGATGCCTCTGCCGGAGCCGCTGCTGCCAGTGCCCCTCAATCAACACCCGAAATCAGCTTAGATTTGCAAGTCCGACTCAAGACTGAAGACGGACAGCTATTGTTGCTGCTTCCCCCAGAAACCAACAGCGAAGCCGCAACTGGTACGGCTTCGACTTGGACTGAACTTTGGCAGCAGCTAAAAGTCAGGCTGAATGCAGGAGAACGGTTTTGGCAGCCAAATGCAGAAGTACAATTGATGGGGAGCGATCGACTTTTAGATATCCGCCAACTGCAAGAAATCGCCGATGCCCTATCCGAAGTCGAACTGCAACTAAAACGAGTCCACACCAGCCGCCGCCAAACCGCCGTTGCTGCAGCTACGGCAGGTTATTGTGTAGAACAGCAGCCTCCGGTTTCTTCCCTGAGTAAAGCCTCCGCCGAAAAACCGCAATCCCTGGCGGAACCTTTATATTTGCAGATGACAGTGCGATCGGGCGTAGAAATTCGCCATCCAGGGACGATCGTACTTTTGGGAGACGTAAATCCCGGCGGTTCAGTAATAGCCGGAGGCGATATCCTAGTTTGGGGGCGCTTGCGGGGCGTAGTGCACGCCGGTGCTGGCGGCAATACCAAAAGCGTGATTATGACCTTGCAGATGGAACCGATGGTGATTAGGATTGCTAAGTATGTTGCCAGAGGCCCAGAAACCTCACCCGCTCAGTTTTTCCCGGAAGTCGCCTATGTGACACCTCAAGGGATTCGGATCGGTAGAGCCTCTGATTTTGATAAATCGCAGTTAATTGGGGGTGATTAGTCATTAGTCATTGGTCATTAGTTGTTAGTTGTTAGTTGTTAGTCATTGGTTATTGGTCATCAGTCATTAGTCATTAGTCATTGGTCATTGGTCATTGAAAATACTATTTCTCTTTAAGTCTGCGCTTGATAATTTTGGTCTTGGCTAAATCAGTCACTAAAGGAAGATTTAAAATTTCAGGGCAAATTCAGAGAAAATTGGTTGAACAAGGAGAGTTATTAGTTTTGAGCGTTGAGTTGATTTAAGGGAGCATTTCCGGCTTGGCAAAAGCATTTTTTTGTGATGGTAGTGCAAACTCTTGATGTGCACTACCATCACAAAACTGAACTGCTCCCTAATTCAATCAAGAACAAACTCCCGGAAAAACATCCAAAAATTCAGCTAATTAGCAACCAAAAATAAGACCGTTGCCAATGACAACTAACAACTAACAACTGACAACTAACAACTGACAACTGACAACTGACAACTGACAACTGACAACTAACAACTGACAACTGACTAATAAATCTAAAATCGCTTATGGCTCGCATTATTGTTGTTACATCAGGGAAAGGCGGAGTGGGAAAAACCACATCCACAGCCAATCTCGGCATGGCTTTAGCTAAGCGGGGGCGCAATGTTGCCGTAATTGATGCCGATTTCGGTCTCAGAAATTTAGACTTGCTGCTGGGCTTAGAAAACCGCATTGTTTACACGGCATTAGAAGTTCTCGCCGGAGAGTGCCGGTTAGAGCAAGCTTTGGTGAAAGACAAGCGGCAGCCGCGTTTGGTGCTGTTGCCGGCTGCCCAAACTCGGATGAAGGATGCCATCAGCGCCGAGCAAATGAAGCAGCTTGTGGGGATGTTGGGAGCCAAATACGACTATATTTTGATCGACTCTCCGGCTGGTATTGAACAGGGTTTTCAAAATGCGATCGCCCCAGCGCAAGAAGGCATCATTGTTACCACTCCAGAAATTGCTGCTGTCCGGGATGCCGATCGAGTCATCGGGCTGCTGGAAGCCAACAATGTCAAAAAAATTAAGCTGATCGTCAACCGGATCAGACCCGCAATGGTGCTGGCAAATGATATGATGTCGGTGCAAGACGTGCGGGAAATCCTCGCCATTGGGCTGTTAGGCGTTGTTCCCGACGACGAGCGCGTCATTGTTTCCACGAACCGAGGCGAACCATTAGTATTGTCGGAAACGGCATCTTTAGCTGGAACGGCCTTCGACAATATTGCCCGCCGCTTAGAAGGCGAAAAAGTTGAATTTCTCGATCTCAATCCCCGTCCGGAAAACTTCTTCACTCGCCTCCGCAAGTTCTTAAACACTAAAATTATGTGATGTGCTGATTGGATCGCGACTTCAAACAGCCGCCACCGCACCACAAAAACTACTTGAAAGTTTTCTCCAGTGATACCCGTTCCCCAAAAAAATGAAACTGATGAACCCGAACCCAACCCCAGCAGTCTTCAGCGATTCCCCGATCTAAAATCTCAAATCTCAAATCTCAAATCGACTGACTTTTTCTATGCCCAACCCTTGACAAACCCGCTCTACCCATGCTATACACACTTCTCGAACGACTTTTCCCGCGCACCCCTGACAACAGCCGCGACGATGTAAAACGGCGGCTGAAATTGGTTCTAGCCCACGATCGCTCAGAGCTCAGCCCAGAAATGGTTGAGTCGATGCGCCGAGAAATTCTAGAGGTGGTGTCTCGCTATGTGGAAATTGATACTACCGAGTCGGAGTTTGCCCTCGCTAGCGATCAGCGGGCGACAGCATTGATTGCAAATCTCCCGATCCGGCGAGTCAGGCAAGAACAGCCACGGGAGAATTTGCCCCAGAATTTGCCCCAGAATCTGCCAGAGTATGTACCGGAGTATGTAGTCGAAACTCTCCCCGACATTAGAGAGTAACAGGGATTGAGATTTTATTGTCAGGCAAAGAGTTCGAGGAGGCTCGATCGGCATTTAAATTAAACTATTATGCTTGTTACAATGCCAGCCCTAGTGTCAATCAACTATCTAACTTAATTGCAAATACCATTGCCCATGAAATAGGACATACATTAGGACTAGATCGTTCTGCACTTCCGACCGATGTCATGCACAATGGACTCGTTCATACTGTTCATAGCTTAATGCCTCCCTCATTTCATGCAGAGCAAATAAACTCAATGAACAATGCTATTCGCAAATATAAAGCCTTGAAGAATTGATTGGCATGAACCAGTAAATAGCTGAATTTAGAGGTCAAACTCGGCAGGATTAATGCCTACAGCATGGCAAGCTTCTTTGACAACCTTCTTTTCATCTTTATCAAAATTACCATCTGCACCGCCGATAATAATGCCGATTTGGATGACTGCACGACCTTGGTCTAGTTTTTTATTGAGTTTTGCTATGGCTTGAATAGCCTCAACTTTACCAAAATCGAAGTCTTGTGATAGCTTCTCACAATAGAAATCAAATTTTTGCTTCAAATCCGACGCTGGAAAAATTTTGAGTGTTTCATTTGAAACTATTAAAGCAGTAGTTTTTTGTCTTTCCGCAGTATTGATAGTGCCATCAGCAGCAGCAATCAATGCACATATAGCCATTGAGGCATCAGCAAAATCATTATTCTTAAACTTGGAAATATTGGTTTGCAAAGAATCGTTGATTTGTGATACGTTCTGCTTTAATTTATCCCAGAAACTCATTTTTTCTCCTATTTAGTGAATGAGATATGATGTTTGCGACCGGAGTCAGAGTAATCTAAGCTGCTCTTAACTTACCAAGCAATTGGCTGGTTTTGTAAGAAAGCTAAGTTTAGGAATTACACTGCTATAGTTTATCATGTTTCTTGAGATTTTAGATCCTTCTAGTCAACATTCATAACTAATCGCTATTTTCCGAGGGTTTTGCGTGGAATATCTTAATAACTAATCGCTCTCTCCAAGGGAGATTGCAACTGAAGTTCTAACGCTCGGTCGGAGCGAATTTCTAAGCCTGGCAAATCGTGTTTTGCTAACAGTTTATCGCCTGTTTCGGCAGTAGCTGTCGGCCAGAGCACCCAACGACTGCCTTGGGAAAGAGTGCTTAAACTTGCCGAGTTTTGAGTCAGCCAAATTATCGATTGTTTCGATCGATTATCGATCGCCTCTTCCCCAGCATTAACCGCCGCTAAAGTTTCCAAAACTACCCGGTTTCCAGAGACAAGTCCGGTTCCGGCCGTCCAAAGTTTGACGTTTAACAAGCGCTTGCTAGCATAGAAATAAAGAGAGGCAGCTACTGTCACCGCTCGTTCAAATTCCTCTGCTTGCCACATCGCAGCGCTGTCGAGAGCAATAATAATTTCTTGACCGCCGGCGGCAAGTTCTAACTCTCTCACCCGCAGTTCTCCGTAGCGGGCGCTGGTGCGCCAGTGAATCAGGCGGATGGGGTCTCCGTGGCGGTAAGGTCTGAGGTTGCGGGTGAGGCCTTCGGTAGCAGTTTGCACTCGACTGCGATTGTAAAATTCCGGGCTGTCTTCTTGACCGGTGCGATCGACCAAAGGGCAAGTGCTCAACGGCAAAACCTGCGGGTAGACAACCGCCACCGCTTTCGCCGGACGGCTGCGGCGGCACCAAAACAACCCTAAAGGGGCGGCCGTCCTCAAGTTGACCTCTTCCCAGCGATAGACCCCCCGGTGTCGGACTTCTAGATAGTATGTATCCTTGTATATGCTTGACGGCTCTATGACTTCGATCGGGCGGACGACCTCTTTTCCCAGTACAAACGGCAAGATATCTATCACTTGCAGCAAAATTTTAGGTTGGCGGGCGCGATTTTCGATTTCTAGTTCGATCGTAATTTTATCCCCCGCACTCACCGGTTCGATCGGGCGGCGGCGGACTTCCAAAGAACCGAGCGATTTTGCCGGCAAAACCGCCGCTATTGCCAACAGCGCCAAACTCCCACCGCTGAGCGCGTACAGCCACCCAGCCATTGTATTAGTAGCAGAACCAAAAAAGAAAACCGTCATTCCCGAAAGCAGCCAACCCGCGTAGGCAGGTGTTACAGCGCGATTTTCGAGCCAGCCGGCAATTTTTTGACTGATGTTCATAGGAGTTAAAATTGTTAATTACTCGATCGCCCGCCCAGCCTAATTGTAAAATATTCTCACTATTTAGCACCGAATTAGCAAGCGAGCGATTAGATTAGAAATCTGGTATTTATTCGCAATAAATCACATTGACCCGCCCAAAAATGGATACAAGCCCCCGACACGAGCGTCAGGGTCGATTCCCCAAATTTAGACTCTAGTTTCTGCTCCCAGATTAATCTGTGGAGTAAATCTAAAATCTAAAATCTAAAATCTAAAATCTAAAATAGACTGACTGGAGACCCAAAAATGAACCCCTCAAACAATCCTACACCCGTTCGACCAGAGGCTAAAGCCCGCCGCACCCCGCCGCCGCCGCCGCCCCTGGTTGGAACTCCCGCACATC
>NZ_JADEXD010000247.1 GCF_015207285.1 Tychonema sp. LEGE 07203 | reverse complement strand
TCCCACAAGAGTTATTTTTTCTTGTGGGATGGGCCGAAGAGCCCGTCCTAATTATTTTTGCAAGAGGTCTCCTGACTGCCGGTTTCCGGTTGCCCGTTGAGAATGGTACGGCATCTGTGCTCGGACTGAGCGCCACAAAAAAACAGTAAATTTTGATACTGAAAACTAAATTAGGATCGATCGAGATTCTTTGTGCGATCGTACCTGAAATCCTCACCCATAAAGCAGGCCAGCAAAAATAATGCCTGAAAGTTCCAACATCCCCCCTGGACATATAAAAACTTTCCGGTAAAATCGAACCAAAATTAATAATGTATAAAGTAACGAACCACATATGGAGGGCAAAGCCATTACACCAGCTCAGAACTCGTCTAACCTGTCAGCTTCACCCGAAAGCGACGAAGAAGTATTACAAATTTGGGGTCGCCAGCCCCTGAAAGGACACGTCAAAATCAGCGGCGCGAAAAACTCAGCCTTAGTCGTAATGGCTGGAACCCTGCTGTGCCCAGACGATTGCCGCCTCCGCAACGTTCCCGGTCTCGCCGATGTCGCCCGCATGGGGCAAATTCTCTCGGCTGTAGGAGTCAAATTAGAGCAAAATGGCGACGTTTTAGAAATCAACGCCAGCCACCTCATAGACGCTCAAGCTCCCTACGAATTAGTCAGCCAATTGCGGGCGAGCTTTTTCATCATCGGCCCGCTGCTAGCGCGTTTGGGATTTGCCAAAGTGCCATTACCCGGTGGGTGCGCCATCGGCGCTCGGCCCGTCGAACTCCACGTCCGCGGCCTGCAAGCCCTCGGCGCTGAAGTCCACATCGACCACGGCACTGTTCACGCTTACGTCAAAGGGCCCAACCGCCGTCTCAAAGGAGCCAAAATTTATTTGGACTACCCCAGCGTCGGCGCAACCGAAACTTTGATGATGGCGGCGACTCTGGCCGAAGGAGAAACCGTCCTTGAAAATGCCGCTCAAGAGCCGGAAGTCATCGATTTGGCAAATTTCTGCCGCGCGATGGGAGCCAAAATTCAAGGTGCCGGCACAAATACGATCGTCATTTCGGGAGTTCCGAGACTCCACGCGGTAGACTATTCCATTATTCCCGATCGCATCGAAGCCGGAACATTTTTAATAGCAGGAGCCATCACCCACTCAGAAATCAGTTTGTCCCCCGTCATTCCCGACCACCTGACCGCAGTCATTGCCAAATTGCAGGCAATGGGGGCGAAAATTATTGCCGAATCCCCCGACATTCTGCGAATAATTCCCGGCCAAACTCACAGCGCCACAGACATCGAAACTTTGCCTTATCCGGGTTTCCCCACAGATATGCAAGCTCAGTTTATGGCTTTGCTGACTCTGAGCGAAGGAAACAGCATCATCAAGGAAACAGTGTTTGAGAACCGCTTGCGCCACGTAGCAGAACTCAACCGCATGGGCGCCGACATTCGCGTTAAAGGCAATGTCGCCGTGGTGCGCGGAGTATCGAGGCTGTCGGGAGCGCCGGTGATAGCCACAGATTTGCGGGCTTCGGCTGCTTTGGTGCTAGCAGGACTGGCGGCAAATGGTGTCACCACAATCAGCAGCTTGCAGCATTTAGACCGCGGCTACGAGCAGTTAGAGGTGAAGCTGCAAAAATTGGGAGCTAACTTGCGGCGCGTCAAAGAGGGTACAGACGCTGCTAATGCTCCGGTTCCTGTCATTACCGGGCGATCGGGTTTAAACTGTTAATTAGTCATCAGTCATTAGTTAGCGGTCATTAGTCAGCAGTCATTAGTCATTAGGAAGAAGAAAAATATCAATCTTTTTTAATGAGCAATGACCACCCAAGAATCGGCTTCCGGGCAAGCTGACTCAGGACTAATGACTGCTGACTAATGACTCAGGACTAATGACTGTTGACTAATGACTCAGGAATAAAATGTCAAACGTACCGCTCATAGGTTTAAAAGCAGACCAGTTTCGCCACCCCCTAGACTTGGAAGCCACCAACTCTCTCAAACAACTGCCCGGACTAGATTTGATCGTGCGACAGTTGCTGGGACAACTCGGCGAACAGTTTTTCATGCTCGAAAATCTCGCTTCCAGCGTCCGAGTGGGCGAAAATCAATTGCCGCACCTGCATCAATTGCTGGTGGATGCCTGCAAAACTCTAGATTTGGAAGTGCCGCAGCTTTATGTCCGCCAGCATCCGATGCCGAATGCTTACACCTTTGCGATGCGCGGAAGGCAGCCCTTTGTGGTGATGCACACTTCGCTGATTGATTTGCTCGCAGACGAAGAAGTTAAAGCAGTAATCGCTCACGAGTTGGGGCATTTGAAGTGCGAGCACGGAGTTTACCTGACTCTGGCTAATTTAATTGTATTGGCCGCCGGTCAAATTTCCCCTCTGGGAACCGTACTCGCTCAGGGTTTGCAGGCGCAAATGTTGGAATGGTTGCGTTGTGCAGAATTTACGTGCGATCGCGCCGCCTTGCTCGCTACCCAAGACCCAAGAGTGGTAGCATCGTTGCTGATGAAACTGGCCGGAGGTTCGCCGACTTTAGCTCCAAAACTGAATGTCGATGAGTTTTTGGCGCAGGCGCGAGCCTACGACGACCTCAGCAGCACGGAATTGGGGGAAATGCTCAAACAAGCTCAAACGTCTCAGTTGTCGCATCCTGTACCAGTATTGCGCGCCAGAGAGATCGATCGCTGGGCAAGTTCAAAAGATTATGAATCTTTGCTTGACAAAAATCGATCGGCGCTTTATGATGGTGAAGCCAATAAAAAGGGCGGGTGGCGAAATTGGTAGACGCATCAGACTCAAAATCTGACACCGAAAGGTATGAGAGTTCGATTCTCTCCCTGCCCACTAATAAAAAAGCTTAATAAATATAGGGTTTCAGATGATAAGTCTGGAACCCTAATTTATGTTGGGAATTGGGAATTGGGAATTGGGAATTGGGAATTGGGAATTGGGAATTGGGCATCGGGCATTGGGCATCGGGAATTGGGCATCGGGCATTGGGCATCGGGCATTGGGCATCGGTAACTAATGACAACAGTTAACAGTTAACAGTTAACAGTCAACAGTCAACAGTCAACAGTCAGTAGGGGCGGTGCCCCCGTGCCCGCCCTCTTAACAATCAACAATCAACACTCAACAATCAACAAATTTTATGGGTGAAATCGCCGCTTTATGCGCTGCATTTGTCTGGGCTCTATCTTCCACAATTTGGCAGCGAGTAGGACAGCAAATTCCTGCAGTAGTGCTCAACTTCCTCAAAGGCGCGATCGCCCTTTTCATGCTTTTAGTCACTGTAATAATTTTAGGAAAATCCTTCCCCGCCGTCAACCCCAATATTTTAGCAATGCTGCTGATCAGCGGCGCCTTAGGAATTGGTCTCGGAGACACTGCTTTCTTTATCGTATTAAAATATTTAGGTGCGAGGCGAACGCTGCTTTTAGAAACCCTATCTCCTCCTTTAACAGCTTTATTCGGCTTGATATTTTTGCAAGAAAACCTATCGCCCATTGCTTGTACAGGCATACTTTTAACCATCTGCGGCGTAGCTTGGGTAGTTTCCGAACGAACAGCCGAAACCACCTTACCATCAAAACATCTTTGGCAGGGATTAGCCATTAGTTTATTAGGACAAACAGCCCACGCCGCCGGAGCTATTTTATCCCGCGCCGCCTTCGCTCAAACAGATATCGATCCCTTATGGACTGCGGCCTTGCGTTTGAGCGGGGGAATTGCAGTCATGCTATGCTTTTTAAACCCAAAAAACCTTGGAACTTGCAAACAATTAAAAGCGCCAAAAATATTAGGTGCAATAATTTTAGCAGCTTTTTTAGGAACCTATCTCGGAATTTTCCTGCAACAAACTTCGCTGAAATATGCGCCCGCAGCAATTGCTCAAACACTCAGTTCTGCCAGTCCCCTATTTGTACTGCCTTTAGCCGTGGTAGCAGGCGAAAAAGTCAGCTTTCGGGCAGTTTTGGGGGTCGTTGGGGCGATCGCAGGAATTGCGCTATTATTAAGTTTGAAATGATTAAATGTGAGAAGAGAGATTTAAGATTTTAGATTTGATACCACTTCCCAAAAAGAATGAAACTGTAGGTCGGCTCCCAACCATGATAGTCATCAGTGATTCCCCAATCTAAAATCTAAAATCTAAAATCGTATGAGTGATTATTTAGGCGATCGGCAAAATAGCAAAGTTGCAGCTATTCGCAAACAAATCAATTGGCTGCAGCAACAACCAGACGGCACTCTATTTCAACAAAATTATGGCGAAAACTGCATAGCAGTCAAAAAGATTAAATCATTCCTACTCCTACTTTTAGCAGACACAGAAACCTTCACCACCAAGGTAGCTCAATCAATTCTAGATCTCAACAATCCACTAAATTTAATCTTTCCCTATGCCAGAGCAATGATGCTAGCATTAGTCTGGAAAAATTCACCCCAAAAAATATATATAATCGGCTTTGGCGGTGGCAGCATTCCCAACTATTTTCACCACTATTTCCCTGATGCGATCGTCGAATGTACAGATATTGACCCCATAGTAGTCGAAGTCGCTCAAAAGTTTTTTGGAATTCAATTAGACGATAAACTAAAAGTAACCATTCAAGATGGTCGCGAATATCTTGCCGAACAAAATACCACCATAAAAAATGATATAATTCTTGTGGATGCTGGTTTTGGTAGCGGCTATATGCCTTATAAATTGGTGACACAAGAATTTTACCAACTCTGCAAAACTCGTTTGTCAAGCGCGGGTGCTGTAGTTGTCAATTTGTTCCACAAGCAAAAGTTTAATGCGGCGGCGGTGAAAACTCTTCAAAGTGTGTTCGCACAAGTTTATTTGTTCAATTTAGACACCGGAAATATTATTGCGATCGCGACTAATGCTCCCGATTTAACTCAAAATGAAATCTTTTTGAAAGCAGAAATTATTCAAGATTTTTATAATTTAGAATTTTCCTTAATAGAATTGTCGCTTCAGCTCAAAAAAGTAGCGCAATTGCCGGAATGGGTAAACAATTGGGATACTTTGCCAATTTTTACCGATGCTGCAATTCCGGCGGAATATTTCGATTAATAATTTCCCGCAAACAACTTTAATTGTAGGGTGTGCAACGCGCACTATCACGCCTCCGGGCGCTTGTAGGCGCAGCATCACTATAGCAAGTAGCAAGTCCAATCAGTCAACGATCGATACTAGCAAACATCTGTCTAAAAAATACTTGACACTGAAATTGTGGCGGTGTATTATAAAAGTAGTGTAAAAAAACAACAACATGAGACTAAAAAGTTGGGAGTCTCCTCGCAGCGAGGGCAGAAACTCCAAAGGTAAAGGCGGATCGGCCAGGGCTCGACAGCTCAAAAAGCAACGGCAAACTCTGCGAAAACAGTTAAAAGCTCAAAGCACCAAACAAACCACCCACAAAACAACCAAGGGAAGGAAACCCATTATTCCTTCCCTTTTTTTGTGTCTTTTTACCGCTGTTCAATCCCACATTCCGCACCCCAACTGTCACATGGGGTGTGGGTGGACTGAATCTACCCCAACAATGGTGATAACTGCAAGATATATTCAGTATAAATGCTTAAAAAAGTGGCATTCGAGACACG
>NZ_JADEXD010000032.1 GCF_015207285.1 Tychonema sp. LEGE 07203 | reverse complement strand
ACTGACAACTGACAACTGACAACTGCCAACTGCCAACTGCCAACTGCCAACTGCCAACTGCCTAATTAATTTTTGTTAAGATTGAGAAAATTGAGGCTTTTTTGCCATGACGTTACACGCTGAGTTGCACCGCCATTTGGGTGGTTCTGTGGTTCCGAGGGTGCTGTGGCGCTATTTCGATCGCCACAATGCTGAGATGGTCGATCGATTTCCAGAATACTCTGCTTTTGAGGATTTTTACACTCGCCCGCGCAATACTCTGGATGAGTATTTGGAACTGCACACGCTGGTAGAAAGCGTTCAAACTGTTGAAACTTTGCCTTACTTCATCTATCGGTTGATGCGGGGCGCTTACGTGTTTGAAAATATGGCGTATTTGGAGTTGCGCTATACGCCTTATTTGCGGACTCCCGAAGATTTGGAACAATCAAAACGTATCGATTTGATGGCAGAAATTATCCGGGTTGTGGGCAAGGCAAGTCAAATTGGCGATTGTCCGATTGTTACCAGCCAAATTTTGTGTATGCACTCGCGTTTGCCCTATGAAGTGAATCGGGCGATCGTCGATTTGGCGGCACAGATGGGAGAATATGTTTGCGCGATCGATCTTGCTGGCGGGGATGCTGCTATTGGCGAGCGTTTGGACGAGTTTGTGGGATTGTACCAGTACGCAAGGTCGATCGGCATCAAAACAACCGGCCACCTCTACGAAACAACATCCGGCTGTTACCCCGAACTTTTGCCCTATCTGATGCGTATCGGCCACGGAATTCAAATTCCCTTAAAATATCCCGAACTGTTGCCAGAAGTCGCGCGCAGGGGTCAATGCTTGGAGGTTTGCCCGACTACCTATCTCAAAACGGGGACGTTGGAGGATATGGGGGAATTGAAGGTGGTGTTCGATCGATGTTTTGAAGCCGGTGTCGATATTGCGATTTGCACCGACAATGCGGGATTGCACAACGTGCGGCTGCCTTTTGAATACGAAAATTTATTAACGTTGGATATCATTGATTTTCGGCAACTGCAAGCCTGTCAAAATGCCGCTTTTCGCCATGCTTTCGCGTGGCCCTACGGGAAGCAACCGGCCCAAATGCTGACTGGTTTGTTGCACCATGAGTCTGTGGGGGCGATCGTTAATTAGCTAGTTTTTTTCATCAAACATCTCTAATAATTATTGTGGAACAGGCCGGACAGCCTGTTCAAGACTGGTTTTTGGGGAGATGTCTATTAAATATCAAGTTTTTAGGTTGCTTAAAAATCCGGTTTTTCTTGTGTTAATTAATGAGCCGGGTTTTCGATCGGATATCTCTGCCACTAGGAAATCTATCGCCAAGATTTAGGATTGTGGCAGTGATTTTATTTCATTTGTGAATGATATTTTTTTTAACCGCAGAGGGCGCAGAGGGCGCAGAGGAGATAGAAAAGATAGAAAGAGGGAGAGATGTGTTTTGTAAAATTATAATAAGCGTCGGGCGATCGGCGATCGGGAGCAAGTTATAGTTTGGATGCAGAAGTATCAATATAAAAGGATAAAAAACAATGACAAATATGGACGCTTATTGGATGCCTTTCACTGCCAACCGACAGTTTAAAGCGAATCCGCGAATGTTGGTTTCGGCAAAAGATATGCACTTTACTAGCGATGATAACCGCTCAATTTTAGATGGTACTGCGGGGCTTTGGTGCGTGAATGCGGGACACGCCCGCGAGACAATTGCTGAAGCAGTTAAACAGCAGGTTTTGTGTTTGGATTACGCGCCGGCTTTTCAAATGGGACACCCGGCTGCTTTTGAGTTGGCGGAACGTTTGGTAAAGTTAATTCCGGGCAATTTCGATCGCGTTTTTTTTACTAATTCTGGTTCGGAATCGGTGGAAACTGCTTTGAAAATTGCGATCGCCTATCATCGAGTTAGAGGTGAAGGAACCCGCCAAAAATTGATTGGTAGGGTGCGCGGTTATCACGGTGTTGGTTTCGCGGGAATTTCTGTCGGCGGCATTGCCCCAAATCGCAAGTTTTTCGGCAGTTTGCTGGGGGGAGTCGATCATTTGCCTCACACTCATAGCCTCGAACACAATGCTTTCAGCCGCAAACAACCGGAATGGGGAGCGCATTTGGCTGATGAATTGGAAGGGATTGTGGCTTTGCACGATGCGTCTAATATTGCGGCGGTAATTGTGGAACCGGTGGCTGGTTCTACGGGGGTTTTGATTCCGCCGAAGGGTTATTTGGAAAGGCTGCGGGCGATTTGCGACAAGTACGGAATTTTGCTGATTTTTGATGAGGTAATTACGGGTTTCGGACGTTTGGGTGCGAGTTTTGCTACTGAATATTTTGGGGTTGTTCCCGATATTGTGACGGCGGCGAAGGGAATTACAAACGGTACTGTGCCGATGGGGGCTGTGTTTGTGAAGGAGGGGATTTATGATGCTTTTATGAATGCTCCTGAAAATGCGATCGAGCTTTTTCACGGTTATACTTATTCCGGTCATCCTGTGGCCTGCGCTGCTGCTTTGGCGACGCTGGATATTTATGAGGAAGAAAAGCTGTTTGAACGGGCTGATAAGATGGCTGATTACTGGGAAAATGCGGTGCATTCTTTGCAGGGCGTGCGCCACGTGATTGATGTTCGGAATCTGGGACTTGTGGCGGGGATTGAGTTGGAATCTATTGCTGGAAAGCCGGGAAAACGCGCTTTTGATTGTTTTGTAAAGTGTTACGAAAATGGCTTGCTGATTCGCACGACTGGTGATATAATCGCTTTGTCGCCGCCGCTGATTATTGAGAAAGAACATATCGATCGCATTTTGGAAATTTTGACTGGGGTTTTGCAGGAATTAGAGTAGGATTCAACTGATATCTTGCACGATGCGTGTGGAAGCCTTTTATGGACGGGCTCTCCTGCCCATCCCACAAGAAATTTACTCTTTGTGGAACACACCGGAGAGCCTGTTGTTAAGGATATAGCCTTTCTCAAGCTTGGTGAGGTATGCCCCATGCCCACGGCGGCCTATGCCCGACAGCACCTCATATGAGAGCTTGAAAGGCTAAAGACAGCATATTCCATGTAGATGTAGAAAGCGAGAAACCGGGTTTCACAGAACAGAATCAGTAACCAGGCGAGAACTGTAAAGAAACCCGGTTAGGAGTGTGCACTTCATAAACCTGGAATATGCTGTGAAATCGATGCCGATACCACAGCATTTGAGATCGCCTTGTTGTTGACACTTTACTTTTGTTTGGCGGCCGCTTTTTTCTTGGCTTCTTTGTCAGCTTTCTTAGCCGCTTTCTCGGCTTCAAGCTTCGCTAATTTTGCCAGCTCTTTTTCCTCAGCTATTTTATCCAGATAGTAGTGGTAATCTCCCAAATAAGGGCGAAACTCTCCGTCGCGAATCTCGACTATTTTGTTGGCGACTTGGGAAATAAAATAGCGATCGTGCGAAACGATGATTACGGTGCCGTCATAATTTTGAATCGCTTCTTCCATCATCTCCTTGGCGGGAATGTCGAGGTGATTTGTCGGTTCGTCCAAAATTAGCAAGTTCACGGGTTCCAGCAGCATCTTTGCTAAAGCTAGGCGGGCTTTTTCTCCGCCGCTTAGAGCGCCCACGTGTTTGAATACTGTTTCGCCGGTAAATAAGAACCGCCCCAATAAGGTGCGAACTTCTTCATTTTTCCAGTCGGGTACTTCGTCGTGAATGGTTTGCATCACGCTTTTATTCAAGTCTAAGGCTTCAGCTTGATTCTGTTCAAAGTAACCGGGGATGACGTTGTGGCCTCCCATTTTAACTGTGCCTTCGGTTGGTTGTTCTAAACCCATAATCAGGCGCAGCAGGGTTGATTTGCCTGCACCGTTGGGGCCGAGAAATGCTATGCGATCGCCTCTTTCAATTAATAAATCTGCTCCCAAAAATAGGATTTTTTCGCCGTAGGTGTGCACCAAATCTTCAATTATGGCGACTTCCCGGCCGCTGCGAGGGGCGGGGGGAAAGCGGAAATGCAGGGTTTTTAAGCCGCCGGTGGGGGCTTCGATGCGTTCGATTTTGTCTAATTGTTTTTCGCGGCTTTTGGCTTGGGTGCTGCGGGTGGCGCTGGCGCGGAATTTTTCAACGAAAGCTTGCTGTTTTTCTAGTTCTTTTTGCTGGCTTTCGTAGGCGCTGAGTTGGGCTTCTCTGGCTTCTGCTTTTTGTTGCAGGTAGGATGAGTAGTTGCCGAGGTAGGTGCTGGAAACGCCGCGTTCGGTTTCGACGATTTGGGTGCAAAGCCGATCGAGAAATTCGCGGTCATGGGATACGATTACCATCGGGGTTGTCAGCCCTTTGAGGTATACTTCCAGCCATTCGATCGTTTCTAAGTCGAGGTGGTTGGTAGGTTCGTCTAGCAGTAAGATGTCGGGTTTTTGCAGGAGAATTTTGCCCAAACTCATCCGCATTTGCCAGCCGCCGCTGAAGGCGCTGACTAATCGATCGCCATCTTCCATCTCAAATCCGATTTCGGGCAGAATTTTCTCGATTTGAGCTTCCAAACCGTAGCCGTTTAAGCCTTCAAATTGCCGTTGCAACCGATCCATTTTGTTGATCAGTTGGTCGAGATTTTCTGGGGTGGAGTTTTCCAAGTCTCGGTGGACTTGCATCAAGGATTCGTGGACTTCGTTGGCTTCGCTGAAGGCGCGCCAAAATTCTTCTTTGACGGTGCGGGTGGGATCGATTTCAAATTCTTGGGAGAGGTAGGCGATGTGGAGGCTGGCGGGGCGAATGACTTCGCCGGAGGTGGGTTCGATTTCGCCGGCGATGATTTTGAGTTGGGTGGATTTGCCGGCACCGTTAACGCCTACTAAGCCGATGCGATCGCCCGGTTTGACTTCCCAGGTGACATCTTTGAGTACGACGCCTGTGGGGTAAATTTTACTGATGTGTTCGAGTCGCAGCATTGTTATCGAGACTGGGGAAGGGCTGGTTTAGCGGCGGATGGAATACCGGCGCTGAGGTCGAGTTAATCTTAACAAATTTTAATTAAATTTAGTCATTACCAAGTTTTTAGGTTTGAATTAGATTTGAGATTTTGGACGCAGGGTAGGCAGAAACCGGGTTTTTGACAAAAATACTTCCCACAAAACCAAAAATTCCTAAAAAACCCGGTTTCTTTGCTGCGTGAGTGCGATCGAATTTTAGATTCGATCGCCGCTGTCAGAAACCGGGTTTTTGACAAAAATACTTCCTACAAAACCAAAAATTCCTGAAAAACCCGGTTTCTTTGCTGCGTGAGTGCGATCGAATTTTAGATTCGATCGCGGCTGTCAGAAACCGGGTTTTTGACAAAAATACTTCCTACAAAGCCAAAAATTCCTGAAAAACCCGGTTTCTTTGCTGTGTGAGTGCGATCGAATTTTAGATTCGATCGCGGCTGTCAGAAACCGGGTGTTTTACAAAAACCGGGTTTTTTTACTAAAATCCTGCATTTTCGCCTACAAATTGGGTAAAAAACCCGGTTTCTTTAGTCTTGTGCGTAACTCCTAACAGAATTAGATGATTAAAGGATTTGAGCTGAAATTAATTGAGATATTTTAGGTGAAATTTATATATTTTAACAATTATTTCGGCTGACAAATTGTAGAATAATCAAAAGGAATAGGTGAGTTTTATGGGGCGTCTTACCGATCGAGCTTTTGACATTTTGCGGGCGGAAGTTGACAAGTGCGCGGCGGGTGATGCGCTAGCGGGTTCAGTGTACCGGGGGATAGTAATCAAGCGGTTGGAGAAATTGCGATCGCAAAACGGCACTTTCGCATCAAAAGAAGAAATTCGCGATACCTTCAAAAACGAATTTCCCAACTTCAGCGAACAAACTCTCAAAGCTGCTGTCAAAGCCAACCAGCCGCCCGGATTCTTCGGCAAAATTGTCTTCGCGGGCGGTTTATTAGGTGCTGGGGCGGGGATAATTTGGCTGCTAAATTTGCCTTTTCCGATGATTCGCTGGCCCGTGGCGAAGACAATGCCGGTATTGTTGCTGCCGAGTTTTATCAGTATGGATTACAATTACCGACAGGCGATCGCCCTTGTGGAACAATCCGATCAACTGGTTAACAAAGCGACTGCTGTTGCTGATTTCGATTTGGGCGAAACTAAAGCAAAACAAGCTCAAAAACACCTCGATGCTTTGCCGGTGTGGTTTCTCGGCTATTACCCGCAGAGGTACTGCTCTTTTTTCGGCTGCACTTGGCGGTTTACATTCGATGAATTTCAAGCAGCCCGCAAAAATGTCGGGCGGATGGATGCTCAAATTTTCCAGCAAAAAAATGCTTTTACTGAGTTAAATCGAGCCGAAGAAAGTCTCAATGCGGCAAAACAGCAGTACGAGGAAGGAAAAACGGCAACCGAGAGGCAAAAAGCGAGTGAAAATTGGCAAAGTGCGATCGACCAACTCAATCAAATTCCCGCCGACACCCTCGCCGGAAAAACGGCTAAGCAAAAACTTCAAGCAGCAGAAAGAGACTTTCAAGCAATGGGAGGAATCGCCACCGGTTCCGCGCGCGCCGACAACTTAATCGAAGCAGCAAAAGAATTTGCTCTTTCCGCCGCCGTCGCTTCCCAAAAACCGCCGCATCCAGCCGCCCAGTGGGAGCAAATAGCAGGATTGTGGGAAGAAGGAATTAACCGACTAAAAATGGTTCCTGTCGATAATCCGGGCTATCTCGACGCTCAAACCAAACTGGCAGAATATCAGAAGAATTTAGGGATTTCTCAGATTAGATTGCAATCAGAAAAAGAGTCTGTAAAAGCTTTGCAAGAAGCTAAAACATTGTTTGCCAATTTGCAAAACAATGTGAATTCTCCCAGTCAAGATTCCGGTAACTCTCTGGGCCAGTTGCAACAAATTATCAATGAATTAGAATCGGTGAAACCCGGAACAACTGTTTATCCAGAATCCCAAAAATGGCTGCAATCGGCTCGTAAAAAACAGCAACAATGGCAAAATAATTAAAGGTTAGCAATAAAGTCTGGGAGATTGTTAGCTGCTTTCCTGCCAAATAAGAGGGCCCGCACGCACCATCCACCGCTTCTACTAACTGTTGGCTGCTGGCAGTGGGAATTGGGAATTGGGAATTGGGAATTAGGAATTGGGAATTGGGAATTGCTAGCAAATAACTAATAACTAATGACTAATGACTAATGACTAATGACTAATGACTAATGACTAATGACTAATGACTAATGACTAATGACTAATGACTACTGCCAACCACCAACTGACAACTGCCTAATTACCAAGCAGGATCAAAATACAGATTAACTGTAACTTGCTTTTTCCCCGAAGGAACGCCGGAAATACAAGCACAAATCGTCTCGCCGCCGTCAATTTCTACTTCGCAAGCGTGACAAGAACCCATCAGACACCCGGTAGGAATGGAAACCCCCGCACGTTTGGCTACATCTAGCAAAAGCTCTCCCGCTTCTGCTTCGATTGTCACATTATCAGGTAAAAAAACAATTTTTGTCATTTAATTGTAATCTCCGCTTTCACTAATAATTTATCTCGTGTCGGATTGATTGAGCATTTCTGTTGGGGCGGGGCGGTTTTACTTGTATTGTTGGTTGGTATGAAAGATGTTGGTGGGGAGCATCTCATATTTGTAAAAACACTTCTTCTGGCTCCTTCCTTTTTCCTTTTTCCTCTTTCCTCAAGCCGAACTGCCTCCTGCCCCCTGCCTCAAAACTCCAATTTTGGGCTGGGCTGCTTTCCTTGAGATGCTCCCTGTTGGTGAACCCGCCCCTCGGGAATTTTATCTGTTTGACCTGACAGAAGAGCACCGTTGGTGTGGAAGCTCTTAAAAACCGGGTTTCTGAACGAAAGATATAGGTTGTGATGCTAAATTTGCGGTCAGAAACCCGGTTTTTGCCACAGGTGCAAAATATCAGTTTAACCGGATTTGATGTCACGATCAACCTAAAATCTGGTTCATATCTAAATGTTTTTCCACTGTATCCGCTAGACTCTCTAACAGAGCTTCTCGGTGTTCCCGGTAATTGGGAATACCTGTAGGCAAGGCGCGGAGTCCCCGCTGCTGGCGCAAGTGATTTAACCAAGCTCGCCGCCAAGCTCCATTATCAAAGATGCCGTGCAGGTATGTGCCCCAAACTGATTGAGAAGTGTTGACAATTCCTAAAGTCGGATCGTCAAATAGCGGTTGAGTCAAATCTGACTGTAGCATTTGCGTTCTTCCTTGGTGAATTTCGTAACCTGAAACTGGTAAACCCGGTTGAGGATAGTTAGATGTTACGACACGCTGGCGGGCAATTTTGTTCGGGGCGATCGCAGTTTTTAAAGGCAGCAATCCCAATCCTTCAAATTCTCCCTGTTGTCCCTCCAGCCCCTGTTTATCGCTGATACTTTCTCCCAGCATCTGGAAGCCGCCACAAACTCCCATGACTGTACCGCCAGCTACTAAGTAATTTTGAATAGCTTTTGCCATACCTGTTTGGCGGAGTACGTGCAAGTCGGAAATTGTAGTTTTAGAACCCGGTAAAATCACGGCATCTGGATGGCCTAACTGGTCTTTTGGGCTGATGTATTTGACGGTGACGGTAGTTTCCGACTCTAGGGGGTCGAAGTCGGTAAAATTGGAAATTCGGGGCAGGCGGATGATGGAAATGTTTAGGTCGGTTTGAGTGTTGGGAGAACGCCGATCGAGCAAATCGAGAGAATCTTCGGAGGGAAAAACTTCGTCTATCCAAGGAATCACCCCAACTACCGGGATTCCCGTCCTTTCTTCCAGCCAAGTCAGCCCCGGATCTAAGATCGATTTTTGTCCTCGGAACTTGTTAATAATGAATCCTTTAATTAAAGCTCGTTCGTCAGGATCTAGCAATTCCAAAGTGCCGATGATGTGAGCAAAAGCGCCGCCGCGATCGATATCAACGACTAGCAAAGTGCGAGCATTTAAATGTTTTGCCACCCGCATATTTGTTAAATCGCGGTGTTTGAGATTAATCTCAGCAGGGCTGCCGGCTCCCTCGCAGACGATCGCATCAAATTCTTGACTCAGAACTTCTAAAGATTCCCGAATCGCTTGCCAGCCGAGATCGAAATACTGCTCGTAATATTGAGATGCTCGCACATTGGCTATCGCCTTGCCCTTGACAATCAATTGAGAAGTCATGTCTCCTTGTGGCTTGAGCAAAATCGGATTCATTTCTACCCAAGGCGGGACACCCGCAGCCCAAGCTTGCACTGCTTGAGCGTAGCCCATCTCTCCGCCACTGGCGGTGACATAGGAATTCAGCGCCATATTCTGACCTTTAAAGGGAGTTATCCGCCAGCCGCGCCGAGCCAAGATTCGACACAGTGCTGCAACGAGTAAAGATTTTCCTGCGTGAGAAGTTGTTCCCACGACCATAATTGCTTTCATAATATTTTAAAACCAGAAGGTAGAAGGCACAAAATAGAAATTAGAAGTAATATCATATAGCCTTTCAAGCTCTCATATGAGGTACTGTCGGGCCTAAAAGCATCGGGCATCGGGCCTAAAAGCATAAGGCATACCTCATCTTTCTGATAAGTGCTATATCCGGTAAATCACTCACAATAAAAGTCGTTTGTAGTAAATACGAAGAGTTTTGATTGACCTATTGTTGGGCTTTGAAGACTCTTCGTTTTCACGGCGCATTTTATGATGGGTGATTTTCCTGACTGGAGATAAGCTGTCGCGCAAATAAAAATTGCATATTCAGGGCGGGCTCGCGTGCCCAACCCCTACTCCCCACTCATTGTTGTATTGTTTTTTGACATACAGTTTAAATGCCACAACAGCTTAAGAAGGTAGAAAACAGAATCGCCAAAATTCTGGTTTCTACATTTTGCTTTTTTGCTCAAGCTGGGGGCTTACCTTCGTCGGATAGATTCTCTGACTTGGATTCAGCGGCAGGTTGGGGAGTTTCTACTATTTCGGAAGTGGGAGGAGTCGGGCGAGTCAATTCCGGTGGTTCTTCCTCGGAAGAGGGTTGTTTTTCTGTGGATTCGATCGACACAACTGTTACTGAAACCACTTCTACCCCGCTCGTCTCCTCGGGTTGTCCCGATTCTGGGATTTCCACCGGCGCTACTGCAATCATTTCCACCACAGTCATTTCGAGAGATGGTTCTGGGGCTTGTGCTTCCGGTACATTTGCTGCTGCTTCGGTTTCACCAACCGCAGCGGGCGGTGTCTGGCTGTCAGCCGACGGATCTCGATCGCCGATCGAACTTTCCTCTATTGTTGCAGATGTTGCAGAACTCGCGGTTTGAGCCTCCATCAAATCGGCCATTGTTTCTACATCGGTGGGAAACGGCACTGCTTGGCTGGTTTCAACCGCAGTGTTGCTGGTTTCGGCTGCTGCTTCGCTGGCGGCTTCGGCTAATTCTGATTCGAGAATCCGATCGAGATCCGGTGCAGGAATTGCCGTTGTTTTAGATTCAGGTGCGATCGGCTCTGGAGTCTTTTTCTCTGTTGTCGCCGGAGTCTTTGCATCAGACTTGCTTTTATCGCCACCGAGCCCCAAGATACCGCCGAGACTATTTTTGATATTGTCGAACAAACTTCCGAAACCCCCGGATTTTTTAGCTGCTTTGGCTGGAGTTGACTTGCCTGCTGGGGCTGCCGTTGGAGCTGCCGTCGGGGCTGCTGTCGGGGCTGTTGTGGGAGCTGCCGGCTCGGACTCTTTAGCCTTCGCCCTCCAAATCTCCTCAAAATCGTCTGTTTCAGGCTGCTGTTGAGGCTGTGGCTGAGCCTCTGCTGGCTCCACAGTTGCTGGGGCGGCAATTTCTGAAAATTCTATAGGAGGAGGTAGAGGAGTGAAGCTGCTGGCTGATTCTGCTGGGTCTGGTGAAGTCTCAGCAGCAGGAGTTTCGACGGGAAATACTGGTATCTCTGCAATTGCAGGTGCTTTTTCTTCGGGAATTGTCAAGTCAGGGCCGATCGGGCTTTCGGCAATAGTTTCAGCTATTGGGGGAGTCGCCGGCTGTTCTTCTACCTTGACTTGGCTCTCGTTCGCAGCGGGTGCTGGAACAGCATCTGCTTTCGGTTTGGGCGATCGAACAAACTTAGGTTTTTTGGCTGCGGGTTCTGGCTTCTTACCAAACAAACCTGATAGCGGCCCGCCCGTCGCCCCGGTCAAATTCGGCGACTTAGGAATCGGCGTTTGCTGAGCAACGGGCGTTACCAGCCGGCGCAAAGTCAGAGTTTCCCAAGCGAACCAGCCCAGCATGGCCACCCCCGCCATTTGACCCAGCAGGAGAGCGCCAGTAATTCGCCCCGCACAAGCCCATAAAATTAACGCATAAAAAAGTCCTACCCCGCTCCAGGTAAAATCACTTTTGCGGTGAACTTCTGGAAAAAAGAAGGCCGCCATGTAAATACTGAAGCTGCCCAGACCGACCGCCAACGCCAGAATGTATGCAAGCATCTTGTCGGTACCTCCGCTGTGTCAAATAACTTCTACGCGCTAATTCTACCTTTGCGAGACACTCAACGGCTTCTTTCTCTAGGACAATTCTCTATTTGGAAACAAGTTCGGCAACGGATGAGTGCAATCGATTGAACGGATTTAAAGGATTTCACGGGTGGATGGTCGAACGTGAAGATTTGTCGCGCTCCCCCAATCTCGCTCGCTTTCCTCTCCTTCCTCTCACCCCTGATTGGTGTCACCCCCTCTTCAGCGGTGATATCAGTCACTTAAGTGTGCTGGTTCGATCGCACTAGCGGTAGAAGTTGTTCTGTAAGGTGTAGGTGTAAGAGGAAGTATGCCTTCGGGCATAGATAGATTTGGAGGTAGTGCCATGTTGGAAAAATTGTTGTTAGCTGCGGCTTTAACCTTATCGCTTCAAATTTTTGCTGGAGTCAGCACTGCCTCCAATTTACCGAAAAATATTGTATTGCGATCGATCGACCTGCCGGCACGGGCCCTGAAACTTCCACTGGTTTCAGTACCTGCGGGCTTCGAGCCGAAGGTCGAATCTTAATCGAGGCGGAAGATGATAGGCGCAAGTGCCATCTGTTCTCTTTGTCAAGTGACTGTTGGCAACTCATAAGTTCGATCGAACAGTAAGTAAATAAAAATTAGCAGATCCGATATTAATTGCGATAATTGCGATCGCATACTAGATAAATATTAAAATCAGGTTTTCAAGTACAAACACTCAAAACTTAAAATACTTGTGCAATTGTCAGTGAAGGCTCAAAATAGATATATGCTCCCCAGAAGGAGCCCAAAGCTAATCAGGACATTGACCGTTAATTGAAGGAGAGCGAAATGGCACTTAGCGATATTCTATTGAATGAAAACAATAGAGACAATTTTGTTGATGACTGCGTAAAGTTGATAGAGAAACAAGTTGCAGCAGCGCAAGGATTGGGCGGTTTGGCTCTGAAAGCTGCCTACTCTACAGTCAAAGGAATACGGGCTGACTATTGCGCCCAAGTCGTGGATCAACTTCTGCCCGAAATCTCGACAGCACTCGATCCGATGTGGACTGAAGCAGTAAACAATGGCAACCCAGTCGAATATCTCGCCCAAAGAAAAGCTGAAGTAGCGGATCAATTGCTCCAAATCAGTGACAAAAAAGCTGAAAACAGCACAAGAGCAGTTGTTAAAGGCGCCTATGGCAAACTCCGCCCCTCAGCTAAGACTTACGTGGAAAAGGGAGTGCCGGATTTAGCCGAAATTATTAATAAACATAGTTCAATCTGAACCTTGAATTAGTGGAAATTTGCCACCAATTCAAATTCTTGTCGAGGCGATTTTTAATAAAAATATAGCCTTTCTTAGAAATATAAGGTGCTGTCGGCCTTCTTCCCACTCCCTCCGCTTCGCGCTCGCCCTTCGGCCCGGCGCGGGCCACGGAGGCCGGCGCGGGCATAAGGCATAAGGCATGCCTCATCTTTCTGATAAGTGCTATATGTCATTAGCCAACAAGCAATCACCAATCACCAATTCGGCAAAGCCAAATAAGGAAAATTTGCTTCTAACGGCTTGTCTCCCTGAGCCGGATTTCCCGGAATTCCGTTATATGAAACGTTATCCCCAACCAAAGAACCCACCAAAGCTCCCAAAGTAATATCAATCACATCGTCCATCAGCAAACCACCTCCGATCAAACTTCCTCGAGCATTTGTCGCGCTAGCATAGCCGCTGCGTTTTGTGGTATCGATCCGCATAACATCGGGCAAGAAAGCTCCGGCGATCGCATTTGGATCGATACGATCGCTACCGTTCAAAAGATCGACAGCATTCAGAGTAGCAGCTCCTCCGGTTTCTGTGGCCGCCGATCTGAAAAACCGCCTGTTCCAGCCTATAGCCGCCTAACTGCCGCCAACTCCGGCAGAATTAGTTGATTGGCTGCCAATTGTTACCGAGAAAACAGAGAATAATACTCGCTCTTTAATTGTGCGATCGGGCGATGTCAGATGGAAACCTTATGGAGTTCCCGGAGTTTGGACCGGCAAACTTTACATTGACAATAAAAAGCGCGAAATTACTTGCTTGATGCGACTGTAACCGGGAGTAGCTTTTCCCCTGCACCGACACGCTGCCTCGGAAGAAGTGTTAGTATTAGAAGGAGATTTAATTATAGAAGGGGAAGTTTGCTATCAAGGCGATTACATTCGATCGGTGCAAGCTTCTACACATTTGTCCCTAGCTGAAGGGGATGTTTGCTGTTAATTAAAAGCTCCTTAAATCACGAAATGCTCGTTTGACAGGGAGTTCTGTTTGGCAGTAAAATTAAGTTTTTAGATGAGTTTGACTGTCAATGTTTGAGTTGTTTTTGCGATAACTAGAAAGCTAAATTACACCAAATTCGGGTTGGGGTTTCCCTTTACGAACCAGTCGGCTTTCTGCCGAGGAAACTTTGACTTTCTGGCGGTGTCAACCGCCCGTCATAACTCTTGCAGCCAACCATTATTGCCCGGAATTAACGAACAAGTAAATTAGGTGAAAGGCGGAAGTCATTCGATTGAGGATGCGATGGACAATTACAGCTTTTTGGGCAATTTAAAGTAGATGAAACATTTAAAATCAAGTTCCGTTGACTTGCGGAATTTATTCAAAGACAGCATTACGGTTAAATACCTGGCGGAAGCGCTAAAATCAGTCCCGGCTGGCGAAGACGCAGCTAAATTGCGATCGTGGATGGAGGCCCGGGATTTTGACGTGCTGGGGATCGAAGAAAACGGGATGGTTTGCGGCTATGTGGAACGATCGCACTTAATCTCCGGCAAATGTAGCGACTACCAGCAAATTTTTCACCCCTGTGAATTGATCGCCGCCTCGACTCCGTTGATGGAATTGCTGCCGCTGCTGCGAGAAAAACCGAGATTATTTGTACTCGAAAGCAACCGCATCAACGGGATTGTCACCTGTGGCGATTTGCAAAAAGCACCGGTGCGGATGCTGCTGTTTGGGTTGGTGACGCTGCTAGAAATGAATTTATTGCGGATTGTGCGGATCTACTTTCCCCAAGATTCGTGGCAGAATTGGCTGAAGAGCGATCGCATTTCAGCAGCAAAACACCTGTGGGAATTGGGGCGAGCGCGAAATGAAGCAATTGATTTAATCGATTACCTGCAATTTTGCGACAAGCGAGATTTAATCCTGACTTCTGCGGAAATAGTCGATCGGCTCGGGCTCAAATCCAAACGTTACGGAGAGCGTTTTTTAAAGTCAGCAGAAGCATTGAGAAACAAATTAGCTCACGCCCAAGATTTAATCAACGGTTCTTCTTGGCCGGAAGTAATTTTGCTCGCTCAGGAAATAGAAGCACTGTTGCAGCGCTGCGAAGAAATTGAAACGATCGCCCCCCCGAATTAGAATTAGAATACCGGGCCGTTAAATTTACGTTCTTTTCTTTGCACACCTTTAAGCTGTTGCGGCATTTAAACTGTGTGTTACAAAACAATAAAATTCTTGTGGGGCCCGCAGGAGAGCCCGCCCTAAATATGCAATGTTTATTTGCGCGACAGCTTGCCCGGACATGGCTTTTACAGCACCAATTTCAACCGCCGTTTTATTTTTGATTTAGTTTTTAATTTTGAGTTTCCTGTTAGTATACTGAGGAACCCAGCCTCGAGAAGTGGTGTAATACTGCAAGGCTTTTAAGTACAGGGACGGAGTGAGATAAAACCAATGTTCGGTATTTGCCGGCACTTTAATGTATTCTTCAGCTTGCAGCATTAATTGTACCTGAGAGCCGTTAGGATACACAAACCCAAAAACGCATTCTCCAGCTAAAACGTGAAGAACTTCTGCATCTGTGTGGGTGTGAGTGCGATCGCTTTGAGTCATGATTGGGTAAATCTGTGGCGAACCGGGATGCAGCACTTTTAAGTCGCACCACTGACATCCGCTTGTCAGCTTTAACCGTTCAAACTTGCTGTTAAATGCTGCGAGGATCTGCTGTTTTTCTGTGACATCGAGAATGTCTTGGAGTAGGATTTTTTGAACCGCAGATTTTTTTTGCGTTGGCAGGCGATCGACTTCAATATTTAAAATAGCCAGTTTCCTGGCGATCGCCCGGATATCGCTGTATGTCGTACCGTCTTCTAGTTGCAGGACACCCATATTACACTACCTATTTATTGGCTTTAGGATAATTTAGTTTCTAGTTTTAAGCTGCTGTTTTAAGCTGCCGTCAAAAACTAAACTCTTGGTTGTTTTCAATAATAGCCGATCGCTAAAATCCTATATCTACCTTCACAATCATCAAAGAATTACCACAGATGAGATGATTTGTTGAGTTATTTAAGTTTTATTTCTCATTCTCAGAGTCGGGCTGGGAATGCAGATCCGCAGGCTGTGCCTATTTTTTATGGCTCGATGTTTAAACGGGCGATCGGCAGAACACCGCCTACAGCATGAAAAGACAGAAACACAGGCTCAATCTCTAAAATTCCGGTCAAATTAGCTTATAATCAAAGACTAAACCTCAAAATTACGGCGCAGCCTAATTGCTGCTACATTTATGCCTCTACCTATAGTTGCTATTATTGGACGCCCCAATGTAGGCAAATCGACGATCGTCAACCGTTTAGCCAACAGCCAAGACGCGATCGTCCACGACGAACCGGGAATCACGCGCGATCGCACTTACAGACCAGCATACTGGGGCGATCGCGAATATCAAGTCGTAGACACCGGCGGGCTAGTATTTGACGACGAAACCGAATTTCTGCCATTAATTCGCGAACAAGCACTGGCGGCGCTTGCAGAAGCCAGCGCAGCCATTTTCGTAGTAGACGGACAAACCGGACTCACAGGCGGCGACGAATCGATCGCGTCTTGGCTGCGGCTGCAAAAAGTCCCGGTCATTCTAGCAGTCAACAAATGTGAATCGGAAAATATAGGACTCACCCAAGCAGCAGATTTTTGGAAATTGGGACTGGGAGAACCTTACCCAATTTCCGGCATTCACGGTAACGGCACCGGCGAATTGCTAGACGAATTAATGACTCACCTTCCCACAGAAGCACTGCCCGAAGTAGACGAAATTAAAGTAGCAATTATCGGTCGTCCCAACGTCGGCAAATCGAGTTTGCTAAACGCATTTATCGGCGAAAACCGCGCCATAGTCAGCCCGATTTCCGGCACTACCCGCGACGCGATCGACACCTTAGTAGAGCGCAACGGTCAAACCTACCGCCTGATCGACACAGCCGGAATTCGCAAAAAGAAAAACGTCGAATACGGCGCAGAATTCTTCGGCATCAACCGCGCTTTCAAAGCGATCCGCCGCGCCGACGTTATACTGCTAGTAATTGACGCAATTGATGGCGTAACCGACCAAGACCAAAAATTAGCCGATCGCATCAGCCAAGAAGGTAGAGCCTGCATCATAGTCGTCAATAAATGGGATGCCATAGAAAAGGACAACGACACCATCTACGAGTACGAAAAAGAAGTAAGAAGCAGACTTTATTTCCTCGATTGGGCAGAAATGATTTTCGTCAGCGCCATGAGCGGACAGCGAGTTGAAAAAATCATTGAATTAGTAGACAAAGCCTCCGACGAACACAAGCGCCGCGTCCCCACCGCCGTGATTAACGAAGTGATAGAAGAAGCCACAAGCTGGCACTCAGCGCCAGTTACCCGCCAAGGAAAACAAGGCAAAATCTATTACGGTACTCAAGTGCGATCGCAGCCACCGACAATCGCCCTATTCGTCAACGATCCCAAACGATTCACCGAAAATTACCGCCGCTACATGGAAAGCCAATTTCGCAAACACCTAGGCTTTACCGGTACCCCAATGCGGCTGCTTTGGAGAGGCAAAAAAGTTCGTGCCTCAGAAATTAGTACCACAAACAGAGCACTGCGCGTCAAGTAATTTTAGACTTTAGATTCAAGAAAAAACGCAATTTAACGAGCCAAGCAAATTGCGTTTTTTCTATTCTCTTCCTTCTATTCTCTTCCTTCGTGTCCTTAGCGTCTTCGCGGTTCAATAAATTAGATATCTTGTATAAGTATTTTTTTGATACATAAACCGCAGATATAAGGCAGATAAACACAGACAAACGCAGATAATTTCTAGATAATTTGGGAATGAATGCAATAAGTCTATTGATATTATTAAAAATCTCAAATCGACAACATGGATTTACTTAGATCGCTTCCCATCGGACTTTATCTAGAACAACCCGTAACTTGGCTGCACCGGCTCGACTCCCGCGTCAAACTTGCCTGGTTGATGACGTTTCTGATCGCGCCAATACTCGCCAATCCGGCTTGGCGGTTGATGTTAGTAGCAATGTTAATTGTCCTGACGCTGGCTGCTGCAATTCCCCTGCGCGTGTGGAAACAGCAAATGGGATTGCTGATGCTATTTTGCATCTTAGTATTTTGCCTGAGCGCGATCGCCCCCGACGCACTCCCCTCAGAACACCAGCCCCGCATCCCCGCCGACGAATTAACCTTTGCCCAACAGCCCGCAACCCTTCCACCCGCTCAAAAGTCCAAACCCTGGTACCAACATTTTAACTTGGGTTCAAACTCCCCCACCCAAAATTCTCAATCGGAAATCCCAAATAAACTCCCTCAACCTACAAGCTACAGTTACGTTTTATTCAAAGGCGGCCCGATTAAAATTACCCGCAAATCCATAGATTTAGCTATCAATGTCAGCACCTTATTTTTTACTGTAATTTACAGCACCAACCTCTATCTACTTACCACAGCCAGCGAAGAAATCACCTGCGCTATTGAAAATTTAATGAGCCCGCTGCGCCGCTTGCGCTGGCCAGTCACTGAAATTGCCCTAACATTAACGTTATCTTTGCGCTTCATTCCTCTAGTATTGGAAGAAATACAAAACTTAGTGCGATCGGTGAGCACTAGAGCTATCAACTGGAAAAAACTCGGCTTTCGCCGCGCCGCTCAAATTTGGTTGCTGATCGCCGAGAGGCTGTTAGAAAACTTGCTGTTGCGAGCCGAACAAATTGCCAGCGCCATGAAAGTTCGCGGCTTCACCAGTCCCGATCGACACCGTGTAGAATGGCACTCGTTGCATTTCAAAATCCGAGACTGGATCGCCTTCGGCTGCTTGATCGCCCTCTGGAGCGCCCGCTTGGTTTGGGGTTGGGACAGTTAAACAGTTGACAGTTGACAGTTGAAAGTTGACAGTTGACAATGACCTTTAAGCATAGTGAAACGCAGAATCTCAGATCCCAATAAAAGCGTCGATACTAAGTCAGTCCTATAAATTTTAGATTGAAGAGATGGACATGGTTGGTTCCACAGTCCTGCTACAGTAATGGAGATAAATATTTAGAGATCCAAGACCTTGAACATCTATCTCGGGACAGATATCGTATACGTTCCGCGCATTCAAGCTGCATTAGACCGGTTTGGCGATCGATTCCTGGAAAAAGTTTACACCCCGGCAGAACAAAAGGATTGCGGGCAACAAAATTCTCAACACAGCAGCATTAAAGGTAAAATGAATCGAGTTTCCTGCAACCAGCTAGCGGGGCGCTGGGCTGCCAAGGAAGCGGTAGTCAAAGCCCTAGGCACGGGATGGCGCGGCATACGATACACAGATGTGGAAGTTCGGCGCGACGATCGCGGTGCTCCCAAGGTGCAACTGCACAAAACAGCAGCAGCACGAGCCTCACTTTGGGGAAATTGCCAGTGGCAATTAAGCCTCAGTCACGACGGAGACTATTGCACGGCTACGGCGATCGCCCTTTGTACCCCGCCAGAGAACCACCCCCTCCCGTGATTCGCCAGCGAAACTCCAATCTAAAATCTAAATCTTTAAACTAATATCGATCGACTGTGAGCGTAAATGACTACCGAAACCTACCTCAACCATCCAAACTTCGGCCTCCTCTTCAGGGTATCCCAGGTTGAAGACAGCCAAGAATTATTTACCACCCTATACGCCCAGCGCCTATTTTTCTTAGTGACAAACGGCCCTGGCGGCCTGAGATTTGAACCCATCAGCCGCTCCGACGCTCGCCTCATGGTCGAAATTCGCCTGCGAGCCCTCCGCCGCGGCGGGCAATACAAGGAGTACGACCAATTGCAGGCCATTCACAAGCGTACATTTCAATAGCAAAAATCGGTAATCAGTAATTGGTCATTAGTCATTAGTCATTAGTCATTAGTCATTAGTTCCTCGTTACTTTCGCTCTGCCTGGTAATGCAGATCCCGAGGAAGAGCCTCTCTTTACCTCGCCGCTTCTGGAAACACAGAAGTGTAGCAGATGTTTAAATCAAGTAACCGGACATCAATAATTACAAAAAGAGGCCTTGCTTAATCAGGGTATGAAAACAATAACTTGAAAATCCCGAAGTTTTGTGGAGACGGGTTTCTATGACTTGCGTATTTAGCCTTTCATACCCTAAATCAGCAACGCCCAAAAAGACTCTTGACGCTGATTGGGCCCTGGGGCGATATACAAGTGTAATTAATTCAGCACGCCCTACTGATTAAATTTTCGTTCCTAATTTTCCTTCTCTCCAGTTCCCAACCTTGAGCAACTATGACCATTATCTCTGCAATTAACAGCATTCGCCAACACTTGCCCGAATCGGTGCGGTTAATTGCCGTTACCAAACAGGTATCGACTGATGCTATCCGCGAAGCATACGGCGCGGGCATCCGAGATTTTGGCGAAAGCAAGGTTCAAGAGACTGTCGAAAAACAAAACCAACTGCAAGACTTGCCCGATATGAACTGGCACTTGATCGGCCACTTGCAAAGCAACAAAGCAGCCCTAGCCCTAGAACATTTCCAGTGGATTCACTCTCTCGACAGCTTAAAACTGGCCGCGAGGCTCGATCGCCTCGCGGGGGAACAGTCGCGCTCTCCTCAAGTCTGCCTGCAAGTCAAAATGTTGCCCGATCCCGACAAATACGGCTGGAGCGTCCCAGAACTGCTCGCCGACCTCCCAGAACTAAACAAATGCCAGCACATTAAAATTCAAGGTTTGATGACAATACCTCCGCTAGGATTAGATGACTCGCAAATCCTAGAATTATTTAACAGCACCCGCGAACTTGCTAACACAATCCAGCAGCAAAATTTGCCCCATATTAAGATGCAGCAGCTCTCGATGGGAATGTCGGGAGATTATCATTTGGCAATTCAAGCAGGTGCTACCATGATACGCATCGGACAAACCTTATTTGGCTCTAGGAGAGGATAAATATTGGAAATTTTCCGATCGAGACAACTTAGGTTAAATATAGAGATAGAGTAGTGAGCGACCCGCGGCTAACCCGCAACGCGAGTATAGTCGGGGTAGTACAGTCGTGAAGGAGCTTAAATGGTGAGCATTTTTTCTAAGCTACGAGATTTTGTAGGCTTTAACAACGAGCCTGAGTACGATTACGAATACGACGAAGCGGATGGAGATCGTTTTCAAACCGTCTACCAACCGCCCGAACCGAACGCCACTGCGGCTGCTGCAGAAGAAGAACGCCGCCAAAATCGCAGAATGCGGGAGCGGTCAGTAGTAGGATCGACAGGTACCGATGTTGTTGCACCAAACGGGGGAGTAGGGTCAGTAATGAATAACGTGATTGGAATGCCAGGAGCTATGAACGGGATCTCGGAAGTAGTAGTAATGGAGCCGCGCACTTTTGAAGAGATGCCGGCCGCAATTCGAGCGCTGAAAGAGCGCAAGTCTGTGGTTTTGAACCTGACTGTGATGGACCCAGACCAAGCGCAAAGAGCTGTAGACTTTGTGGCGGGCGGTACTTATGCCCTGGACGGTCATCAAGAGCGAATTGGCGAAAGCATTTTCTTGTTTACCCCTAGCTGCGTGCAAGTGAGAACTCAGTCTGGCGTGGTTCACGAAGTGCCCCCAGCCCAAGGACGCCCCCGCCCTGCTGCGGCTGCTCCCGCACCGACAGTCTGGCCTGCCGAACAACAAGCTCAAATGGTTCAGTAGTTATTAGTCAGTTGACAGTTGTCAGTTGACAGTTGTCAGTTGTCAGTTGTCAGTTGTCAGTTGGTAGGGGCGGTGCCCCCGTGCCCGCCCTCAGTTGTCAGTTGTCAGTTGTCAGTTGTCAGTTGGTAGGGGCGGTGCCCCCGTGCCCGCCCTCTTAGTTGTCAGTTGTCAGTTGACAGTTGTCAGTTGACAGTTGTCAGTTGACAGTAGTTAACAACTAATAAGCTGCTACGCATCTAAATTGAATACAAAGACGGGCTCTCCTGCCCATCCCACAATAATTGTAGAAAAAATGACGGTCAAATTAGATGCAAACAAAGCAGCTTAACTGTGGAATCAAGACGGCAGATTAATAATATTAGCTAACAACAAACAACAAACAACAAACAACAAACAACAAACAACAAATAACTAATAACTAATAACAAATAACTAATAACTAATAACAAATAACAAATAACTAATAACTAATAACTAATGACTAACATAAAATTTGGTACGATCGGCGGCGGGGTAATGGGAGAAGCTCTCTTATCCCGCTTAATTGCACAAAAAGTTTATTTGCCTTCAGAAATATTGGTGAGCGAGCCAGGGGTAAAGCGCCGCGAGTTTTTGACTGACAAATACGGGATTGGAACAACAGCCAGCAATCTAGAAGTTGCTGCCGCTACAGAAGTGCTGTTTTTGGCGATTAAACCGCAAGTTTTTGATACGGTAGCTTTGGAGTTGGCTGTGGGAGCCGATCGCCAACAAGCAAATAATGGAGAAACTGCTAATTGCCAGCCGGAAGCGCTGATAGTATCGATTTTAGCAGGAGTCCCGCTCAGCAAGCTAGAACCGGCGTTTCCGGGGCGATCGGTGCTGCGGGTGATGCCGAATACTCCGGCGACGGTGGGGGCGGGAATGAGCGCGATCGCCCCTGGCAAACTCGTGCAACCAACCGATTTAGAATTGGTAAAACGCATCTTTGGGGCTGTGGGAGAAGTCGTGGAAGTTCCCGAAAGTATGCTGGATGCGGTGACTGGGCTTTCCGGTTCCGGCCCTGGTTATGTGGCAATTTTTATCGAAGCCTTGACAGATGGCGGAGTTTGTGCTGGACTGCCACGGGCGATCGCCTCTCAATTAGCAATCCAAACTGTATTCGGTACGGCGAAGCTATTGCAAGAAACCGGAATGCACCCAGCAGAATTAAAAGATCGGGTGACGAGTCCCGGCGGCACAACTATTGCCGGAATTGCTAAACTAGAGAGTAATGGCTTTCGATCTGCGCTGATCGAAGCGGTGAAAGCAGCTTCTTTGCGTTCTCAAGAATTGGGTAAATAACCTCACCGGCATTTAAATTGCACGACAGATTACAGTTCAACTTTTGTGGGGCGGGCTGGATGCTTACCCTAAAGATAAGATACAAGTTAAATGCAAAACAGCTTAACAACCGAGAAGTAAGAGTTAAGTTTCAATGAGGACGATCGCCAATGCCTGAAAAGTTAGAAGAAAGGATTGCTCTCTTAGAAGCAGAAGTTGCCCCCCTCAAAAATAAAGTAGAAAGTGACTCGTTTTCTAAACCTTGGTGGGAAAGAATTGCTGGAACATTTGCTGATAATCCTGCTTATGATGAGGCGATGCAGTTGGCTCAGGATTACCGCCACTCTCTGCGCTCAAATTCTACCGAGCAATCTGAAAATTAAATGTACATTATCTGTTCGCCATAGCTAAGTATTGTCATAAAAACCCGGTTTCTGGCTGCTCGTAAAATCAAAGAAACCGGGTTTTTGGCCGCATCTGTTCGCCACAACGAAGTATTTTCGCAAAAACCCGGTTTCTGGCTGCCGGAACATCAATCGCACTTTAAACCTGCCGCTTTTGCTGTCGGATACTTGACGGGAACAAAAGCTACACCGAACTGTTCTTTTCGACACTTGACAATATGCACCAATTCGCTGGGGGGATTTTGGCGAGATCCATTCTTTCCAAACTGAATAGTTCCTGTTCCTCCTTCTACAATAAAGTTGGGAAGAGAAAGCGTTTTCTGCATTCCTTCGCGGCTGGGTTGCTGCTGCATTTCCATTGCCTTAATCAGTGCAATAGTTGCATCGTAAGCTAAGGCTGTATCGGTATTTACCGTTCCTCCCCACAACTTTTGAGCCTGTTGAGGAAATTTTTTGTTAACACTGCTTAAGGGATGCCAGGGGACAGACACGATTAGTTTTTCAAAGGATTTTAACTGGGATACTGCTTCTAAAGTTCTCCACTTGTAGAGTACCCAAATTCCGGCTATCCAATGGCGATCGCGGTTGGCTTTAACTAATGCGATCGCGTTATTTAATGAATTGGTAATTTGGCCGTCTGGAGATAACACGATCGCTGTTTCTCCTGTGCGCTGGATTTGATTTAAAGCTGTTTGGGCGTTGAATTCATTCTTCGATAAATCGAACTCGCGAATTCTGACTGTTTTTCCTGTTTTGTCATCTTGAAACTGCCTTTTGAAAGCTTGTGTAAAATAAGCACCAGACGAACTGCCGGGATTGTATAAAACTGTCGCTTGATTTTTACCTGCTGACCGCAGATACTTTGCTAAAGTTTGAGCAGCAAACCGACTCGAATAGGATGTGCGAAAGAAAATTTTTCGATGCTTTTCTGTGAGTTCTTCCGTTGTGCTTCCCGGAGAAATCAGCACCAGGTTATTTTGGTCATAAATATCTACTGTTGATACTGTCATCTCGCTGGCATAGTGACCTACTACCCCTAAAATATCCGGCTGTGCAACCAGTGAAGCGGCTCTTTTTCTTGCCTCTTTTTTGACATTTGCATCGTCAGCAATGATGACTCTCAGACCTTTTCAGTTAATAGTTTTGGCTTCGATAAAGCTTTGACCGGGAAAGTTTTGATTCCTCTCAGTAGCAGGGATTAATCCTAAATTAACTTCGGTTTGGGCTTGGGCTACGCCGCGCAAAAGTTCTTTGGCAGAATCTGCATTCACTACAGAACCCTCCTGATTTTTCAGGATGGGAACGGCAACAGCAATTGTGTAATGATCGGCATTTTTAGCCTTCAATAAAGCATTGTTCATGTAAATTAAAGTTTCTGGATCTATGCTGTCTTCTTCGTTCCATGATTTTTTGAATAAATTAAAAGCAGATTGATAATTTGATTTGGCAAACTCCTCAACTCCCCTTTGCTTTAACCAAGGACTAGAACTTGTCACGAGAATTTTGTCTCCAGCACTTAAACCATCTGGGAGGACTAAACCAGTTTTTGATAAGAAAATGCTGTAATAAATCGCGCTCGCTCCTGTGGCCGCAACGAGGGCGATCGCGATCGACAGTCGGACTCTCCATTTTTGGGAGGACACGCCGACAGTCTGTGTAACAGTTTGATTATTTATTGTGGAATTGGGCTGTTTCGATAGGTTTTCATCCTGTGGAAGCGAGATCAAATCCTGCAAAACATCAGCAGCGGAGTGATAGCGATCGCAGTATGGAAAGCGTACCATTGTGTTTAAAATTGTTCTCAAACTGTCGCTAACCTGCGGGAGCACTCTATCGGGTGTCGAGTAGTGCCATAGGAGTTCGCAACTGAGGGGATCTCGTGGCAGATTGTTAGGATGTACGTGTGTTAGGGCTTGGACTGCGATCGCCCCGATAGCGTAGATATCGTTGTAGGCCTGAGGGTTCCAGGGCATCAACAGTTGTTCGGCTGGCATATAACCGCGAGTGCCGATCGCCTGCGTTGTTGATATCTCGCCTGAATTAGTAACACCCAAGGTGCTGATTTCTCTAACTGCCCCAAAATCTATCAACACAATCGAACTGTCGCACGAACGTCTGATTAAGTTGCCGGGATGAATGTCTCGGTGAACCATTCCCTGCTCGTGGACGAACTCTATAATAGAGAGAATTTCCTGCAACAAGACAATTACTTGTTCTTCCGTCCATCGCGTACCTGTAGTTAATTCCTCGCTCAGCGACTGTCCGGGAATGTATTCTTGGATTAAGTAAAATTTTCCCCCATACTCAAAGCTATCTATTAAGTTTGGAATGCGCGAGTGCCGCTGACCGAGGCGGTGCAAAGCTGCTGCTTCTATTTCAAATTGAGCGTTTGCCCTCTGCCAAACCTCCGGAAGTGTAGATTGAGGCGGCCTAATTTCCTTGACGACACAAGGAGAATTGTTGGGTTGGTCTCGATCGTTAGCTGTATAAGTTCTGGCAAAACCTCCCTCACCTAATTGACCGATAATTTGGTAGCGATCGCGCAGAATATCCCCTGGCTGTAGGCACATAAATTCTCCGATTCCCCGACTGGCTGCACTCGTTGACGTTGATTTTACCCTGAAGGGCGGGAACGGGTTTATATATTTTACTCACGAGTATAGACCTCTTGCAAAAATCCTTTTCATCAATTGATGGGACGGGCCGAAGAGCCCGTCCTAATTATTTTTGCAAGAGGTCTAATGTAACGTCGCCCTCTGGCGGTTCATGTACCGCGAGCCAGGGCCGCTAACGCCAGAAAATTGAATCAATCAGAAACCCGATCGATCGCACTTTAAACCTGCCGCTGCCGCTGTCGGATACTTGACGGGAACAAAAGCGAGGCCGAACTGTTCTTTTGGACACTCTACAATATGCACCAAATCGCTGGGAGGATTTTTGCGATCGCCATTATGCGGCGAGTCAAACTGAATAGTTCCTGTTGCTCCCTCGGCGCTAAAATCAGGAGACGAAAGCGTTTTTTGCATTCCTTCGCGGCTGGGATTTGGCTGCCTTTCCAAGGCTTTTATAATTGCGCGGGCTGCATCGTAAGCCGAAGCTGTACGGGTATTTACCTCTCCTCCCCACAGCGAGCGAGCCTGTTGGGGAAATGCTTTGTTGGGACTGTTTAAAGGATGCCAGCCGACAGATAAGATGATTTTTTTAAACGACTTTTTCGGTTGCCCTGATGCAAGTTCTAAAGTTTCTGACCTCATCAGCGTCCATGCCCCGACAATCCAATTACGCGCCCCGAAGTTATCGGCGAGAGAATTGGCGTTAAGTTTCACTATTTCAAAAGCGTTGTTTAGGGATATCGTAACTTGAGCGTCGGGAACTAACACGATCGCAGTTTCTCCCTTTTCCTCGATCTCCTTTATTGCTCTTGGGGCGTTGAAGTCTTTTCTAGATAAATCGAAATCGCGAATTCTGACGATTTTTCCCTTCTTGATGTTTCCAAAATACTTGGTGAACTCTTGCTTAAAAGATGCGCTGAATGGATTGGACGGATTGTAGATAATTGTTGCTTGTTTTTGGTTTTTTGCAAACAGGTAGTCCGCTAAATCTTTAGCTATTAAACTGCTCGCATATTGAGTCCGAAAGAAAAAATTTCTAGGCTCGTAGGTCAGTTCTTCTGTGGAAGCACCAGGAGAGATAGAGACCAAATTATTTCGATCGTACTCATCTACTGCGGCCATCGTCATCTCGCTGTTAGTATGACCGATAACTGCTAAAATCTCCGGTTGATTTACCAGTAAATTTGCTAGGTTTTTTGCCTCTTCTTCATCGTTCGCATCGTCAGCAATAATTACTTTAAGCCCTTTGCCATTAATGGCTTTACCTTGTAGAAAACCAAGATATGGAAAGTCCAGCTCGCTCCTAGAAGCTGGCAGTCCCAAATTAACTTCTGTTTGCGCTTGAGCCACTCCGCGCAGAACTTCTTTTGCCCGATCGCCAAGGTGAGCAGGAGAGTCTGGATTTCTCGATCCGATGGGAAGGGCTACAGCAATTGTGTAATAAGGAATATTGTTGGCATCCAGAAAAGCATTGTTCATGTAAACTAAAGTTTCTGGATCTTTGCGGTATTCTTTCTGCCACGCTTGTTTGAAGTTTTTCAAAGCTTGCTGCGGATTTGAACCTGCAAACTCATCAACTCCTTTTTTCTTGAGCCAAGAACTAGAATTTGTAAACAGAATTTCTTCTCCACCACTTAAGCCATCTTTGAAGACTAAAGCAGTTTTTGATGGGAAAATATTGTTGCGATCGATCGCGATCGAAAAGGCGACCGCAATCGGTGCGATCGCCAACAACAGCCACTTCCACGGCAGAGGCGGCGCATCCAAGTCCCGCAACACCTTAGCAACAGATTGATAGCGATGATTAAAGTGGTAGCGCACCATTTTGTTCAAAACATTTGCCAAACGTTTGTTAACGTGCAGCATCGGTTGATTGGGAAGCGAGTAATTCCAGATATTTTCACCTGTCCTTGGATCCTGCGGGAGTTCTCCCGGATGCACCCCCGTCAAAAATTGAATTGCAATCAGACCGACCGAGTAAATATCGCTGCATAATCTGGGTTGACCGTTTAATTGTTCGGGAGCGCTGTATCCGGGAGTGCCGATCGTTGTGGTTTTCGTTCTTCCCGATGCAGTTATCTCGACCGTGCCAATTTCTTTAACGGCTCCAAAATCAATTAAAACAATGTTTTCATCGCTGTTGCGCCGGATTAAATTCGACGGTGTAATGTCGCGGTGGATGACATTGTTCTCGTGGACAAACTTGAGAATTTCTAAGATATCTCGTAATAATTCTGTTACCTGTTCTTTAGTCCAACGGTGATTGGGAATAAATTCTTTTTGTAAGGAATGTCCGTCAATATATTCTTGCACGATGTAGAACAGCCCGTTTTCTTGAAAATGCTCGATGAACGCGGGAATGCGCGGGTGCTGACTTAAAATTTTCAGAGTTTTTGCTTCTCTTTCAAATAGCTGTTTTGCCCTTTCCAAGGCTCGCGGATCTGTAGATTGATGCGGCCTAATTTCCTTGACGACGCACAGGGGATTTTCGGGGCTGACCAAATCCTTAGCAGTATAGGTTCTGGCAAATCCTCCCTCACCTAGTTCATAGATAATTCGGTAGCGATCGCGCAGAATATCCCCTGGATTCAGACACATAAATCGTTTTATCCCCTCGACTCGCCGCACTCGTTGGTGTCGATCGTACCACAAATATGATTTTTATGAACTCAAAGTTACGATTTTTATGAACTCAAAGTTCTGAATATATGAATTGACTTTGAGGGTGGCTTATTTAAGCATCACGAGTTCAATCGCACTTTAAACCCGCCGCTGCGGCCGTCGCATACTTGACGGGAACAAAAGCTACACCGAATTGTTCTTTCTGACACTTGACAATATGCACTAACTCCGGTCGAAAATTTTGGCGGTCGCCATTTGCATCAAACTCAATAGTTCCGGTTGCTCCTGTGGCGCTAAAATTCAGACTAGCAATAGTTTTCTGCATCCCTTCGCGGCTGGGTTGCTCTTGGATTTCTATTGCTTTAATTAGCGTCAGAGTTGCATCGTAGGTTAAAGCTGTGCGGTGGTTGACGTTTCCTCCCCAAAGCTTTCGAGCATTATCGGCAAAGGTGCGGTTGGGAGCAGTTAAAGGATGCCAAGAGGATGATGTCACCAGTTTCTCAAAAGACTTTAACTGGGAGGCAGTTTCTAAGGTTTTCTGGCTGTAGATTCCCCCGGTTCCCACTACCCAATTGCGATCGCCATTGGCTTTAATAAGTGCCATCGCATTTTTGACTGCATTCGGGACATGACTCGTACTTAAGACGATCGCTGTTTTCTCGGTTCGCTCGATTTCTTGTAACGCTAGTTCAACGTTAAAATTTTTCTTACACAAATCGTATTCAGTGATGCTGACAATATTTCCTCCTGCTTGTCTAAACTGTTTTCTGAATTCTTCCCACAATGAAGAAGTAGCTTGAATCTCAGGACAGTATAAACCCGCCGCTTTTTTGGAACCTGCGTTTTCAATCAGATAGTTCTTGAAGTTTTTAGCAGTAATTTGATGTCTAGGGACAGTGCGAAAGAAAAAGTTCCGACGTTTTTCTGTTAATTGTTCTGTTGTACTCCCCGGCGAAATTAAGACCAAGCGATTTTTGTCATAAATATCGACTGCATGCACAGTCATCTCGCTAGTATAGTGACCGACAACACCCAAAATCTCGGTTTGCTTGACGAGTGAAGAGGCCCTAGCTTTTGCCTCTGTTTTCAGATTGGCATCGTCAGCGATAATGACTCTAATACCCTTGCCATTAATGGCTTTCCCTGCTAAAAAACCTTGACCGGGAAAGTCCTTATTGCGATCGGAATTAAAGAGTCCTAGGTTGACTTCTGTTTGGGCCTGGGCAATGCCGCGCAACATTTCTCTAGCCAAATCAGAATTGACAGTACCTCCTTCGCTGTTGCTAATGGGAACGGCAACTGCAAGGGTGTAGTAATCAGCTTTTTTTGCCTTCAAAAGGGCATTATTCATGTAAATTAAAGTTTCTGGATCTTTGCGTTCTTCTTCGTTCCACGATTGTTGAAATGAATTAAAAGCTGATTGATAATTTTCCTTAAAAAAATTATTTATTCCCCTTTCTTTTAAGAGAGAACTCGATGTTTTTATCAGCAGTTCCTCGCCACAACTCGCAGCATCTCCCTGGATTAAAGGACAAGTTTTAGGTGTGAAAATTTTGTGTATTAAAAATGCTGCTACCCCGAAGAATCCTGCGATCGCGATCGGCAAGCAGACTCTCAATTTATCTTTCCATTGGCGTTGAGGCTTAGGTAGCAGATGTTGTTGTGCATGGGGCGCAGGTGAGTGCAACGCTGTTAGCGAGCGCAAATCCTGCAACACTTCAGCAGCGGATTGATAGCGATCGTTAAAGTGGTAGCGTACCATCTTATTTAACACTTTTTCCAGCTTGTCGCTAATTTGTACCATCGGGCGATCGTCAGTTGAGTAGTGCCAGACGAGTTCGCCAGTTTTTTTATCATAAAAAAGGTCTTCAATATCTAAGCCTGCGATCGCTTGGATACCGATGATTCCTACCGCATAGATATCGCTGTTAACTCTTGGCTGATTTTTCCACTGTTCTGCCGGCATATAACCCTCAGTACCAATGGCACGAGTTTGAGTTATTTTGCCGCCCTCGATCGCCAAATTGCTAATACCTTTTACTGCCCCAAAATCAATTAAAACAATTTTGCCGTCAAGTTGGCGCCGGATTAAGTTTGACGGTTTAATATCGCGGTGAATAATACCTTGAGAGTGGACGAAATCTAAAACTGACAAAATGTCCAGCAATAAATCAATAACTTCTGACTCCTGAAACTGCCTGAGAGAAACGACTTCTTTGTTCAGCGGATTTCCTTCGATGTATTCTTGGATTAAGTAAAATTTTTTATTTTCAATAAAGCTATTGATTAACGCGGGAATGTGCGGACACTTATCGAGAAGCTTCAGGCTGTTAACTTCATTTTTAAATTGCTGTTGTGCTTCCTCCAACACCCGCAGATCGCTAGATTGAGGCGATCCAATTTCCTTGACGACGCACAGGGGATTTTCGGGGCTGACCAAATCCTTAGCAGTATAGGTTCTGGCAAATCCTCCCTCACCTAGTTCATCGATAATTCGGTAGCGATCGCGCAGAATATCCCCTGGATTCAGACACATAAATCGTTTTATCCCCTCGACTCGCCGCACTCGTTGGTGTCGATCGTACCACAAATATGACTTTTACGAACTCAAAGTTATGACTTTTATGAACTCAAAGTTATGAATATATGAATTGACTTTGAGAGAGGCTTATTTAATCATGTTGACATCCGAAATTTTAGGGACAAATATTTTATGGCTTTACAAACAGACCCATCAGGAGTACCCCGATTAATTGGCGACAATACATCCGAATACGCTAGTTTACGGTTCCGAAGTACAGCTAATTTCCCTTCGGGAGTATGGATGCTCGGAGGTGACGATACAGTATTCGGCTCAACAATCGGCGATTTGATATTTGGCAATGACGGGGAAGATTCGCTAGTAGGATATTTTGGCAACGATTCTTTATTGGGGGGAAAAGGGAAAGATGATTTATGGGGAGGCGAGGGAAATGACTGTCTTAGCGGTGGTCAAGATGCTGATTGGCTTCGCGGTCAAGCAGGAGATGATATTTTATTGGGAGGTAGAGGAAATGATATTTTATACAGCGGTAACGGGAATGATACTTTGATAGGAGGTTTGGGTCGAGACTATTTGGCAAGTGTGGATTATGGTGCTTCTTCGCTTAAAACCAGTGGCAGTACCTTATTCGTCCTGCAACTAGAGTCAGGAGTTACGGATATCAACAAGACCGATGTCGTTACACGTTTCCAAGTCGGTTTAGATCGGATTGGATTATCAGACGGTTTGACTGTTAACGATGTAGTTTTGGAGAATTTGACAAATGTGCTGCTGCTACAAGATTTTGATTTTTCAAAAGCTGCGAAACCCCTTGTCTCCCCAGCAGATGTTTTAAATCCTTCAACTGTTGTGACTTCAGGGACTCTTATCAAAGTCAGGAGTTCTGGCGATTTAGTAGGTTTTGTTGAATATATAACGCCTACTCAACTCCAAAACAGTATTCTATCAGTTCAGGGATTCTAAGCTGTAGGATGTGCTGCAATTGCATCCTAAAAAAGCTTAAATCGAAGATTGGTCAGAGAAATGGTAATCTGCAACCAGCGGTACAACAATAAGCTGTTGCTCATATAGATTGTGTATGGCAATTG
Organism: Tychonema sp. LEGE 07203; assembly: GCF_015207285.1. Taxonomy (GTDB): domain Bacteria; phylum Cyanobacteriota; class Cyanobacteriia; order Cyanobacteriales; family Microcoleaceae; genus Microcoleus. The sequence goes on along the minus strand of NZ_JADEXD010000032.1, from coordinate 16,494 downwards.
AGGGGGAAAGGGGAAGAGAATTTGACAATTTTTGATTGTCATCAAAATCTACAATTTAAATGCACAACAGCTTACTACCGATTAATCGCTAGCGGATGTTTCCAATTTATCTCCAATCCTGGGTTCAGTACCGTTCAACAGACGCTGAATGTTGCTGCGGTGCCGCACAATTACAAATACGCCGCCCGCAATGCCAAACAATACATAAGCCAGCGGTTGATGTAAAGCAAACATCAATCCAGCAACGCTAATTGCCCCGATAATCGAGCTTAAAGAAACAATTCGGAACAGGGCAAAAACTATGCCAAAAATTCCGAAAGTTCCCAAACCAACTGGCCAATACAAACCCAGCAAAACTCCCAAACTCGTAGCCACAGATTTACCGCCGGTAAACCCCAGCCAGATTGATTTGCTGTGACCCAAAATAGCAGAGAAACCAGCCAAAGTTGCCATCCAAGGGAGGAGAGTTGCAGTATTTTCTAAATCGGCGGCGGTTGCTAACTGGGCGGTAAAATCAAGAGAGTAAATGTAGCGAATTAGGACGATCGCACTTACCCCCTTGAGCACGTCAACCAGCAACACTCCCAACCCCGGCCACTTCCCCAAAGTCCTGAGTACGTTCGTCGCGCCAGTCGAACCAGAACCGACTTCCCGAATATCAATTCCCAGCATCCATTTCCCCAAGGCGTACCCAGTCGGAATTGAACCCAGCAAGTAAGCTGCTATTAGCAATGTGCCATTTAAAATTATCCAGCTAGCCATTTTTTAATTTGAGATTTGTTGTACAGAAGAAGTCATTAGTCATCAGTCCAACGTCATTAGTCATCAGTCATTAGTCCAACGTCATTAGTCCAACGTCATTAGTCATCAGTCATCAGTCCAACGTCATCAGTCATCAGTCATTAGTCCAACGTCATTAGTCATCAGTCATCAGTCATTAGTCCAACGTCATTAGTCATTAGTTATTTGTTATTGGTTATTTGTTATTGGTAACAACTGGCAACTGACAACTGACAACTGGCAACTGCTTTCCGTACAACGTCATCAGGAAGAAGTCCAACGTCCAACGTCATCAGTGCTGTCGCCTCCGAGCTTTCCGTATAACGTCATCAGAAAGAAGGAAGAAGCAAATCCGGTTAATTTACCCCTAAATTTATTGAGTCCGCTAGGAGTGGACTTTGTTTGTATAGCCGCGAATTCTATTCGCCGGGATTTAAGATCAAAAATCCTTAGCTATCAAACTTTGCGGATCGGGAGCAAAGGCCAGCCACAGCGGAAATTGCAGCATTGACAAACTAATTAAATCCTCAGTTTCATCGATCGCAATTAACGGCAATTTACCATCTCTCACCAGTCGATCGGCTTTTTGAGCCAAAGCCTCAGCAGACTCAAACATAATAATCCCATATTCCGGGCCAAAATCGCTGCGAGTAATCCCCAAACAGTCCTGCAAACCCCTGCGCCACTCTCCCAAACGTTCGGGACTGTTCGCCAGCACCAAAGTCCGCACCCGCGAGCCGTAGACGCTTCTGAGTACAGAAATAATTGTCGAAGCAATCAAGATATTTTGCAACCGCGAACCCATACTCCGCAAAGCCCCCCGTCCTCCTTGGGTGAAAAACCAGTTAGAAACTCGTTCCGCATGGATGGGTTCAAAGGTGCGGCGGAGTTGCCAAGGCGGGCCGTAGTAGTCGGGGAGAGTGCGATATTGGTCGAGGATGCGGCGAATTTGTTTGGCTTGTTCTTGAAATCCCTGTTCGGCAAATCTGGGATTTACTGGTGCTGAGGATTGAGATTCGTCCGCATACATTTGCTTGGGCGTTTCTTGCACCGGCGGTGTCAAATCTAAGAGTTCGGCGGTGGCGGCCAAATCCTGCAAACTGCCGACTAGATAGTCTTTGAAACCCTGAACTCGAATTGCTAAATCTTGGGAAACGCCTGCAAAAGTTGTACGCATTTCCTTTTGAATTCGATCGCGCCGGCGTTCGAGTTTTTCTACTTCAATTAGAAGGGCTTGTTTGCGCGCTTCTAATTGAACCAAGCCGTCTTGTACCAAACGCCCGATCGATGATTGAGTCTCGCCCAACTCTTCTATCGCCTTGGCTTTGTCGGCTTCCAAGGTGGCAATTCTTGCTGTCAAATCTTGTTCTTGCTGCTGCAAAGCTTTGACTCTCTCTGCCAAATTTTCGGTAACATTTTCAGGGATGTCTGTTACCGCTGCTGCGGTTGCTGTTGGCTGCGAGTCTGTTTCTGGCTCGGTTTGCTCGATCCTCTTCGAGGGCTTCGCTAACGCACTTTCTGATTGGTAACTGTCTGTTTCTGCTGTTTCTGGCTCCATTTGGGCGAGTACGCCTGCTGCGTCCACGAAATCGGCGATTTCGGCATCCGGCTCGTCCCAGGGGTCTGTTTCCGGCGGTAATTGGGCTTCAGGCTTCTGAAGTTCGATCGGTCTTTTCCGTTTTTGGGATGGAGGCTGGTAGTCGGTCTCCTTCGCGGGTAAATTGAGATTGAGTTCGCCGTCAGCGGCTGGTGTTTCTTGCGGTTTTTGGGTTGGAAATTCGTCTGAATTCATGGGAAATTTGGTTCGGCGCAGGGTACGTAAAAGCTAAAAATTTAAAATTAACAACTTTTTTAGTCTCGACGGGGACAGCGCTGTTCTAAGCAGGTCTGTAGCATTTTACGATCGAACAGAACCGGCAGAAAGTGAATGCTGTTAATTTCTTTGAAATAAAACAAAATCGGCACAGCCGGCCAAAATATCCGCCAATTTTGCCATTCTCGGAAAGGAAAGCGGCGGATCAAGTTGGACGATCGATAAATGTCTAAATCCGTCGGAGTAAATTGTAGCCGGATGGTGGCCGCTTGGTACATCAGAAACAAGCCGAACACCGAAAGCGGCAAACTCGCCCACTTCTGCACGAACAGCAGCGGTACCGCAGCCAGTACCAGGACTAGGGGAATCGCAAAACTCGGGGCGAGTTCGATCGTATTTGTCGGCGCAGTCAAATCAGCAGTGGTATTCACGGGCTTAAGTCAAACTAATTTTGTCAATACTTCATATTTTACTGTTTCCTAGCTTAGAGCCCTTTGAGTACGCTAGAGCCAGTCCCCTGAAACATGATCCAAGTCATCAGAAAGTTAACCACAAAAATAGCCAGCAAAGCCGTCACCACCGCCGTGGTAGTCGATTGGCCGACACCTTTTGCGCCGCCGGTGGTGGTCAAGCCCCAGCTAGTACCGATTACAGCAATCAAAGCCCCGAACACAAAAGCCTTGATCGCCGCGCTGCAAATGTCCCACAGAGTCAGGAAATTGCGGACTGACTCTAAAAACACGGTTTGAGAAATGCCGTACATTGTCGTCGCAATCAGCAGCCCGCCGATGATGCCCGTGACGAGGGACAATACGGTCAGAATTGGCAGCATCAGGCAGCAAGCTAGGACGCGGGGAATTACTAAATAGTCGATCGGGTCTGTTCTGAGCATCAGCAGGGCATCTATCTGCTCTGTAACCTGCATCGTGCCGATTTCCGCCGCAAAAGCCGAACCTACCCGTCCCGTGACGATTACCGCTGTTAATACCGGGCCGAGTTCGCGAGTCAAAGACAAAGCCAAAACCCCGCCCACCACATTGCCGGCACCGAGGTTAATAAACTCCCTCGCCACCTGAATAGTAAACACCATGCCGACAAAACCCGCAGTCAGCAAAGCAATCAGCAGCGATTCCGGGCCAACTGCTGCCATTTGGTCGAGGGTATTGCGGCGGTTAATTTTGCGCGTCAGCAGGTGCAGCATGACTTGGCCGCCCAATAAAATTGCTGCAAACAAGCGCTGACTCCACAAACGGAGGCTCGACTGTGTAGTTGTGCTCAAGGGATCTCGACTGTAGAACAACTGCTAAAAATGAAATCTATCTACAAATCTTAAACAAGTTTCTTCTACTAGGTTTAAGATTTTTGACAGAATTGGCGGAGGAGGGCGATCGCTGCCTATCGTAGAAAAGGACAAGTTTTGTTTGCTTGCACCTTTCGGCAGTTTAGCTGAATTTACTGACTCTTATGAGCATTTTTCCTAATTTTCTTCGCTCTTTACTGCTAACGAGCCTGTTGAGCTTCATCGCTCCCTTATTGTTAATCGGCGCGGGATTGACTGGCTGTGCGCTGATCGGCCTCGTCCCTGCCCTCCAAGGAGTCGGTCATGCTGGAGAAGACCTGATTTTGCAGTTCTTAGCTACTTTCGGCAGCGGCTGTCCCCTCCAGGGTTTTTTGGTCATCGGTCTAGCTTTTGGTTTGGTGGGTGCTTTGTTTGATACCTACGCAGCTTATCAGCATTCGCGGTGGGGTTGACCGACTTGAGAAACAGGAGACTTTAAATTTGAGATTTAAGGATGGAACTTATCGATGCAATCTCAAATTTAACATTGTTTAGCTGTGGCTCCCTCGGATACCTGTGCCTGTAATGATTTAGCAGTACGATCGCCCATGTTCGGAAATGCGATCGGCCTTTTTGCGGAAAACCGAATCCCCCAGTTTCGGAAGCTGGAATATATTAAATACAGGTTGAGTCAAGTGTTGCTCAACCTCTAAAAATCAAGAGATTCGAGGTATCAATTATGGCACTTATTCGTTGGGAACCTTTGCGAGAAATGGACTCCTTGCAGCGAGAAATGAATCGGTTGTTTGATAGCTTGACACCAGCGACCGATCGCGCATCTAACGGTGTGGCTTTCGTCCCCCCCGCCGAAATCGATGAAACTCCAGAAACCATCCACCTTAAGTTAGAAGTTCCGGGCATGGAAGCTCAGGATTTGGACGTACAAGTAACCGCAGAAGCTGTTGCAATTAGCGGCGAAAGGCGAGCGCAAACCAAGACTGAAGAAAAAGGCATAACTCGCTCAGAGTTCCGCTACGGCTCTTTCCGCCGCGTGATTCCCCTACCGACTCGCATTCAAAATGACAGCGTAGAAGCTGAGTACAAAAACGGGGTATTGCACCTGAATTTGCCCAAAGCGGAAGCAGAAAAAAACCGCGTAGTGAAAGTGCAAATCGGCGGTCAATAATTCTTTACCACTTTAGTTAGTTGATTAATAGGGGGCGCACTGCGTCCCCTATCTTTTGGGTAATTGGTAATTGAGAATTGAAAATTAAAAATTGCGAGTTTAAGGAATAATTCTTCCATCTTCCATCTTCCATCTTCCATCGGACTGATGGCGCTGTACGGAAAGCAGTTGCCAGTTGTCAGTTGTCAGTTGTCACAAACAACCAACAACCAACAACCAACAACCAACAACCAACAACCAACAACAAATAACCAACAACCAACAACAAATAACCAACAACCAACAACCAACAACCAACAACCAACAACCAATAACCAACAACCAATAACCAACAACCAATAACAAATGACTTCTTCCAACTGTGCTAAACTCTAAGAAGCAATGGTTGATGACGAGACTTGCGTGCCGAGTCAGGGAGTGGGAGGAAATGGAATTGCATCTGAGTTTGGAGACTTAAGCGGGATGACTCGTCAAGAAGTCGATGACTTTTTGCGCGGACTGGGTGCAGAAATTAGAACTACTAGAGATGGTTATGTTGCATATAAATTTTTTGATAAGTCAACAGTAACGATCCGTCCTAACGGTGAAGTGATTAGAACGCCTGCACCGAAATATGGATCGGATGGAATAAATATCAACAAAGGTTTGCGTCTCGATAGAGATGGTGATTTATTGCGAACGAGAGACGAATTTGGTAATTTAATTCCAGGTACTCACAATACGGGAGAAAAATTAAATGAGTGATTGGAAGGATGACTATAACTTGCTTGGATTGGGTGGCTTTACATCTTTAATCACAGAAGTCAAAGTATCTTTATGGGGCAACGAAGTATTAATTGAATGCGTCTACAATCCCGAAGAAAGATTGCCTTATATCCTGGCATTCAAAGACTGTCGCGATATCAGTTGGACTGTACAGGATGAAGAGGCAGTTGGCGAACTGGAAGCTGAATTTTTCGGAATTTCTTTGGGCGAGCCGGAACACCGCAAGCCTGCGGTGATTACTACAGATATTTTTGAAATTTCAATTTTGTACGGCAGTTTTAGCATTCACAAAGGAGAGAATATCAACTCACCAATAGCAGATTTAGGAACAAAGGTTTTGGCGGCGGGTACGCCAGCAGAATTGTACAAATAACCAATAACCAGCAACCAAATCAGTTTACGATACTTAATAGAACTTTTTTTTGCCAGATGAGGTAACACACAATGCCTGATATCGTTGATATTGCCGTAGGTGCAGGTTCCTTCCAAACCCTTGTAACGGCGGTGCAAGTGGCTAATTTAGTGGACGCACTCAAAAGTCCGGGCCCTTTTACCGTCTTTGCGCCAACTGACGATGCTTTTGCGAAATTGCCACCGGGAACCATTACTACCCTAGTGCAGAACGTGCCCCAATTGAGCAGGATTTTGATGTTTCACGTCGTCTCTGGCAAGTTTATGAAGGCTGATTTGGCAAAACTCGGTTTTGTTACTTCCTTGGAAGGTTCGCCGATTAAGATTGATTGCTCGGACGGTTTTGAAGTGAAAAATGCTACTGTTGTCTCGGCCGATATCGAAGCTGACAACGGCGTGATCCACGTCATTGATAACGTGATTTTAATGGGTTAGTTTCGCCGTCAATCGATTTTCGATTGATTCGGAGGATGTTAATAAGTGTCGCAGCGGGAGCGAGAGCTGGCATTGAGCAGTGTCGCTTTGCTCCCGATCGCACTTTTGTTTTTTTGAGCGCTTGAAGTTAAGATAAATATAAAAAAGTTGTCTTTGCTCCGGATTTATTTTACAATAATTGTTTAAAAAAGTTTGAAAGTTAATAATTATAATATAAGGAAACCAGTATGGTGAGCTCTATGCAAATCCTAGCCGCCAGCCTCAAGGCAAAAGTCCGCCAGCGTACTTTGGAACTGCAAGTTCTCAACGAACTTAGTCTGAAATTACAACTTGCTGCGACTGTTGATGAAATTTGGTCTGCGTGTATCGAACACATCAATCGCCTGATGCCTGCTGAGACGATCCTCTTCCAGGGCTTTCCTTCGGATCGCTTCGCTAACGCACTTTTGACGCTACCGGACCAGAAGCTGTACCTCGAACAACCGCCACACCCCTTAGCTGCTCGCACCAAAGCCCAAATTAAAGCAAGGTTGCAAGCTGCCGGCGCTGAATGGCTGGCGGGAAATCGGGACTGGGCGCACAACATTGCTTTGCCACCAATTGCTCAGTTTGAGTCGGTGTTGATGGCACCGGCACACCCGGATGAAAGTCAAGAATTGTTGGGAGTATTTTTTATCGGTGCAGAGCAGGCCAGTGCTTTTGATTTTGAACACCTTTGTTTGCTCCAGACTGTAGCTCAAATCTGTGCTAAATCATTAATTAAATTAGCAGCTGAAACTCCAGATTTCAAGAGCAAAAGTAAAAATATTTTTGCTTTCAATTCGGAAAATCAAGAACTGCTAATGCGGGCTTTGATGGACGTTACGCCGGACATGGTTTATGCAAAGGATCGAAATTTTAGATATATTTTTGTCAATCAAAGTTTTGCGAAATATTTAGAAAAAAATGTTGATGAAATTCTCGGCAAAGATGACATTGAATTAGGTTTTTTAGAAACATCAGTATTTGGCGATCGCCACAGCCGGGTTAGGGGCATCCGCGAGGACGATCGAGCTGCGCTCGCCGGGGAGACGGTTCGCAATCCCTACCAGCAAATCGCCTTTGCAGGCGGCAAACAGCACGTCTTTGACACGCAAAAACTGCCGCTGTGCGATGCCGGGGGCAATATATTTGCGGTTTTGGGTATTTCGCGGGAAATTGCAGAATACTCCGCAGCAGATGCAGCCAGGAATCAAAGCCAAACCCAATTGCAAAAAATTACTGCTAGCGTACCGGGTACTGTATATCAAGTTGACTTGCATCCAGACGGTTCGATGGTGTTCTCCTTTGTCAGCGCCGGCTGTCGAGAATTGTATGAAATAGAGCCAGAGGAAGCTCAGCAGGAGATTAATGTCATTGTTGACATGATTCATCCCGAAGATAGAGATGATTTTGTCAATTCGGTGAGGCTTTCTGCTGAAAGTTTGCAGCCTTGGCGGTGGGAAGGCAGAATTGTCACTTTGTCGGGAAAACTGAAATGGGTGCAAGGAGATGCACAGCCGGAAATGCAAGCCTCGGGGGAGATTGTTTACTACGGCTTGTTCACGGATATTAGCGATCGCAAACAAGCGGAATTAAAACTGCAACTTTATCAAGAAATATTTTTAAAGTCTAACGATGCGATCGCCATTTTAGATCCCCAAGGCTATTATTTAGAAACAAATCAATCTCACACGGCTTTGCTGGGTTACAGTTCATCGAAATTGTGGGGAAAAACCCCTGCAACTCACATGGGAGAAAAGGCATTTGCCTCGGTGCTGCAAAGCTTGGGCGAAACAGGGAGTTATCGAGGCGAAATAACCTGTGTTAAGGCTTTGCAAGCTGGAGTTGTTGAGGCGGAAGTTTCGGCTTTTGCGGTTCGGGGCGATGCTGGGGATGTGGTTTGTTACGTCAGCGTCAAAAGAGATATCACCGAACGCAAGCGAGCTGAGGACAAACTAAAACTTTACCGAGAAATATTTTTAAACTCCAACGATGCGATCGTCATTATCGATGCTGACGGGTTTTTTCTCGAACAAAATCGCGCCCACAAATCGCTGCTAGAATACACAGACGCAGAATTAGAAGCAGAAGCGCCACCCCTGGTGCCGGGGGAACACTTTTCGGCAATTGCCAAAAGTTTAGCGAAAACAGGAACTTTTCGGGGCGAAATTACTAACTGTACCAAAAAAGGTCGCAAGCTGGCGATCGACGTGGCGGCATCCTCTGTGATTAACAACAGCGGCGATGTAATTTGTCACGTCTGCGTCAAGCGCGACATTACCGAACGCAAAAAAGGAGAAGAAGAACGGCAAAAATTTGTATCGCTGATTGAAAATAGCAGCGATTTTATCAGTATGGCTACTCTCGAAGGTCAAACGCTGTTTGTCAACGAAGCCGGACGAAAAATGGTGGGTTTAGAGAATGTTTCGGAAGTGCTTGATACAGAAATATGGGATTATATCGGTCAAAATTTAAAACAGGAATTTAGTCAAGAGATTTTGCCAATAATTATCAGTCAGGGTCAGTGGCAAGGAGAAGGTCAAATGCACCACTTGCTCAGCGGAAAACCCATTGATGTGGTGATGAATGCTTTTTTGGTAAAACACCCTCAAACCAGCGAACCGCTGTGCTTTGCTGCGGTAATTCGCGATGTCACCGAACGCAAGCAGGCTGAGAGAATGCTGCGGGAACAAGCAGAACGAGAACGGCTGGTTTCGGCGATCGCCCAGCGAGTCCGCCAGTCTCTCAACCTCACTCAAACTCTGAGCACGGCCGTAGAAGAAGTGCGGCAGTTGCTGGAAACTGACCGCACGGTAATTTATCGTTTTGATTCGGAGCAAACAGCGATTGTAGTTGTGGAATCTGTAGGATATGATTGGATGCCGCTGCTGGACAGAAAACTTCAAGAAGCGTTTTTTGGAGAAAGTTATGTATCGCTGTACCGCGCTGGAAAAATTCAAGCAATATCCGATATTTATACGGCAAATTTGAGCGACTCCCACCGAGATTTTTTGGCAAGTGTGCAGGTAAGGGCTAATTTAGTTGTACCAATTTTTATCGGCGATGAAAATCAGGAACCGAGATCGGAAAATTCGCCGGAAACTCCGTTAATAGAATTGCCTGTCGGGAGTTTGGACAAGCGTCAAAATCGATTGTGGGGCTTGCTGGTTGCTCACCAGTGCAGGGGCCCGCGCGCTTGGACTGATTCTGAGGTGGATTTGCTGGGAAGGTTGAGCGTGCAGTTGGCGATCGCCATTCAGCAATCTACTCTTTTTGAACAAGCGCAGCAGGCCCGAGAAGCAGCCCTGGAAGCGTCTCGAATGAAGTCGCTATTTTTAGCAAATATGAGTCACGAAATCCGCACTCCGATGAATGGAGTGATGGGGATGACTGATTTGCTGCTGAAAACAAATCTCACTCCCGAACAGCTAGACTTTGTGCAAACGCTGAAACTCAGCAGCCAAAATTTGCTGTCGATCATTAATGATATTCTCGACCTTTCCAAACTGGAAGCAGGAGAAATGCGCTTGGAAACGATCGAATTTGACCTCAGTATCTGTCTGGATGAAGTGCTGGATTTGTTGGCAACTCCCGCCCAAGAAAAAGGTATAGAATTGGTGGCGCTGATTGACAGCGACGTGCCGCTGCAAATTAGAGGCGACGCAGCGAGGTTGCGGCAAATTCTCACTAACTTAATCAACAATGCGATCAAGTTCACCGAAGCAGGAGAAGTCGTAATTGAGGTTTCTACTGGCAGGCCTCCGGGGTTGGTGGCAGCCAGCGAGCGGAAAGTTTTAGATCAGCTCCAACCGTCAAAACTCGGAAGCAATCGCTCGCTGTTCCTGCTGTTTAAAGTCACAGATACAGGAATTGGAATTACGAAAGAAGACCAAAAAAAGCTGTTTCAATCTTTTACTCAAGTTGATGCTTCTACGACGAGAAAATACGGCGGTACAGGTTTGGGTCTGGCTATTTCTAAGCAGTTGGTGGAGTTGCTCGGAGGTCAAATAGGCGTGGAAAGCACGTTTGGCAAAGGCTCAAGTTTTTGGTTTACTGTGCCGGCTGTTAAGGAAAATTTAACTGCTGCGGGGACAGCGTGCCAAGTGAATTTGGAAACGGTGCTGGCGGGGCGAAAAATGTTAGTTGCTAGCGATAAGCCGACATTGCGAAAAGTGCTGCTGAAAATGGCTGTTTTGTGGGGAATGGAAGTTGATGAAGTTGAGAACGGTTGGATGGCGATCGCATCTCTGTACAAAGCTGTCAGCGTTAATTGTCCTTACGATATTGTTTTGGTTGATATTCAGTTACCGGAAATGGTGGCGGGAAGTCTGGAACGCTTGATGATTGCTGAGCAGGCTATGCAGCAGACGCATTGGGTGGTGCTGACTTCCATTACTCAGATATCGGAGGCGAAACGTTTGGTAGATATCGGTTTTAGCGGCTATTTAACTAAACCTGTGAAAGCTCACCGGTTGTTTGATTGCTTGGTGAATGCGATCGCCCCCGGTGCTGCAATCGATCTGTCGCTGGCAAATCCCCCGCAAAATCAAGCCTCTGTTATTGACAACCAGAAGTTAGCCAACTTAAAGATTTTGTTAGTTGAAGATACTCCGATAAATCAAAAAGTTGGTTTGAATCAACTCAAAGTTTTGGGATGCGCTGCGGATGTGGCGAATAACGGTGCTGAGGCGCTATCTATGCTGGCTATCAAAAAGTATGACATTGTGTTGATGGACTGTCAGATGCCGGTTTTGGACGGTTACGAAGCGACGCGGGAATTGCGCCGCCTGGAAGCCGCAGGTGCTGCTGGTTCGATGAATCCACAGCTTCATACGGTGGTGGTGGCGATGACGGCAAATGCTTTGAAGGGCGATCGAGAAAAGTGTCTGGCGGCGGGCATGGACGATTATATTAGCAAGCCTATTTCGATCGACAACTTAAAATCTGTACTAGAAAATTGGTCGGTAAAGTTAAAAATTGAAAGTCCCAAGTTTCAGGGCGAGGAACTCCAAAACTCTGCGCCGGATCTAGAATCTGCCGTCGATATGGCGCGCTTGCACGAAATTGCGGGCGCTGATTTAGATTTTGAGCGGGAAATTTTGCAAGCTTTTGTGGCGGATACTGGCACTTATTTAGAAGAGGCTAAGGGGGCGATTTCTGCGGGAGATGTGGAGACGCTGGCCCGCAGGGCGCATCAAATTAAAGGTGTCAGCGCTACGGCGGCGGTGCGGCTAATGCCCGATCTGGCTGCTGAGCTTGAACGTCTGGCACAATCAAAGGATTTGGAGGCAGCGGCGAAAATCATCGCTGAATTGGAAATAATTCTGGCGGGGGTTCAAAAGTTGGTGGCTGAGCCAGGAATTTAAAAGTTTGTAAAGATTGTTAACTTTTTATCAAGATATTTATCTCTATGTGACGAGATTGGGAACTCTTATAACATCTTGTGTGTTGTAGCTATTGACACTCCTAGATTGAGTTATTGTGGTGAAATATAAAATAATCATTAAGCCGATCGATCGCAGGGTGATTTTCGTATATCGGCTTGAAAGACTAAGACCAGCATTTCGCCCAGCCCATTAACTGCGTATTTACGCTCCAGGAGGTTTTATGACTCCAGTCATGTTACGTCAACTCTGGTCATTAATTGAGACCACCCAAGCCAATCTGTTAGTCAATTTAGACGATGCCACCTTGGTACAGTGGCTGCTGAAGCAGTTGAAGGCCAACTCTGCGCTCAATGGCAACGAAACAGATTTGTTGAACGAGTACATCGAGTCTCGGCTGTCGCTAATTCGCGATTTAGCTGAACAGCGTTTGGCCCCTGAGCGGTTTTGAGCCGATTCAATCAAAATTGGATAAATATTGTAGGGAAGGGATCGCGCTGGCGGCGAGCCCAAAAAATACAGGCGGGTTTGGGTGTCCTGTCGCGCGGCAGAACGGCTGACTTGAAGCAGCCGGATGTTGTACAGGGGCGATCGCAACAGTTCTCGACAGCGACAAGGTAGGATCGTCAGGAAAGCGTTCTACTAAAATCTATGCGTAAATGGGGATTTCTGCTGCTAGCAAGCGTGTTATTTGTGGCACCGTTGGCATCTTGTAGGGATCGATCGGCACAAATCGTACAAAATACAGGTACAAATACGGCTGAAGGCAAATCGCAACAAGGTTCTAGCCGGATAGATACAATTGTCAGCCGCGGCAAACTGATATGTGGTGTCAGCGGGGAACTGCCGGGTTTTAGCTTTGTAGACGAAAAAGGCAAATATTCGGGAATGGATGTGGATGTGTGCAGGGCTGTCGCGGCGGCAATATTTGACGATCCAGAAAAAGTAGAATATCGAAAGCTCAACGCCAAAGATCGATTTACAGTTTTGCAGGCCGGAGAAATCGACATTCTCAGCCGCAATACCACCTACACAGCGAGTCGCGACAGCACTACCGGACTGGAATTTGCCCCAGTGATCTTTTATGACTCTCAAGGCATCATGGTCAAAAAAGACAGCGGCATCAAAACTTTAAAAGATTTTGCCGGCAAATCTATCTGCGTGCAGACAGGTACGAGCACCGAACAAAATTTGTCCGACCAAATGCGAAAATTAGGAGTCAAATACACTCCCGTAGTGTTTGAAGATGTGAATACTACCTTTGCGACGTATCAAGAAGGTCGCTGTCAAGGCATTACTGCCGATCGATCGCAACTCGTGTCAAAGCGCACAACCCTACCGAATTCCGAGAACAATCTAATTTTGCCGGTAGTGATGTCAAAAGAACCTTTAGCCCCAGCGGTAAAAAGCGGCGATCCTAAATGGTCTGACGCGGTGAGATGGATTATTTTTGCGACGATTGAAGCTGAAGATTTGGGAATTAATTCAGCAAATGTAGACCAAACTGCGGCAAGCACTACAGATCCGAACGTCAAACGTTTGCTAGGAACAGAAGGAGATTTAGGTCAAGGTTTGGGACTCTCGAACGATTTCGCCGCCCGCGTTGTTAAAAAAGTGGGTAATTACGGCGAAATGTACGATCGCAACCTCGGCCCGAAAAGTACACTTAAGTTAGAACGGGGTCAAAACAGACTTTGGAAAGATGGCGGTTTGCTTTACTCGCCACCGTTCCGCTAATTTTTGTTAACTGTTGACTGTTAACTGTTGACCGTTGACTGTTAACTGTTAACCAACAAGATATTTTAGTCACGCACCAAAGCTATGTAGAGTGCGTGACTTGAAAAATCCCGATCGCCTTTCGAGTAACTATCAAGTCATATCAAATCCGGTAGCATCGTCCTGTATTCATCTCTGTATTCTCTCCCTCTGCGTTCTCTGCGCCCTAGTAAGGTTAAATCATTCCGATGAACCGGAAACGATATCACGCACCAAAGCTCAATCTCGCCTGGATTTGCCAGCAGATTTATCAAATATAATTTAAGTTATGAACCCAGAACCTCAACCGGGCAAATCGCAGAAATTGCCCGAATTTAAAGATATATCAAAACTGCTGCGGGACGATCGCTTCTGGAAAATTGCCGTACAGGCGATCGCCCTAATTTTAGTAATCGCTGTCATCGCGATTCTCTGGGACAATCTCAGTGCCAATTACGCGCAATTAGGGATTGCATTTGGATTTGACTTTCTCAATTCCCAAGCATCTTTTGATATCGGCGAAAGCGTCATCCCCTACAGTCCCGAAAACACTTACAGACAAGCTTATTTTGTCGGTTTGATCAACTCGCTCCGGGTAATGGGTATCGGTATTGTTTTGGCAACAGTTGCGGGCTTGACAGTAGGAGTTGCGCGCCTTTCCGACAATTGGTTGCTGCGAACTCTGGCTGGTTTGTATGTGGAGATTTTGAGGAATACGCCGTTATTGCTGCAATTATTTTTCTGGTATTTTGCAGTTTTCATTTCCCTGCCAAAACTGGAAGACAACCAGCAGATGAGGGGGCCGATTTACTTGACAAATCGCGGTATTGCTGTACCTTGGCCTGTGGCTTTGCCCGGTTTTGAAGTTTGGTTGATTTTGCTAACGGTGGGAGTTTTGGCTGCCGCTGGGCTGTGGATGTGGCGGGCGCGGGTGATGTTGGAAGAAGCTAAGCCGGGAAGACAGTTGTTTTGGGCGGCTGGTGCGATCGTCCTAAGTGCGATCGTAGCTTTAATTATCACCAAAAATCTGCCTTTGCGCCTAGATTTCCCCCGCCTGACACCAGCATTGCAACTCCAAGGAGGATTAAAATTAACTCCCGAATTTGCAGCCTTAGTAACAGGACTCAGCTTGTATACTGGCAGTTACATTGCAGAAATTGTCCGCGCCGGAATTCAGTCAGTATCGCGAGGCCAGTGGGAAGCGGCAAAATCTTTGGGACTGAAGTCTGGAACCGCGATGCGGAGGGTAATTTTGCCCCAAGCTTTGCGGGTGATTGTGCCGCCTTTAACCAGTCAGTATCTGAATTTAGCTAAGAATTCGAGTTTAGCGGTGGCCGTGGCTTATCCCGACGTTTACTTTGTGGTGGGTTCTCCGACGTTGAATCAGACCGGTCGGGCGATCGAAGCAATGATAATTATCATGGTAACATACCTAACAATTAGTTTAATAGTTTCTCTGTTCATGAATTGGTACAATAGCACGGTACAACTCAAGGAAAGGTAAAAATTTAATACTCAAAAAAATACACTCAGCCAAGGAAAAATGAAATGGCTTACAGTGACTTCAGCTTAAACAGCGTTTTAAAAACATTTGAATTAAGTTATTCTGAAACCGCTGATTTATTTGCAGGAGAACCCGAATTAGAATGCAGCCCATTACTAACAGAAAATTTGCGGCGATATCTGCCGGTAGCTGTTGGCAGCAATACAGAAAAATCGCGTTCGGAAATGATTGTGGCACCAGTTTTATTAGAATTGAGAACACAATTACAAGAACAGATAGGTTTGTTTTCCGGCATAGACTTTAATGTTAGTCCCGAAAGAGGTTTAAATGGAATTTGCTATTTTCTAATTACCAGTTCTCCAGAATTGCTAATTGTGAAATCTCCAGTAATCGCAATTGTAGAAGCTAAAAAGGAAAATATAAGCTCTGGATTGGGACAGTGCGTCGCAGAAATGTTAGCTGCTCAAATATTTAACCAGCATGAAGGGCAGGAAATAAAAGTAATTCTGGGGACTGTGACCACAGGAACAGTATGGAAATTTATTAAGCTAGAAGGAACATCAGTAGAAATTGATACTACCGAGTATTTTCTCAACAATGTCAATAAAATCTTGGGGATTTTAGCAAGTGCAATTAGGAATTAACAAATAACAACTCATAATCTATGGAAACAACCCCCGTACTACCGCCCCCACCTACCGAATCGCCCACGCCTTGGAATTGGGCGCGCAAAAACTTATTCAGCACCTGGTACAACTGCATTCTGACAGTAGTTTGTGCGGTTGTCGCCTTCCAAACTGTTAAAGGAATTATCGTTTGGGCAACTACAAAAGCTCAATGGCGGGTATTAGAAGCCAACTTGCCGCTATTTTTTGCCGGCAGATTTCCCCGCGATTCTTACTGGCGGCTGTGGATAGTAACGGCGATAATTGCTTTGTTGGGAGGCTTGACTTGGGGAAACATTCAGCGGGAAGAACGACTTTGGAATCCGCCTTTACTAATTTTACTCGGTGCTGCGGTTGTGGGTGCGGTCATTTCGCCGATCGACCCAACCTCTCGTTTTTACCTGCTAGCAAGTATTATCGCAGCGACTGCGGGGTATGTCGCCGCCAGAAAAATTAACCGCAACCCCCCCTCGCCCCCCATTAGCAAGGGGGGGTT
>NZ_JADEXD010000246.1 GCF_015207285.1 Tychonema sp. LEGE 07203 | reverse complement strand
GNNTTATACCAATGAAATAAAGTAGCGCTAGATATTACCCCCCCCAACCCCCCCGCGATTTCGGGGGGGCTAAGACTTCATCTGTAGCACATCTTTAGCAAAATCGTATTAGTCACTGCTAGAATACTTGTATGCTAAAACAAGCTAATATTTATGAACTCAATAACTGCGAACATGACACTGAAAGAATTGCAACCCCAACTCCTGGCGTTAAGTCCAGAGGAAAAGACTCAAGCTATACAATTTTTAGCCCAAAGTTTAACCAACTTTTGGGCGGGCATTCAAAAGACTCCTGGAGTGTGCGGCGGCGATGCTTGTATCAGACAAACGCGCATTCCTGTTTGGGTGCTGGTAAATGCTCGCCGTTTAGGTATTTCTGAATCTGAACTGTTAGAAGATTATCCGACTTTGCGTGCCGCTGACTTGGCAAATGCTTGGGCTTATGCTGAGGCATATCCTGACGAGATTGAAACAGCAATTCAAGAAAATGAGGATGATTAAAAAGTGGCAAGTTTTTATGCAGATGAACAATACCCAAGGCGAGTTGTGGAATTTCTAAAAACTTTAGGTCACGATGTCCTGACAGTACAGGAAGCAGGAAATGCTAATCAAAAAATTCCTGATGAAGAGGTATTAGCTTTTGCTTTGAGTATCGATCGCGCTATTTTAACGCTCAATCGCCGTCATTTTATCAAGCTGCACGCATTACAACCAGACCATGCTGGTATCATTGTTTGTAAAGATGATTCAAATAGAGAGCGGCTGGCGGCGCGGATTAATGAGGCTATTTCTAATCTGGAAACTTTGAGAGGTATGCTGATTCGAGTTAACCGCCCGTCGGACTGATTATAAGTTATAGAATACATCTAGTCTGAAATTAAATTGTACACTTAGAGGTCAATCCACTATCAATCAATTCATCTAATTAAGCGTAAAATATGGCTCGCGATCAAGTTTACTATCTAAGTCTTCTTCCTTCTGTCAACTGTCAACTGTCAACTGTCAACTGCCGAACTTACTATGCGAATAATTCATACTGCTGACTGGCATTTGGGGCGGCGTTTTCGAGGGATCGATCGCACTTCTGAAATTGCGATCGCCCTCGAACAGATGTTGAAACAAGCCAAAGAACTCGATGTCGATGCCGTCCTCGTCGCCGGCGACATTTTTGACGTTCCCAACCCTCCAGCCTACGCTGAGCGCATTGCCTATCACTTTTTCTGCGAGCTCCAAGCTGCCGGAATTCCCGCAATTGCGATCGCCGGCAATCACGATTCCGCATCCCGCATCGACAGCATCGCCCAACTGCTTTCCCTCGCCGGCGTTCGCGCCCTAGGCAAACCCAAGCGTTCCGCAGACGGCGGCAGCATTACTCTCAATACAAAAAGCGGTAAACTCTGCGTGGGAGCAATGCCTTTTGCTTCCGAACAAAGACTGTTAGATGCTAATTCTCTCTGGCACTCCGGTGATGCCAACCGCCGCCAAAATTACCGCGAAATTGTAACAGATTTACTGCAAAATTTAACCAGGGATTTTCGAGACAATACTGTGAATATGCTGATGGCACACATGAGCATTGACGGCGCTCGATTAGCTAAATCCGAAGTCGCTTATTACACGCAAGAAAAATACCTGCACCCGTCGCAAACTCTGCCGCCGGAAGCTCAGTATGTCGCCCTCGGACACATCCACATTCACCAACGAATTGCTAAGAATTCCCCCGCTTATTATTCCGGTTCTTTAATTCAGTTAGATTTCGGAGAAGCCGAACAGGAAAAAGGATTTTGTTTGATAGAAGTTGAGCCGGGAAGTCAGGCAAAAGTAGAATTTAAACCTGTGGCTTGCAACAAACCGTTAAAAGTGCTTAAATGTGATAACGACAATCTTGATGCTGTTTTAGAAGCTCATCAATATCATCCAGGTTTCTTGAAGGTAATTGTCGATCTCGACAGCCCGCAAATCGGATTAGCCGATCGCGTGCGGCAAATCTGTTCTCAAGCGGTGTCGATCGAACCGCGCTATCGAGATGCACCGCTAGAAGCCACGGAAATCACTAATATCGATCCCAACAACTTCGATCCGGCGGCCGAATTTTGCAACTATTATCAAAACCGCTTGGGAAGGACACCGCAACCCGCTGTACTGGAGGGATTTCAGGATTTGTACAATAAGTTTAAGGAAACAGCTAATAATTAAATTGGTAATTGGTAATTGGTAATTCTTTGCCATTAGTCCCGATCTGCCGAACAAAGTTGATAAGTGCCATAGCACTCGGAAAAACATCATTGTAAAAATTCCACAATTTAAAATCCAAAATCTCAAATTTAAAATCATTTATGCGTCCACTAGAACTTTCACTTGAAGGATTTACTAGCTTCCGCCGGGAACAGCGTTTAGATTTTTCTCAACTCGATTTGTTTGCAATTACTGGTGTTACGGGTGCGGGCAAATCTTCGCTGCTAGATGCGATGACTTACGCGCTTTTTGGCACGACAACTCGCAGCGGCAAACAAGTAAGCGATTTGGCAAGTCAAGGCAGCAAAAATTTAAAGGTGCAGTTGCATTTTGCTGTGGGTTCGGCACAGTACCGGGTGACGCGGACATGGCGTTTTCGTCCAAAAACTCCTGAAAACAAGGTGATTTTGGACTGCTGGCAAAACGGCGAGTGGGAAACTTTGGGAACGAGTATTGTTGCAGTGCAAAATACGATCGAACAAATTTTAGGAATGGATTTTGATACTTTTACGCGAGCAATTATTCTGCCTCAAGGAAAGTTTGACGAGTTTATTAAAGGGGATACTTCTAAGCGCCGGGAAATTTTGCGGCAGCTAGCGGGATTTGAGATTTTTGAGAAGATGCGGAAGGAAGCAAACGAGCTCGCAAAGTTGCTGAAACAGGAACGGGAAATGGTGGAAAGGCAGTTAGCTGAGTTGAGCGCGCCGGCGGCGGATGAGGTGGCCCGGAAGCGATCGCAACTCGGGATTTTAGAGCAGCAGTTACCCGATTTCGATCTGGCAGTTGTGAAAGCTCAAAAGGCTCTAGATGAAGAGGAACAGCTATTTTCACAAATCGCTCGCCTGCAAAAGCTGCAACAAGAATTGGCTCAATTAAATGCTAGTTCTGCAGATATTGAAATTTTAGCACGGCGTTTGGAAAGAGCGCAAGCTGCCAATCATTTACAGGGAGATTGGGCTTTAGTGCGATCGGCTCGCAGTCAGCACGAAACTGCCGAAAAAGCCGCTATCTCGGCGCGGGAGCAATCGATCGAAGCTTTCAGCGAGCTGGCAGCAGAGCAGCAGAAACTTGACGCGGCTAAAGCCAAATCAGAGGCGCTAGCGCCACAAATCAAGGCTCGCGAAGATGCTCTAACTGCTGCTAAAGTATATGAAGAACAGCGCGATCGGTTAGAGAAAGAAGTTGCGATCGCCCAAAAAAGACAACAGGAAAAACTCCGCTTTTTCCAAGCAGCAGATAAAGAATTGCAAGCTACTAATACTAAAATTCAGAGTGCTGGTTTTCAACTTACTAAAACAGCGGTACTGCTCGAACAGTATTCGCCGGGAGGCAAGCGTTTAGAGAAGTTGCAGCAAATTGCACCCTTATTGGTGGAACTTCAGCTCATTACCCAGCAGGAAAAAACCCAGCAGGAACTGTTGCATAAATCTCTCGCAGATAAAGAAATTGCTGAACAGAATTGCGCGGAGGTTGCCACTAATTTAGCATCCGCAGAAATCCGGCTCAAAGAGTGCGGCGGCGAGTTAGAAGCAGCAGAAACTGCTAATGCCGAAGCGGCGCGTTTGGAGAGTGTTGCTGCTGTCAGAATGTCGCTGAATTCTGGCGATACTTGCCCGGTGTGCGGGGGCGTGCATCCTGAGAGCGATTTGCTGCCTCCTTTGCCGAGTTCTAAGATTGTAGATGTCACGGGTTTGCGCCGGAAAGTTGCCGCAGCAAATCAGGTTTTTCAAGCTGCTCAAATGGCTGTGGCTGAGGCAAAAAGCGCCGTTTATGTCTGCGAGCAAAAACAGTTGGAAATTGCTAAAACGTTGGAATTGACGGCGAATAAAATTGCACAATTGCAGCAGCAAATATCTGAAGTTCTGGAGAATACTCAGTGGGAAGTCTTGCCGTTGCAGCAGGAGTTGGCAATGCTTAAAGAGAGCGATCGCCAATACCGAGAAACCGAGCAGCAATTCAAAATCGCATCATTGGAATATGAAAATTTTCAACAAAGATTAAATTTTGCCTCGACAACAAAAGCTGCTAAACAGCAAGAATATCAAGATGCGATCGCCGAATCCGACCGCCGACAGCAGCAGTTACAAAGTTGCGTCAACGCGCTCTATCAAATTACCGAATATCAACCTTATGTTAATTTAGCACAAGCTTTAGCAGCAGACAAACAAGAGCTGGCAAATCTGTTGAAAGTTGCGGAAAAATCTTATCAACTTGCCCACAATAGCGCTATTCAAGCAGCAGAAAGAGAGCAACAAGCTGGAGAAGTTTTTGCACGAACTCAGGCCGAAAAACAGCAGCTAAACCTGGATTGGTTAGCCAAATTAACAGCGGCTGATTTCACAGAAGAGACATTTTTAGCAGCGGTGACGACAGTTAACGAACAATCGCAGTGGGAAAATGCGATTCGTTCCGTGCGCGAGTCAAAAATTCAGCTAGAGACGCGGGCGAAGGATTTGACCGAGGCGATCGCA
Organism: Tychonema sp. LEGE 07203; assembly: GCF_015207285.1. Classification (GTDB taxonomy): domain Bacteria; phylum Cyanobacteriota; class Cyanobacteriia; order Cyanobacteriales; family Microcoleaceae; genus Microcoleus. Next base: position 981 of record NZ_JADEXD010000246.1, on the reverse strand, counting down.
GGTCGGACTGCGGATGAAGATAGTTTAGCACAAGTGCGATCGGCAAAACAAACCGCCCAAGAAAACCTCAAACAAGCCAACAACAACCGCACCGAGCTTTTAGCGTGGATTCAAGTAGCAGCCAAAACCCTCGAACAAGCCGAAAGACTGTCACAGCAAATCACAAACTTCACAGAACAAGAGCAAACCTACCACACCCTAGCGCAAAATCTGAAATCCAACGAATTTCAATCCTACATTTTAGAACATTTAGAAGCAGAATTAGTCGGCAGCGCCACCGTAATTTTGCAAGAATTAACCGAAACTCGCTACCAGCTAAAAAACCAAGAAGGCGAATATTGGGTAACAGATAATTGGAACGGCGGCGAAGCTAGACGAGTCCGCACCCTTTCCGGCGGAGAAACCTTTGCCGCTTCCCTATCAATGGCTTTAGCTTTGTCAGAAAAACTGTCTCAAGGATCTCAGTTGGGCAGCTTGTTTCTCGATGAAGGATTCGGCACTTTAGATGCAGAAACTCTCGAAAGCGTCACTCAAATTTTAGAATCTTTGCGGCAGCGAGAAAGGCTGATTGGAGTGATTACCCACGTTCGAGGATTGGGCGAAAGATTGCCCGCACAAGTTAAAGTGTTTAAGTCACCGCAAGGTTCTAGAATAGAAGTTGAAAGAGTTTAGAATACAGGGCGGTTGAAACCAGGTTTACACAAGCAAAACCCGACGAAAGCGGGTTGAATATTGGACGGTTAACATTATAGCCTTTCTAGCGAAAGATGAGGTACTATCCGGGATAGGGCATAGGGCATAGGGCATAGGGCATAGGGCATACCTCACCACGATTGAGAACCGCTATACGTTATTTTCTTCAGTTATTTTATATCGTTTCCGCTTACATCGGAATGATTTAACCTTATTAGTACACAGAGTACACAGAGGGAGAGAATATATATCTGAATCATTCCGATGCTACCGGATTTGATATTATTC
>NZ_JADEXD010000031.1 GCF_015207285.1 Tychonema sp. LEGE 07203 | reverse complement strand
CCCCAACCCCCCCTTGCCAAGGGGGGGAGAAAAGCGAAGATTTAAGTCAGTACAGCGGTTTATTGCCTGCTGGTGAAACAGCTTTGCAGGTTTTACCAATGCTTTGGTTGGAGGGACATCGCACGTTTAAATGGAAAATTGGCGTTGCTGAAATTGAACAAGAATTAAAGATTTTTCAGCAGCTAATTGCATCAATGCACGATTTGGGCGATCGCAAATCAGTATTTTTGCGGTTAGATGCCAACGGAGGACTCAGTTATTCCCAGGCTAAAACATGGCTGGAAGCTTGCGACAAAGTAAAAGCAACTCCCGATTTTTTCCCAGACATTGAATTTTTGGAACAGCCGCTGCCGATCGCCCAGTTTCAGGAAATGGTAGAATTGAATGCTATTTATGCAACGGATCTCGCCCTAGACGAATCCGCAGCCAACCTCGATCGCATCCAAGAATGCTACAGCCAAGGTTGGCGGGGAATTTTCGTCATTAAACCTGCGATTTGCGGTTCTCCATCCCAACTCCGAAAATTTTGTCAAACTCACAATATAGACGCAGCTTTCTCATCAGTATTTGAAACCAAAATCGGGAGACAAGCCGCCTTAAATTTAGCAACAGAATTGTCTATAAATAATAGAGCCCTAGGCTTCGGTACTGATAGCTGGTTCGACGACAATCAAGACACCTGGTTAAAGCATCTATGGCAAAAAAAATCACACTAAACAGTCTGAATCTACCCTTTGAGTTGCCCGATAATTGGCTTGTCGGTGGTGACAGCGGCGAATTTGCCCGAATTGTCGATCGGCAATTTCAACAAATCACCAAAAATCCCGCTCAAAAAACACCCCCCAAAATTTGCATCGCAGAATCAGAACCAGTGCAATTTCTTGCCAGTTTCATCAGCGCCCGCGCCGCCAAATGCCCAATTTTTCTCTGCAATCCCAACTGGGTAAAACAAGAATGGGAACAAGTCTTTGATTTAGTCCAACCCGACCTAATTATTGGGCAAAATGCACTAGAAAATATCAAAAAAATGCAATTAATCTCACATCTTGCACCATTCTCAATAAGTATTTTAGGGGCGGGCAAGATGCCCCCCCCACAATCAAATTCACTTTTTGTGGAACAGGCATCTTGCCTGTTCTTGAGAATGGTGCAAGATTTCACATTAAGCGCATCTCCAACTGACTCACATAAAAACCCTCACCAATTACCAATTACCAATTACCAATTACCATCAATTATGATTCCCACCGGCGGTTCATCGGGAAAAATCCGTTTTGCCATCCACACTTGGGAAACACTAACCGCATCAGTCCAAGGTTTTCAACAATATTTTCAAGTTGACAAAATTAACTCGTTCTGCGTTTTGCCATTATACCACGTCAGCGGTTTCATGCAATTTGTGCGATCGTTCACCACAGGTGGCAAACTGGTAATCCAGCCGTTCAAAACACTAGAATTAGGCGAAAAAGCCGATATCGAACCCGAAGAATTTTTCATTTCCTTAGTTCCAACTCAACTGCAACGGCTGCTGCAAAACCCAGATACAGCTAATTGGCTGTCCCGGTTTCGTACCGTACTTTTGGGCGGTGCACCCGCTTGGCCGGAACTTTTGGAAACAGCTAGAAACTATCAAATCAAATTAGCGCCCAGTTACGGCATGACAGAAACCGCTTCACAAATTGCTACACTCAAACCCGAAGATTTTCTCGCAGGCAATAACAGTTCCGGTCAAGTTTTACCCCACGCACAAATAACAATTCGCAGTCCCAAAGGCGAGATTTTGTGCTACAATCAGATAGGAAATATTGCAGTGAATGCTAAATCTTTAGCCTTGGGTTATTATCCTGAATATTTTGGCGATCGCGAATATTTCCAATTAGACGATTTAGGATTTTTCGATCGCAATAACTACTTAAATATCGTCGGACGCAGCAGCGACAAAATTATTACAGGCGGAGAAAACGTATTTCCAGCCCAAGTCGAAGCCGCCATTAGGACTACAAATTTAGTTGCCGATGTTGCTGTAATTGGCTTGCCAGACAAAAATTGGGGTCAAGTCGTGACAGCGATGTATGTTCCCATTAATTCCGAAGTTACTGTCAAAAATCTGCAAGCGGCAATAGAAGATAAGTTGAGCAAGTTTAAACGACCGAAAAATTGGATTGTTGTCGAACAATTGCCGCGCAATTCTCAAGGCAAAGTCAATCGAGAACAATTGCAAGAAATTGGACTCAAATATCAATAATTATTAGGCGCAATCAATGCAGAAGGCAGAATTTTTCATCCTTATTTCTGACTTCTGACTTCTGACAACAGTCAACAGTCAACAGTTAACAGTCAACTGACTAATTACTGCACGCCTAACAGCCTTCTCGTCCTCTCAGCTTCTTGCCTTTGAGCGTCCACAAACTTCAACATTCGGTAAAGTACCTCTATTTGTGGCAACTTAACACCTGCTTGTTGGGCCACCCGCATCGGATTGCCGAAAATCGCCTCAACTTCCAGGGGCCGCGATTCATCGTAATCGATTTTCATGCTGGTGCGGTAAGGCTTCATTTTGTGAGTGTGTTCCAGCATATCTGAGATAAAACTATCGGGAATAATCCGATCGCAACTTTTAGCCGCAGCTATCACTTCCGCCATGATTTCCTCAACTAACGTCAAAGTATTGGAATTAGCCATCAGTTCGTCTGTTCTCGCATTTAAAATCACAGATAGCCCGTTGTAAGGAATATTCCAAACCAGTTTTTTCCACCGTGAAAGCAGCAAATCTTCGCTCATCTCTATAGGAATATTAGCTCGTTTAAAATCCTTAGCAATCTCGTGCAATCTGTCAGTAATTCCTAGGGGCTTGTAGTCTTGACCGTATTCGCCCAGGGTGATTGTACCGTAATCCAAGTGACAAATGTAACCCGGTCTAACTTTATAAGAACACAGAAAACACAGCCCGCCAATCACTCGTTCTGCACCGACAATTTTAGCTATTTGTGGTTCGGCATTCAGTCCGTTTTGCAATACTAAAACAACGCCGTTATCCTTTAATAAAAGAGGCAAAATTTTCGGCAACAAGTGATTTTGAGTTGTCTTCAGCGCTACAATTACTACGTCGCACTGAGGCATTTTGCGCGCCTCGTGGTAGGCGCGGACTTGCGGGAGGGTGAAGTCACCTTCGGGAGACTCGATTACCAAACCCTGTTTTTTGACGAGTTCGTAATCGCTCCGCAGCAAAAAATTCACTTCTAAACCTGCTTTTTGCAGTCTAGCACCGTAGAATCCGCCTAAAGCTCCCGTACCGATGATGGCATAATTGCGATGTGTCATAAGAAGAAGTCATTAGTTATTGGTTATTGGTTGTGGGTTATTGGTTATTGGTTGTGGGTTATTGGTTGTGGGTTATTGGTTATTGGTTATTGGTCATCAGGAAGAATGCTTAGAGTTTCTCGTTTTTGATTCGTCTGTATTTTACGTTTAATTAAGTGGAACTACTTAATATAAACAAGTCAAAAGAACTTTTAAACTAAACAGAAATTTGATTGTCATTTCCTGCTATTATTTAAATATTGAACTTATCAAAACTTTCAACCCTCAAATTGCCTCAACCACTCGATTAGTTTCTCAGATAGCTGTTTCCTAGTTCGCGTCACTGCATCGATGCAGACGTGCTTAGTAAGAGCTTTTGCCGCGCTTTTGCCTGCAACTTCCCCAGAAAATACTTGATAGGCAATTTCAAATTCATCGCCAGCAACTTGTTTGGGCGTTAGTTGAATTGTCAGCCGATCGCCCGCAAACATAGGGCGATAAAAATCTACAGTAGCATGAATTACGGGCAAAGCTGCCTCCCGATTGCTGAAAAATGCTTTGAGATTGATGCCCGATGCTGCTAGAGATTCCTCGTAAGCTTCGTGGCACACCGCCAAAACGTTGGCAAAGTAAACGACTCCAGCAGCATCGGTATCTTGGAAGCGAACAGTGCGGGTGTAAGTAAAAGGCATTTCAAGCTGTTTTGAGTTGTGAGTTTTGATTAAAAAGTCTTGTGTTTTTTAACAGGATTTACCCGCGTCGAAACCCGGTTTCTACGAAAAACTTTCATTTGTTAACGATAATTATCCGAATCAACCGGGTTTCTGAAGTTAGGTTGCGTAAGTTCTATTTAAGTCAAAACTCCTAAGTTTTTCGGGTGTTCTTCTTGCTTAACCTTTGTTTTTAATCAACATCACGTCTATAATCTTGAGGGCAACTTCTTCGGAAAGCCCCAATGCACTGTAAAGGTCGTTCAAAAGTTGTTCTTCTTCTTCTGAAACTTCGCCATCGGCTAAAGCGATGTCAGTTGTCACAGCAAAAACTGTTTCTTTTAGTTCGTCGGGAAGCGTTGCCAAAGCCGCATTAAACAGTACCTCAACTCCTTGCCGTTGCAGAATCATCAGCAGGCGATCGAGCATTTTTCTCATCACGTCATCGGGATAGCTGCGGAACAGTTGCATCCGAGATAGCGTCATGCTAATCGCTTTACTTTCGCTGTCATTGATGTAACCGTCGGCTGCTACAGCAATTAGGGCGATCGCCGCAAATGATTCTGCTGGCCCTAATGTTACGTCCGTTTGTTTGCGAGTCTGCGATACTTTATCAAATAAACCCATGATATTTTCCTCATTATTTAGTGGTGGATTCATGGAGTCCCGACGGGCTTGGACTCTGGATGTTTCTGCGGGAATTTTGCCAATTATATCAAATCTTGTTAGTTATTTATTATCAATAAAATTATGAAAAAATTAAGATTTTTTCTTGCGCCCTGCGGTGATGGGAGGGCGGGTTTATTCAGAGCCTGAATTCCCTTCCCATATATCGGGTAAAAACCCGCCCTCCCAGCCGGGGCAATCTACTTGTCAAAAAGCGCTAAATCTGCTTTCAGGAAATCAACAAACTGCCGCGCAGTCCTGCCCGATCGCCCGTTGCGGCGAGTTGCCCATTCTTTCGCGCGGTGTTCCAAATCCTCAGAAGCGAGTTTGATTCCAGCAATTTCTGCCAGATGTCGGACAATGCTTAAATAAGTGTTTTGATCCGCCGGTTCAAAAGTTAAAGTCAAGCCAAAGCGATCGCTAAACGAAAGTTTTTCCTGCACCGTATCCCAAGCGTGAACTTCATCTCCGTCACGGGGGCGAGGCCTGTCATCAAAAAACTCTCGAATTAAATGCCGTCGGTTAGATGTGGCATAAACTACCACATTTTGAGAGCGGGCAGTGACATTTCCTTCTAAAACCACTTTCAAGGATTTAAAAGCATCATCATCTTCCTCAAAAGAAAGGTCATCCACAAAAATAATAAACTTTTGAGGAACTCCCCGCAACTTGTCAACAATTAGCGGCAAATCTTGCAAATCAGATTTAGATACTTCAATCAACCGTAAATTGCGAGATCCAAATTCATTGAGCAGCGACTTCACCAAAGAAGACTTACCAGAACCGCGACTCCCGTAAAGCAAGACGTGCAAAGCCGGATAACCAGCCAGCAAAAACTCCGTATTTTTCACCAGAGCATCGCGCTGCCAATCGCAGCAAACCAACTCTTTCAAATTTATGCGATCGGGATGCGAAATACCCGCCAACTGCCCAGAACGCCAGCTAAAAGCGCGATATTCGGCAAACAAACCAGTACCAAACTTTCGGTAATATTCTGCCAAAGATTCCGCAGCACCAGACCATTTTTCCAGTTGTCCGTACAGGGGTTTATCGCCCGGTTCTGCTACAGTTTCGCAATGCCAAATCGGAGGCACTGCGTCAAGTTGACCTGCTACCCGCACCCACTTGCTCAACTGTTCGCTGCTGCATTCGTAAATATTTTGCAGCACTTGTAAATCGTGTCGGGCGGCCTCCACCAAAGCTGGTGGCAAACTTGCAAAATCTGTTTGTTGAGCCTTGCGAGAAAAGGGATTTTCGTCTTTGAGAATTTCCCTAATCAGAGAATCTTTCCAGCTCAGATTTTGCTCTGCCTGAACTTTGAACCAGTTGCCGTAGGCCACCTGACACTCTAAACCGCTGATTTCGCTGTGGTGGAGAGCTTGCAGCAAGTCGAGAAAGGCTCTAGCTGTGGGGCTTTTGAGAACAGATTGATACAGCAGCAGGGATGCCGCTTGGCGCTGGAGGTAACGGATTTGGGCGATCGCACCAGAGGTTAGGGCTGACATAAGGGCAATTGTATAACAGTTAGATATCTTGACTGGGTTTAATAAATTTTCTAACAATTTGTGACCGAAATAGCAGGTCTCGCTGTATAAACTTAGATGCAAAGAGTAAAATTGTGAGGATTAAAAATGAATTTAGGTACAGCAGCGGCGATCGGCTACGGCATTTTAACACTGGTTGGCGGCATCATGGGTTATATCAAAGCCAAAAGCCAAGCCTCCCTTATTTCCGGCCTGATTAGCGGTTCGCTGCTAATTTTTGCCGGCAGCGCCCAACTCATGGGACAAAGTTGGGGTTTAACATTAGCAGCAGCCATCTCCGCTGTTTTAGCAATAGTCTTTATTTTACGGCTGGTCAAAACTCGCAAGTTCATGCCGGCTGGAATGCTGATTTTAGCTAGTTTGGCATCTTTGGGGGCGATCGTTTACGAACTTAGCGGTCAATATCAATAATCAGCTAATTGTCAGTTGTTAGTTGGCAGTTGTTAATTGTTAGTTGTTAATTGTTAGTTGTTAATACCAATTTCATAAAGTGGCGCTACAAATACGAGTTCTGCTTTATAAAGTTCGATGTCTAAAACACACATACTAACTGTAGCACTATTTTATGAAATTGGTATATAGCACTTATCAGAAAGATGAGGTATGCCTTATGCCTTATGCCCTATGCCCGGCGCGGGCCACGGAGGCCGGCGCGGGCCGATTCCCGACAGTACCTCATATGAGAGTTCGAAAGGCTATAATACCAACAACCAACTGCCCACGGCCCACTGCCCACTGCCCACTGACTAATGATTAATGACTGCTTCAATACACTGCTGAACTTCCCTGAGTTGCAGCCGCTGGTATTCCATCCAATCTTTTTCCGCCAGTCGCTGTTGAGCTGTTTCTTGCTGGTACCGCGCCTGCTTTTCTAAAAAATTATTGTAGAACATCATCGCTTTTTCAACGGTGTGAATTGCCAGTTTCACGCGGTCATCAAAAATTTCTACAATCAAATCATCCATGATTGACTCAATCACTTTACAAGACTCTTCAAAATCGATCAAACTGATTCCCATTTTACTTTTATGAACCAGAGTTTCTACAGGAGATTTCAGCGTGTCTTTAAAAGTTTTTAGGTAAGATTCCGGCAAATATTTCAGAGGTTCCGTAAACTTAGATACAATTTCGCCACCTATTGATTGCAGTCGCTCTCTAAATCTCAATTGACTGTGGAGGTCGAAGCATTCAATACAAGATTCAATTTTTTCTATATCAATAGATTGTAACTCTTTAAAAATTAAGTTAAGTTCATTTTCCACAATCAAAATTACTCGCTCGACCTGATAATCTACTTCATTTCGCAACTCTTTATGCAAATTATCTTGTTCAAAAAAACCGATAGTATCTCTTTGAAACACTTGATGATTTTTGTCCCACAAAAACCACAGATTTTTTAACTTGGTAGTTTTCTCGCTCCAGGATTTCCGAACTTTAACAACAGCATCATATTTGCCCTGTTTTCCTAAATTGCGAATTCTCACATCGCATCCGCTTAGTTCGCCAATTTGCTCCCATACCTCAACAGGAGATGCTCCAGCAATTCTCGGCTTGCTATTCCAGACATCTTCAGCCTGAGATATATCTTTGAAACATACCTCAACTAACTCCTTGAGTCTGAAGGCAGACTGCTTAATTTCGTCAATGCAGCGTTCCACATCTAAGTTTAGGTGGGTAGCTGACTGTTTAATCTCCACGGATTTATATTCGTCTGCCAACAATCGATCGCTAAACTGGGTAATAGCCTGAAATACCTTGAGATACTCATTCATTTCCTTTCCTTCCTCATTTCCCTAAATAGCATACAATACAGAACATCTGCCTTTTTGAATACAAACTGAGTCACACCATTTTAGATTTTAGATTTTATATTTTAGAATTGGGAATGGGGAATGACAGATGACCTAACGGTGTGGAACACGGGCTTCATCAGTTGTATTCTTTTTTTAAACTGGTGTCACAACATGGATTATCTGTTCACCCCTGCTACTCAGGATCTACTCAATACTGGCCACCTCGTACAGCCTGTCGCCAAAACAGGAAAATTGCTCCCCGCAGCTAGAGATCCGGTGACAGGGGAGTTTGTCGAGATCGCAAAAGTTTTTTATCCATCAACAACTGCAACTCTATCCGATCGCGGAGTTTTAGGATTGCTCGCACAGTTAGCCGGAGGCGGGCCCGTGCAGCCGTTGGTAGCTCCCGTGTACGTGACTGTGGCACCGTTGCAGCTTGCTCAAACTCATCAGGGGTTTCAAAAAATATACAGGATGCTTAACTGTCTAAAAATTAATTTGGCGGTGATGCAAGCAACTGTTGCTGTGATTGGTATTGGCGCTGTATCGAGTGCAGTTTTGTCGGCAGTAAACTTCGACCAAGTATTAAAAATTAGAGAAGAAGCCAAGCATCAGAAGCTAAAAATTAAAGACGGGTTTATCGATCTCAGACACATCCTTAAGGAGCGGGGAGTTGAGGTGATCCAGCAGATTTTTCAGGTAGCTCACGACTCTAATTTTGCACTGCACCGTCAGAAACTGGTTGACGGTTATGATATTTTTTCTAAGGCTGTCAAACGCTGTCAGTCGGCTTTGACATTGCCCGATATTAAACTTCGGAATTCCGAAATTAGTAGCGGGCGGGATATGCTGTTTGAGGCTTTAAATATTTACGAGCGTCCCAGTTTGTTGGAGGGGCTGTCTTCTGCCGGACAGATCCGGCAAATGGAATGTGTTTGGGCGATCGAGCAGGCGATCGCCGTCACGTTTGAATTGCAGCGGGCTTACGATATGGCGAGCGATCGCCTGCTCGGACTCCAATCAAAAATTCGTCTAGACCTTCTAACTGTTGTTAAAGGATGTCAATCGGAATTTGAACTAGATTTTTTATTTCCCGAAGTTACTAGGATTCTCGGTCACGATCTAAGTGTAATAGAGTTTTGGCAAAATGAGGTTGATTGGATGCAAACTTTGTCTCCCAAAGAGCAGCACCAGTTGGCTGGTTTAGATCGGCTCAGCGGCGATGATTTAAAAACCCACGTGCACACTACATTCGCGATCTTAGCTGCGGAACCTGGACTTTATGAGAATTTAAAGCAAAAGTCTCACTTCCTATCCTTGCGCGACCAATTAGCCTTCGCCCTCAATCCGAAAATCCGCCGGGGATACGAATTTTATATCAGCCAGCGGGCAATCGCCACTGGCTATCAAGCTTTAGCTGGCTCGAACTTGCAAGAAATATCTGATTTAACCCTGGCGAACCTCTACTACTTTTTTAAAGTCCGAGAGGACTCAACTGAAAATCATCTAAGTGATGAGGAATTAGAAACGCCTGCTTGGCACTTTCCCAAATCATTAGAAAACGAGCTTAATTACTGCAATTAAATCAGAGGCGATTCGTAGCAGCGCTAGCGCAATTATCTGTTTAACTGGTTCCCAGACTCCAGCCTGGGAAATGATATCTAGAGGCTCTGCCTCCCTTGAAAAAATAGAGGCAGAGCCTCCGGATCTGCGTTACCAGGCCGGAGCCTGGTAACGAGTAGTAGAGGCAGAGCCTCCGGATCTGCGTTACCAGGCCGGAGCCTGGTAACGAGTAGAATGAGATGATCCCCTCGGACTTCTTCCCTCGGACTTCTTCCTTCTTCCCTCGGACTTCTTCCCTCGGACTTCTTCCCTCTTCCCTCGGACTTCTTCCCTCGGACTTCTTCCCTCGGACTTCTTCCCTCGGACTTCTTCCTTCTTCCTTCAAATTACCTGAGCCACAACTTAATAGTATTGTCTTTAGAACCGCTAGCAATAGTTTTGCCGTCGGGACTAAAAGTCACCACATAAACCTCATCGGTATGTCCGGTCAAAGTATTCAGCAATTCTCCGGTAGCAAAGTCCCAAACTTTAATAGTTTTATCCTTGCTCCCGCTGGCAATAAAATTCCCGTCCGGGCTAATAGCAACCGAGACAACATCATCAGAATGTCCCTTGATAGAGCGAATTAAATCTCCTGTTTCTAGATTCCAGATTTTAATACTTTCATCGTAGGAACCGCTAACAATGGTTTTGCCGTCCGGGCTGACAGCAACCGACCTCACCTGGTCGCCGTGTCCCTCAAGAGTTTTGAGCAACCTCCCCGTTTCTACATCAACAATTGTAATTTTTTTGTCCTTAGAAGCGCTCACCAAACTTTGGCCGTCGGGAGTGAAAGCAACAGAATAAACAAAGTCTGTATGGTCTGGCAAATTATAGATCAAACTGCCAGTTGCTGCATCCGAAATTTTCGTGGTTTTGTCTCCGCTGCCGCTAGCAATCAGCTTGTCGTCGGGGCTGAAAGCGACGGACCAAACAGAAGCTGTGTGATCGAGAAGGCGCGTCCCTTGCCCTGTTTTCAAATCCCACAGCATGACTCTCCAAAAACCTGTGCCGCTGGCAAGTTTCGTACCGTTTGAGTCGAAAGCAACCGACCAAATGGTGGATGAGTCTCCGGGGAAAGTGCGGATCGATTTGCCTGTAGCTAAATCCCAAATTTGGATGGTTTTGTCTTTAGAGCCGCTGGCTAGCATTAAGCCGTCTGGACTGAAAGCAACAGCCCCGACGGCATCTGCGTGCTGAGCGAAGTTTTTGACTTTGGCGTTTTTCCAGCGCAGGCCTGCTTGGCACTTTTCTTGTAAGTTTTTAACGGAGGTATAGGTGCTGTTGGTGTTGGTAATTGTGGGGATTTGGTTGATGCAGCCTTCATAATTGCTGGCTTTATAGAGAGATTCAATTTGATTGAGCTGTTGGGCTTCTTGTTGCAATCCTTGCTGCCATTCTTGCCACTTGAGATATCCGTAAATTCCGCCGATCGCAGCTAAGAGTGCTGCAATACTTGCTCCGGCGAGATAAGGATTGAATTTGCGAGGTTCTTTGGGGACAATTGCTGGGGGAGTGGCGGTCCTCTCCGTTGGCGTAGCCCCCGTAGGGGCGGGCTGCGCTAACGACAAATCGGTTTTTCCGTTCAGATCCACCTCCGGGGATACCGCCAGAGTTGGCTGCAATTCTGTTTTCGGGTTGGGGTTGCGGTGTCCCTCTAACACTGTGGCGATCGCCTTGTACAATTTAGCGAATAAAGATTTAGGAACGACTAATTCTTCGATTCTCGCGGCATCTTCGTCAGTCAGCCCTAAAACTTGCTGCAAGCGTTTTAACTCGTCGCGAGTTTCCAGAGAAAAGGGATATTCTTGCTGCATTGCTTCTTGCAGCGATTGTTCGTAGCGTTCGCCTTTTTGCCTGTATTTGCGGTAAGGATTCAATACCTCATCTTCGATCGCATCTGCTTCTTCTGGTAGCAATTCCAAACTGACGCGCAATTCTTCTAATATTCTCCGACCGACGACTGTAATGTCACCCCGGCTGCTGCTGCGCCGATCGACTTCTTCGCGATATATTGTCAGCTTGGGAATCCGCGCGCGCGATCGATCGCCAATTTTCCTCAAATCGGCTAAAGCTTCCGCCGCCGACTGGTAGCGTTCCCGATAATCGTAGCGCACCATATTGTCCAAAACATCGGCCAGCGCTTGGGAACACACTGCTAAATGCCGCCAAACAATTTCGCCTTTATTAGAATTTTTCAAATCCCGCAGTTTCGGCAAATCGTAAGCCGGCAAACCCGTCATTGCTTGGATACCAATCATTCCCAAGGCGTAGATATCGCTGTTGAGTTGCGGGTTGTATTGAAATTGCTCGATCGGCATATATTCCAGCGTCCCAATCCGCACAGTTACCGGCGCTTGTCTTTGAGCAATGTGAATTTCTTTCACCGAGCCAAAGTCGATCAAAACTAACTTATTGTCTGAATAGCGGCGGATTAAATTAGCCGGTTTAATATCTCGGTGAATTACTCCCTGTCCGTGTACAAACACTAAAATTTCTAACAGTTCTTTCAGCAAAGGAATTAGCTTTTCTTCTGCTAAAGGTTTTCCCGGTACAATCTCGGTGGATAGCGAGTGACCGGCAATAAAAGATTCAACTAAGAAAAATTCTTCATTTTCTTCAAAATAAGCGAATAGCTGAGGAATTTGGTCGTGTTGACCGAGCTTTTCTAGAACTTCTGCTTCTTTTTGGAAAAGACGGCGCGTAGTATTAATTAATTTCGGTTCTTTGGTACCCGGACGCAGGTGTTTGACAAAGCACTGCGGTTCACCGGGACGGCGAATATCTTTGGCCAGATAGGTTTGTCCAAATTCTCCTGTTTCTATGACTTCAATGATTTGATAGCGTCCATCTAAAAGTTGGCTCACCATGATTATAACTTAGTTGCTCCTGGGCATTGGGCATTGGGCATTGGCAAAACAGGTCATTGGGCTCTAGCGTTGCGGAGGGATTGGGAATTAGGCTTTATAGAATAGTTTTTTCTTTCCTTATTCCTTGTTCATTATTCCTGATGTCCGCTACATCCGCCCTTAGGAATTCGTTGCCGAACTTTCTTCCATCCGCTACATCCCGTACATTGCTCGTTGCCGAACTTCCTTCAATATCTGCCATACTTTATCTTTTCAACATCTGCAAAGCTTGATATCCTAAAAAGAAAAAACCCAACGCACCGAGTACCGCTATCGTGTCCGCCAACACATCGACTGTCAGAAATTCGCCCATTGCCATATCCTCTCTTGACTGATATCTATCCTCGGCTTTTAGGTCGCTGACCGGGTGAGGGGTAAGACCCCTTGCTGCGGGCGAAGCCAAAGATGCTCACAAATTATAGCAAAAGAGGTCGCCAAAATAACTTTTCGGGCGATCGACTAGCTTTTTGTTTTAATATTTTTTAATATTTAAAGAGACAAACTGTGCACCGAAATTTTGAGGTCAGTTCGCTTTGATATTGTTAACCCTGTTAATTTTTTCTCTGATTGTAAGTAGAGCCTACACGAAGAATTTGCGCCGCTCGGTGCAAAATGCGCCTCGCACTGACAGCAGTTCGGCTCAGCAGTTACAGCCCTCTACCGGGTTCTTCCCCAAAGTTTCGGTAATCGTACCAGCATACAACGAAGCTGAGAATATTCGGGATTGCGCGATCGCCATTTTGGAGAGTACAGCGCTGACGGAGGACAACCTAGAGGTTTTGATTGCAGACGATCGATCGACAGACGACACTAAGTCGATCGCCCAAACCCTACAACAGCAGCTCAATGACCCCCGCCTTAAAATATTAGCAGGTCAGCCGCGACCGGTCAACCAATACTGGGCCGGCAAAAACTGGGCCTGCGCCCAAGCCGTGCGCGAAGCAACCGGAGACTTCCTATTATTTATCGATGCCGACGTGCGGCTCAAACCGGGGGCGATCGAAACCGCAATTGCCACAGCCGAAACAGAGAAAATAGACTTGTTTACCTGTATGCCAGCCCTGGTTTGCGAGTGTTTTGCCGAATGGTTGGTACAGCCGTTAATGTTCAATCATTTAGCAGTTTGCTTCGATTTTACCGCTGTTAACGATCCTGCAAAAACAGACAGTGCTTTTGCAGGCGGCCCATTTATGCTATTTAGGCGATCGGCCTACGAAAAAATCGGCGGACACGAAGCAGTTGCCGGCGAAATTGTCGAAGATGTGGAATTAGCCCGACGCATCAAACGTGCGAGTTTAAAGCTCGGACTTTATTCCGGGGCAAATTTGGCATCCGTGCGGATGTATCGCTCTTGGAGCGCCTTGTGGGAAGGCTGGACAAAGAATTTGTATCTGGGCGCTAACCGCAATTTTGGCATGATGGTTTACATGGCCGCCATAATGTTTTTTCTTTATCCGATGCCCTGGTTGGTATTAGGTATTTTGCTGGCAAACGGCGAAATTGCTAACCTAATTACCAACCACCAATTAGCAATCACCAATTACCAATTCCCCATCACCTTGTTAACTATTTGTTTGTCAGCAATCGTAATTTGGCATCATTACACTTTGCGCCGCTTGGGTGCCGAAATTTCCGAGTGTTCGACGAAATACTGGTGGTTGGGAGGTTTGGGAGGTGCGTTAGTGGCCGCAATTGCGATCGGCTCTGCGATTAAAACTGAAACTGGTTGGGGGTGGACTTGGCGCGGTAGAGCTTTGCAAATCAACAATTAATCCCCGATTTTTGAGCTGACCAAAATTAGTAGGGTGCGTTAAATTCGAGATTTGCGATCGAGCCGTAAAACTCTCAGAATGATACCATTTTTCTAAAGATTTGCTATGTATGAAGTTCTAGCCCCCCCTTAGTAAGGGGGGGTTGGGGGGGGTGATATCTAGCGCTACTTTATGAAATTGGTATAATCCCAAATTTATGCGTATACCAAAGCAGGTACTCGCTTGTAAGCAGGCGTGCCCGATCGCTTTTCAATCTCCGGGTGAAAAATCACATTAACTTCAGGATAAAACATCAAAGCAGCACCCGCACGAACCGCCCCGTAAATCACCTCAACATTTTCCATTTTCCCCGCATTTCCCTGCACCGTCACCCGCTGATGCTCTTGCAAACCCGCGCTTTCTGCATCCTCGCGATTCATCAAAATGCAGTTTCGGTGCGGCATTCCCCGGTACTTGTCATCAATTTTGTAAACCACAGTATTGTGCTGAGAATAACTGCGTCCCGTCATCAAAGCCACCACTAAACCGCGTACCGATTCCGATACACCAAAATCTTTGATTTCCGGTAATTTCAGGACAGGTAAAGGCGCTACAAACATCTTAGCTTTGCCGGAATCAGTAGGAAATTTCGGTTCCATAAAAATCCGGCCGCTGATGGTAAATTCCTCTTTTGTATCATCAATTGTTGCCATTTTTTCATAGCCGGGAATTGTTTTAGCAATCAATTGTCGAACGTATCGCGTATCTTGCAGTTGCCGCCAGTCTACCGGATAACTGCCGTGAATTCGGCTCGCTAATTCTGTCAAAAAATGCACTTCTGGAATTAAGTCAGAATCTTTGAGGTGAGTTTCGCCTTCATCATTGAAACGCACAAAGTTATTACCAGATTCTACCGTTGTTTTGTGGGGATTTTCAAAACGGTTCAGCACCGGAAGTACAATTGTATTGTGCTTTGCCAATCCGTTAAAATGCCCTAAATTCGGTTTGGTTGCGAGGTAGATAATAGTTTCAATCTTACCTAAAGCGCGTTTTGCTTGAGTTAAATCTGGATTTGCCCCGTACAGGTTGCCGCCCAGACAGAGTAGCGTATCGACTTTGCCTGCATCTGCTGCTTCCACGAGCGATCGAGTATCGTAGCCCTTAACGCGACTGAGGGGACGATCTAACAACTTTTCGAGAGCCGCTTGGATTTCTTTTTTAAGATTCACAGTCACGCCCATAGAGCCGAATCCTTGGACGTTTGAGTGTCCCCTCACCGGCATTAATCCCGCCCCTGTTTTGCCGACATTTCCCGTCATCAAGGCAGTGTTAGCAATGCTAAAAACATTATCTACGCCGTTTTTTTGTTGGGTAATTCCCATCGCCCAACCGAATACAACCCGCTTTGAATTGCCGATGATTTTGGCGGCTGCCTCAATTTCTGCTTGGGAAACTCCGCAAGTTTGGGTAATAGTTTCCCAGTCGGTTTCGCGGGCGTGCTGCACTACTGCTTCCCAGCCTTCGGTGTGGGCTTGCAAGTATTTTTCATCCAACAATCCTTGTTCGATTACAGCTTTTTGAATGCCGACAAATAGGGCCGTGTCGCTGCCGGGAATTGGTTGCAAGTAGAGCGAGGAAATATCGGAACCGGGGATGAGCGACTTGACGGGAAATGCTGGAGAACCAAATTTGACTAACCCGATTTCCATCACGGGGTTGATGATAATTATTTTACCGCCTTTGTCGCGGATTTTAATCAACTCGTTCATGAAACGGGGATGGTTGTAGGCAGAATTGCTGCCCGCGAGCACGACGCAATCTGCTTGCTTCAAGTTTTCTAGACTCACTACCGAGGTGCGGGTAGCAAACATTTCGCTTAACCCGGTGGTTGAGGGAGCGTGACACAAATCCGAACAATCTGCTAAGTTATTGGAACCCATCGCCCGCATCATCAATTGCAGTAAAAAAGCCGCCTCGTTGGAAGAGCGACCGGAACTGTAAGATGCCACTCGTTCGGGGGTTTTGCGAAATGCAGCTTCGGCAATTTGATAAACTTCTTCCCAAGAAATGCGATCGTAATGAGACGAACCAGCCCGCAAAATCATCGGGAAACTCAACCTTCCCAGCCTGTCACATTCCCTTGAAGTTAATTGCTGGAGTTCTGCAATATTGTGCTGTTGAAAATAGCTCGTCTTGACAGCAGGTTTAATTTCAGCGGAGATTGCTTCAACGCTTTTCATGCAGCGCTGAAGTTTTTCGCCATCTTCATTGGTAAAGCCTCCTTTCTGCCCGCCAGTACCCCAAGAACAGGACAAACAAGCACTATTGTGAAGCAACGTTTTCCAAAGTTTCGGGCCTTCCGGGGACAAAGTATGTTCTGCCCAATATTCAATTACGGGTAAACCGCCACCGATGTCTGGCGTTTCCTCATTTTTCTCGTTGAAGGGCGGAACGGGTTGGATATTTTGGGAGTTGGTGTCCATGCGGTTTACCTCTTGTTTGAATTGCGGGTTGATGTACAGTTAAGTTTATTACTATAATTTACCGCAAACTTACAGCTTAAAAAACCTGTCAACAGATAGATGTTTCAATCAAAAGAACAAATCTAGATTTGTCCTTTTGATTATTGTTTCGGACGGGCTCGCGTGCCCATCCCACAAGCCAAAAAAAATGTGGGATCGGCACGCGAGCCCGTCCTAATTATTTTTGAAATTCAAGTCTATTGAAAGTTTACTTCTTTTTATTGAAGGCTTGCTCCCCAAACCCCAGACAAAGCATTCGATCGCCCTCAGTAACATTCTGGTCATTCTGCAAATAATCTCCCAGCCATTCGCAACTGCGATCGATAATATTATTCAGTTCCAAATTTTCCAACGGCCACAAAATTACAGTCCTATCTCTATTCGCAAAAGCCAGAGTTTTGCTGTCAGAACTAAAAGTAACGCTCAACACCCGATCGCCAGATTCCAAAGTTTTAGATAGCAGCGCCTTCCTACCGTTAAAATTCCACAGCTTAACAGTATTTCCCGCACTTGCCGCCGCAATCAACTTGCCGTCTGGACTGAAGCTAACACTTTCCACAGTATCGCTGTGGTCGAGTTTTTCAGTTAAATTTGCCGCCGTTCCATCAAAGGCCCACAAGTAAATTTTTTTGTCAGCACAACCAGCAGCAATCGTCTTACCGTCAGGACTAAAGCTAACATTCATAACCGTATCCTCGTGGTCGAGAGTTGTCAAACGCTTCGCCGACGAACCGTTAAATTGCCAGAGGTAAACTTTTTTTTCTGCAGCAATTTCACCAGTATTGTTTTTCCCGCTTTCCTTGTTGTCAGCAGCCGTAGCAGTAGCGATAGTTTTGCCGTCGGGACTGAAACTAACGCTAATTACTGGATTGGTATGATCTAGTTTTGTTAGCAAAGTTGCCTTAGAACCGTTCCAGCGCCAGAGGTACAATTTGCGATCGGCACCGCTGGCGGCAATTATCTTGCCATCTGGACTAAAACTCACGCTTCTAACAACGCCGTTATGCTTCAAAGTATCTAACAGTTTCCCGTCT
This sequence comes from Tychonema sp. LEGE 07203, assembly GCF_015207285.1. GTDB lineage: Bacteria > Cyanobacteriota > Cyanobacteriia > Cyanobacteriales > Microcoleaceae > Microcoleus. The sequence continues at coordinate 30,798 of NZ_JADEXD010000031.1, read as the reverse complement.
AAACTCCAAACTTTCACCGTTTTGTCATTGCTGGCAGAAGCAACAGTTTTATTGTCCGGCGAAAAGCTCGTCCAAATTACAGAATCCTGATGACCTTCTAAGATTTTGAGCAAACTGCCATCAGTGCGCCAAAGTCTCACCGTTTGGTCGCCGCTAGCAGAAGCAATCGTTTTGCCATCTGCACTAAAACTGACTTTGTAAACCCAGTCTCCGTGTCCAGATAAAATCTGATTCAACGGAGTTCTATCCGGTTGCCAAAGTTTTACCATTTTGTCCTTGCTTGCGGAGGCAATCGTGCCGTCGCGACTGAAACTTGCGGCTCTCACATCATCTTTATTTCCTCGAAAAGTGCTGAGCAATGTGCCGCTGCGACTCCAAACTTTTACCGTATCGTCGGCGCTGCCGGTGACAACTTTTTCGCCGTCGCGACTGAAACTCGCACTAAGAACTTCATCGTTGTGTCCTTTGAGAGTTGTGATTTCCTCACCCTTTCGGTTCCAAATTTTGGCTGTGGTGTCGGCACTGGCTGAGACGAGTTGTTGACTGTTTGGACTGAATTTAACGCTGTATACAATGTCAGAATGTTTGGTTAATGTTTTGGGATTAATTTGAAATTTCTGGGTTTTACCTTGTCGGTTCCAAAGTTTGATAGTTTTGTCAGCACTTGCTGAGGCAATTGTTTGATTGTCGGGGCTGTAACTCACGCCGAGTACCCAATCTTTGTGTCCGGTTAAGGTTTGCAGCAATTTTTTGTTTCCCAGATTCCAGATTTTTACGGTGTTGTCGTGACTCGCAGAAGCTAGGGTTTTGCCGTCGGGGCTGAAGCTAACGCTGGTGACGATATCGCGGTGGCCGGATAAAGTAGCGATCGCACTTTGGTCATTATCTGCTTGCCAAATTCTAATTGTGCGATCGGCACCACCAGTCGCGATCGTTTTCCCATCCGGGCTAAAACTCACACTCGTCACGATATCGCCGTGCTTAAAAGTCTTTAATAATTTACCTTGTTTGCTCCACAATTTAACAGTTTTGTCAGCACTTGCCGAAGCAACAAAATTGCCATCGGGACTGACATTTACGTCCAAAACAGACTTGCCGTGCTGCTCGAAACGATTGCGTTCTTGCACTCCTGAAACAGCTTGTCTGAGTCTCTCAGTAATTTGATTTTTAGTATCCACAGGTAGCGCTGTACTTTTCTGAGAACCGCGACCGATTTTGACACTGTTTTTCAACACTCCTAATTGATTTTGATCGTTAGAAACCACCAAAGCTTCCGATGCCGAATTCAAGGCATCAGTCCGACTTGTTTCCGCTTCTTGTCGCGCACCTTCTGCTAATTTTGCTTGATGGAATGCCATCCCCGAAACGCCTCCGAGTACCAGCACTCCCAACACCGCCGCCCGCAATTGCCATCTCCGACTTTGGTAAAGTTGAGCTTCCGCTTGGTGCTGTTTGTCTCTGGCTTGGCGCTGTTTTTCTCTAGCTTCCGACAGCAAAGCATCTCGCTCTCTGTCTTTGCGAATTTGGTCAATTTCATCTCGGTTAATTTTGTTTTGCTTTCGGAGTTCTTCAAATTCTGCCTTGCTATCTAATTCCTGCTGCTGGCGGATGAAGCTAACTAAATAGTCGTGAACCAGTTGGTAAAGCTCTGCAGGCAGTTCCATCCACTGAAAAACCAAACCGGATTTTACTAACAGTTCTAAAACTAAATCTAACTTGTCAGATTCGCCAACTGTCGCTAAATCGGAGGCTAATTCGGCGCGATTCTTTAGGGGACGAATATCATTTTCCTCGGTCAGCGAATACAAGACTCGGCGAGCCGCTCCTTCATTTTCAGGCCCGCAATCTTTGATAACTTCTTCGAGAAAGTTTTCGACTAATTTTTGTTTGGGATTGTTGCCTAGTTCCTGATATTGGGTTAAAGTTCTAATGTTTTCTTGTTGCAGTTGAGCGCCGACAAGTTGTAGTTCGATCGGGCGGACTTCTCCCAATTCTCCCGCTAAATCTTTGACTAATTCTTCGATCAGTTCCGGTTCTAAGTAAAAGTGCGATCGCTCAGTTAAGGTGCGAATTACCGATCGCGCATCGGCTAAGGAAAAATTTCCCAAATAAAACAGAATATCTTTGCTGAGAACGTCCGCCAAAATATCATTATTGATAAATTTTGTCTGGTTTTTGGGTCGGGAAAATTCCAGCAAATAGTGCAGGTAATCTTCCCGCAAAGACAGGACGACTTTTAAATACTTGATTTTCAAGCATTCCCGCAAAAAATCAAAAAATATCTGTCTTTCCGCTGGCTCTTTCCACACGAAGAAAAATTCTTCAAATTGGTCAAATATCAGCACAGTCACTAGATATTCTGATTTTCTTTGCAGCTCTTTGATAATTTTTTCGTATTCGAGCGCCTGTTTTTGGACAATTAATTTTACAGGCTGTGACTGCTCAATTTTATCCAGATTTTCTGCTGCAGCCAAACCAAGATTTTTATTGACTGCGCCTGCTGCTGCGCTCAACTCTACGGGAGCGGCTCCCGGTACTGCTGCGTCGGAATTTTCCGGCTCGAATATTTCTGCTTCAACAGCAGATAACTGTCTGGTCAATTCCCGCGGCCAGTTGTTGTAAACTTGCAGCACTACCGGCAAAACAGTCCGCATTTCTATCTTTTTTTGTTTGAGAGCCGGGACTAATCCCCCAGTAACAATTGAACTTTTGCCAACTCCAGACTGACCGTAAATTACTGTCAGTTTGTCTGGGGTATTGTTCATCCTGTATATCAAGCGGTTGAGGTCTTCTTCTCTGCCGGAAGCAGTAATTTCGTCAGCAATAGTAGCCACGGCAACAGTTTCGGTGGCAGGATCGATCGCTTCTCTGTGCGGCTGCAATTTTCCGGCTCCAATAAAAGCTCGAAACCGATAGGTATGTTCTACTCCTCGATAGTCTTGCTTGATTTGAAATGCTTTGAGATATTCTCCCCGCTGAAAATAAACTACTCGCAGCATTTCTAAAACCCGCAAATACAGTTGCGGGTTGTAGCAAGGTTCGGTTTCCGAGCGAGCAAATTCTAAATGGGCGATCGCCTCCTCTATCTCGCCCAACTCGCTCTGAGCCTCTGCTAAAATTAATAGATACAAGCCTTTATGCTGCGATTTTACAGGCATTCCCTGTCCCGCCGCTTTTAATTTGGAGTTCAGAACCTCTAGAGCGATTAAAGCCCATTCTTTCGCCCCTTGCCAGTTCTTTTGCTCTAAGGCTACTCTAGCCAAAAAGCCATAATCTCGAGCTAAATTAACTGCTGAATTTTTCATGTTTTGATGTAAGCTCCGAGCTTTGATAGCTAAATTCCAGAGTGCATCCCAATCTTCTAAATGCTGCAATACTTCGCCTAGTTGATTGATGAATACAGCCACAGCATCCGACTGTCCGGCGCGTTCTAAAACATCAATACATTCCTGAAAATAATTCTTAGCTTCCGTCCAGTAAGGACGGTTGCCGCTGCGGTGCTTTTCTGCCTGGAAGCGGTAGCAAAGCCCGATGTGAAATAGCAGAATTCCTTCTAATATCGGTGCGGGGTGAACGGTAAATAATAAATTGCTAAATTCTGTTTCTGCGCCACCAATAAATGCTACTTGATATTTCCAAAAATCGAGACTTTTTTGATACAATTTAATGGCTGCATCAATGCGGTGACAAGCGTATTCTTCTCTGCCGCGAATAAATTGCAAATTCGCTTCGATGGCCGGTTCTAATCTGATGCTGCAAGTTTGCAAGTCTTGGCTGGCTGACTCTAGTTCTGTCAAAGAATTGGCTCCGAGAATGGCACAATTACTTAAGCGCCAATTGCCAGTTTCTAAAATGCTGGCAAAAATGCGATCGGCACTTTTGGCCAGAAAATCTACCAATTCGTCGGGGCCCTGCACAAATTCTACTGTTGTCGTCCAAGTCTCGATATCTGTTACTAACCGAATCATTTTTTTGAGTATTTTGTCTGTCACCCACAGCACTATGGGGAAGGGAAAGTTATTGCGAAATTCTTCCCTGACGTAGTTGGTAGAAGTCAGCAGGCGATCGATCGCACTTACCGATTCCAATCCAAACACCATTAAAGCTGGCGGCCTGCTACCGTCAAGTTCGGTTTCTATCGTCGTGTAAAGAGTTTTAACAGATGCCGGGAGGACAATTTCTCGAATCTCAATACCAGACTGCTCCCGCAATTGCCGCACAGTTTCCTCTCGCATCGCACTGTAATTGCACCGCACTAAAATCAGCGAAAACTGCCCTTGAGACATCGAGAGAGTCCGGGAGAGAGTTTGCAGCGCACTTTTGTTTTGCTGTGCTGCGGTGTCTTGGCTGCAGTGCGAGTTAATCATAGTCTTTGAAAATTATGATGGAATAGATGCTGTAGAAAGAAGAAAGTTCGGCAAGGGATTTTAGCACCTTACGGATTGTCTGGTTTTTAAGCATGAATATCACTTTGAGACAAGCGAGTTTGTTGCTACAAAACTAGCCCGATCTATGTCACCGTACACGCATACTAATACCATTTCTCTAAAATCATGCAATACTCTTTGACCCCCCCTAGCCCCCCCTTGTAAAGGGGGGGGACAAGAATACTGTTGCATTATTTTTTGAGATTAGTATAACCTCAGAAATCCAAAACCTTTCGTAGTGCGGACTGCGAACCAAATGTGCTAAACTCAGAAACCCGGTTTCTTCTTATATTTCTCGTTTTTCCAAAATTCGTAAAAACCGGGTTTCTAGCTCCCCACGCTTCAGCCTTGAAATTGTCCGATTGTTTTACTAGATATAGTTAAAGCATACCCGAAAAAATACATACTCTGTTATTCGCATAAGTTCAGGAAAATCTACCGGATTTTACTGATTTTTTTTACCCTCGCACGGCGAGAATTCTACTGATAAAAAAAGCCGATCGCACAAACGGCACAAACCGCACAAATCTGACTCAATCATTCACATATCCCGGAAATCCGGCATTCCCTGGTGGACTGACCCCTGGCTGCACTGAGATAAACTACGGCTGGCGGCTCCTCAATAGTTATAGGTGGCAGATTTTCTGTCATAAATTGAGTAATCTCCATATCTAAGTTAGTAGCTGAAAAATCAGGTTGATCCCAATCCTCGCTTTCTTCAATGGTGATTGTTGTCGGTACCGCCATCTCAAAATCTAGCTCGTCGCCAAAAGTTGAAACTTCTTTAATTGGATCGATTTTCTGAACAGTATCGGCGGCCAAAGCTTGATTTGTATTAGCCATTAGTGCGATCGGCAGTGCGATCGTTGCACTTATCCTTTGTCGCGCCGTGATTTTCCGCATGAGAGCCTCCTGGTATTAACTAAATTTTTCTCCTCTAAATTCAACATCCGCCACTACTTTAGATCCCTGTTATTAATGAATAGTAGTTTGTTGTTAGATAAAATATAATCCGAGCTTTGAAACTTCGCGCGAAGTTTGCACGGGCGGAGGCTGAGGGTATTTTGTCAAGGGTTCCTACTTCTGTTTACTACGTAAAAACTCTTAAACAGTCAGGTTTTCCAATTAAGTAATTCCCGAACTCGATCGCCAGTGTCAATCCCAGAGTCAAAACGGTGAGAGGTTCGATCGCAGCCCCGCGCTGCCACCTGCTAACTGATTTGCCATACCATACCCACCGCAGATGTGTCAATAATTATATCTTAACATTTTTAATTTTTTGCAGCATTCTCGTTACCAGGAAGAGTCTGGTAACGCAGAGCGGGGAGGAAGAGCCCAAAGCAAAGTCGAGAGTAATTCTACTGAGTCAAGCCGTGTTCGAGAGCGAAGCGAACCAACTCAGTGCGGCTGTTAGTACCCGTCTTGCTAAACAAACGGCTGACGTACTTTTCCACATTCCGCACGCTGGTTTCCAAGCGGCGGGCAATTTCCTTATTCATCAAACCTTGAGCAACCAAATCCAAAACACTTTGCTCTCGCGGAGTCAAATCAATTTTGATCGGCGAAGCACTTTGGACGATCGAACTCCGCCCGCTCAGCAAAGACTCAATTCTCGCCATTTGGCTGGCCAAAGCAGCAATATTAGGGCTTTCAGGATTTTCGCCCGTCTCCTTAGCAGCCGCGCGGCGCGCTAATAAATTGGTGACAATTGCGACTAATTCGTCGGGATCGAAGGGCTTAGAAAGATAAGCATCGCAGCCGGCTTGATAGCCTTGAATGCGATCGCCCGTCATGCCTTTAGCCGTCAAAAACACCACCGGTAAAGCCTTGTACCGAGGATCTTCCCGCACTTGCTTGAGAAACTGATAGCCGTCCACCTGCGGCATCATAATGTCTGAAATCACCAAATCCGGATTGTACTGCTGCAAGAGTTCCCAGCCATCCCGAGCATTACTGGCAACCTCAACCGAAAAATCGCTATCTTCCAAATAAGCTTGTACCGCTTCCCGCAAGCCCGGTTCATCATCTACCAATAATAATCGTGCTGACATATCCGTTACCCTTAAGTTCGATCGCTATTATCTTTGAATTTACCTGAATTCAACTATTCTTGTCACTCCATCTATAGAAGCAATTCATAAATTGTGGTTCAACTCAAGAGTTTTGAGTTTTGTTTTGCTGCAACAGACAAGATTACCAAAATAGTTAGGAGTGGCTATAATATCATATCCGCTCAATTAACCGCAAAAACGCTTGGTTTGTAGTGCGAACTTAAGTCCGCACTACGAACTAATATTAGTATTGCGGCTAATCGATCCCAGATGAGCTAAGAACCAATCCCACAAAAATCATTTTTTCTTGTGGGACGAAGATCCGCTTTGCGCCCTAAAAGTTGATGAAAAGGACTGTTACAATCTTGTCTATTCTTGAACTATTCCGACTTAAACTTTTGAACGATCGGTCAAAATTTCATAGCCAGTTTCCGTCACCAACACAGTATGCTCAAACTGAGCCGACATAGCATTGTCAACCGTTACAGCAGTCCACTTGTCAGCCAGCGTCCGAGTGTACTTAGAACCCGCATTCAGAATCGGCTCGATCGCCAATGTCATGCCCGATCGCAATTTCACATTCGGCATTTCGCGAGTGCGGAAATTGAAAACCGACGGTTCCTCGTGCAAATTGCGCCCGACACCGTGGCCGGTAAACTCCTCAACGATACTAAAACCGTTGCTTTTGACATGATCTTCGATCGCACCGGCGAGATCGAGCAAATAAGCTCCAGCCTTCACTTGTTCGATACCTTTATACAGAGCTTCTTCTGCAACTCTAATTAATTTTGCCGATTCCGGTGTCACCTCCACAACTGCGATCGTAATGCAAGAATCGCCGTGAAAACCTTGGTAATATGCTCCCGTATCTACTTTCAGAACATCTCCGGCCCGAATTACTTTTTTGCGGCTGGGGATGCCGTGAACAACTTCATTATTAATGCTAGAGCAAATCGAACCCGTAAAACCGTGATAGCCTTTAAAACTAGGAGTTGCACCCATTTCTCGGATGCGTTTTTCGGCATAAACATCCAAATCAGCAGTAGTCATTCCCGGTTTCACAATTTGCGAAATTTCTTTCAGTACGGTTGCGACAATTTTCGACGCCTGCCGCATTATTTCGATTTCGCGTTCCGACTTAATTTCAATGCCTCGACGCTGTTTTGTGACTTGGGGTTGTTTCGTTGGCGCGGAAAGCAGACTGCTAAAAATATTCATGTATTGAATGTCAGGTAATTTTGTAGTTTGAAGGCAGGTTAAAGCAAAAAACGGTAAATGTCCGGTTTTTTGGAGAAACACCGGTGTCTGGTTCCGAAGTGTCGATCGCTTGTCCTTTAAGCTAGCTTAATATTTTTCTCACAAATTCGCACGGAATCGATCCGATCGCGATCGGCAAAAGGGGCAGGGCGGTTTCATTCTCAAGAAAACGATGATTTTGTAGGGGTAGTGGATGGTGCGTGCCTACCCCCCCACCAACCATTTTCCGTCATTTCAGACTTTGGGGCAGCCTCTTTGTGGCCCCAACAAGAGCAATGTTACAGCCCTGGGTAGAGAACTCGATAGAGCCTGAAAGGTATATAGGAAAAAGATTTGACGGTTTTCGACCGACCGCCGTCGAAAAATACAATCTAATCAAATACGCTCAGCCGCAGATTTTTAGCTATTTGTTCCAACAGAAATAAGCCGCCGACAGAATTTCCCTCTCGATCTAGGGGCGGACTGTAACAGCCGATCGCGCCCTCACCCGGAATTACCGCCAGCAAAGCCCCGCTAACTCCCGACTTGGCCGGCAGTCCCACCCGCAGCGCAAAACGACCGGATGCTTCATATAAACCGCAAGTAGCCATCAGTGCTTTGACAGTGCGACAGTTTTCCCAGAGTGATTCCCCGCTATTTACCAGCACCATTCCCAGCTTGGCCAAATCCTCCACAGTTCCCGACAAACAACAAACTTGATTGTAGGTTTCTAAAGCAATTTCCGAGTTTTGCAGATAACCGGATTTTACCATTGCTAAGGCAAGATCCCGATTATTTTGATTCCGCTTTTGATTTACTGAATCCAGCATTAACTCGTCCACAAATAACTGACTGTTTGCCTGTTGGTTCAGCCAAGTTCGCAAGTTTTGACAGCGCGCCGCAGCATTGTTACCCGGAATCAAAGATGCTAGGGCGATCGCCCCGCTGTTAATCATCGGATTTCTCGGCTTCCCCCGATCGATTTCGAGTTGAGTCAGGGAATTGAAAGCAAGTTCCGAAGCATCGCAGCCCACTCCGTCAAAAACCGTTTTTTCGCCCAATTCGCACAGCAAGTAAAGCAGCACGAAGGGTTTGACAGCGCTCATCAGCGGGAAGGTGCGATCGATGCTGCCCCAGCTCAAAATTTCACCGTCAATTGCCTGAATTTGCACGGCAAACCATTCTCTGTCGGCTTCCGCCAGGAGAGGTACGTATGCGGGGACTTGACCGGATTTACTGCGATTAATTGCCTCTTTTGCCCAAGCTGCCAGTTGTTCCGGTTGCAGGGAAGATAGTTTGCTAGTGGATGTGTTCACTGTCGATTAGTCCGTAGGCGCAAATAAACCGATCGGGTGTCACAGAGTGTAAAGCTATCACTTTCCAATATCAGCAGCCAGCGAAAGATCCGTTTCGATCGATCGTCCAAGACTTATAGCAGTTCGATCGGATTGTGAGGTATGCCATATCCCATAATGCCATATCCCATAATGCCCGATGCCCGATGCCCGATGCCCGATGCCCGCGAGAACACCTCATCTTTCTGAGAAATGCTATACATTTGGATCGTTTGAGATTTTAGAGTAGCAGTCCGATCGCGCTTTCGATACCAGTTTCCAAAAAACAATGCAACTGCAGGCAAACTTTAAACCCTTATGCAGTCTGTCATTTCCAATCTTATATTGAAACTATACAAATAAAAATTCTCAGAGCCAGAAATCTGTTTCTTAAAATAATTGCGCCACTTGAGACATTGCCAGAAACAGGGTTGCTTGCGCGACAAAAAGCAAACTCAGCTTTAAACGTATTGACATTTTCATCGGCGCGGAGATAATAAATTTATTGACAGTTTTTGAGAAAAAATCTGTCTTTGCATAAAAACCTGTCTTTCACCCAGATATATAATTAGCAGCCCGATCGGCAGCGCTGCCAACCACAACCAACCAGCACTGGCTTGAAAGGCCTTCAGGTTCTTATGGTTTAATCCCCAGCAAGGGGCGGGGTGCATATGTAACTTAATTCTTTCAGAGTTCGCCCAATCCTGTCCGGAGACCCCCCGAACCTTTAAGAATGACTATCCAACCGGATTCACCAAAACCAGGATAAAACAATGGCAGAAGATGCGAAAGCAGAAGCACCAAAACCCGCTCCCCTGACTTTTAAGGGCGTATGCAAAGACGGAGTTCTCAAAGGCAAAGAAATCGAGGGCAAATTAGACATCAAAATCAACGTTGAATCAGTCAAAGCTGCAGAAGCGCCAGCCCAAAAAAAATCCGAGTGGGAAGCACCTATCTTTTGGGCCGTGTTCTTGTTAACTGCCAACTTTGCTGTCGGCGATCCCGCAGGAATCAGAAATTACAGCTCCCCACAAAGGTCTCATTCTCAGGAGATGTTAAACCAATCTGGGGAGCAGTCGCTGTTGCCCAAGAAAAACACCAGCAACTCGGCACTTTAGGCCCTGGGAGCCTGCCAGCCGCGCATATAGTAATAAAAAGACCCGAAATATTCATCGAATACTCGTGTCGTAGTTACCAAAGCTTCTGCATTGGGCAGAAAATCTGCCGCGTCTAAGCGGAGTCGGGATTTCCCTCCAGACACGGGCTGGTAAGTGTAGAAGTCGGTAGCTCTGGGAATCACCTGAATGCCCATATTCGCAAAAGCTAGGCTGGCACGGCGCATCTGAATCGCTGATGTTACCAGGATTACTTTACGCCCGACGCCGCGGCTGTCGAGGATCTTTCTCACTTCCTCGGCGCTGGTGCGTATGTTGCTGCCGTTATCGTCGAGAACGATTCTGCTGCGCGGCACGCCCATGTTGTTTGCCAGCAAAGTCTCGATATCCTTCGCTTCGCCAGTATAATTCTGTAACTCTGCTCTGGGCCCTGCGCTAACGATGACCAAAGGTGCTAGTTGTTTTTTATACAAAACGGCAGCGTAGGGCAGGCGATTGCCTGCATCTGTCAGTTGAATCGCTTCTCGGTTGTGAGGATGAGTCGTTCCCTTGCCCAGCAGGACGATCGCCGCTGCTGTTTCGTCGCAGCAAACTGTGCGGGCTGCGGCATCGCGTTCTGCTTGATCGGCGAACCAGTAAGCGACAACTGGCATACTCGACAGGATCAAAACTAGCAGTGCAGCCAGGATCATTCTCGGTGCCGGGTTGCGGATGCCTCCGTTGGTGATCAGCGCCGATGCAATCACCAGCAGGGTGATCGAAAAACCGAGCGGCTTAAAGAAGAAGGCTATGAGACCGAAAATCGCTGCTCCGACTGGCGTGTCTGGCGCGAAAAAAGCCAGGAACAAAAGGCTGATCAGCAGCAAAACGCGCAGCCGATCTATTAACGGATTGTCTTTGCCTCCTGATTGATCCCACCACGATTTGATCAGTGAGAAGAGGAGGAATAGAAATAGAATGCGAGCTAAAAGTTCTGGCATCTTGCAATATTCTGTGTCTTCATAAATTAGTACGGAAATCTGGCAACGATCGCGGATTTAGCTAGGGGAGGAAATACAGGTATCGGTGGTTTTTAATTTTTGCGAATCACCCAGTCCGATCGCATTTCTCCAGAGGCTCGATTCCGGTCAGCTATCAACTATTAGTTGCAGGCAATCGAGCCCGCTACTGTCAGTCAGTCGATTTGAGATTGAAGAATTGAAGAATCAGAGATTTACTCCACAGATAAATTTGGGCGCAGGAACTCTCAGTCTAAAATTTTAGGCTCTCCAATCCTGACATCGGGGGGTTGTACCCATTTGAGTAAGGGTCAAAGATTGCTGACAGTTAAGTGGTAATTGATAACTGGTAATGGTGGATTGGTAATTGGTGGTGGAGCGAGCCGGCTGCGGGTGAAATTGGCCGTTCAAGCCTGCTTTCTGCTGCCTGCTTTTTTTTCCATACCTGTTACCCATTCACCAACCCCAATTTATCGGCGTTTCAGTTGATTCTGAATTGCCTGCGTTACCGTTTGAATTACTTTAACACGAGCATAATACTTGTTATCGGCCGCAATTAGCGTCCAGGGAGCAGCCGGGGTGCTGGTGCGCTGAATCATTTGATTTACCGCCACTTCATAATAATTCCACTTTTCCCGATTCCGCCAATCTTCAGGAGTGAGTTTGTATTGTTTAAATGGATTGTTTTGTCGCTCTGTAAACCGCTTTAGTTCCTCGTCGGGACTGATGTGCAGCCAGAATTTAACTAAAACATAACCGAAACTGGTGAGTTGCTCCTCAAATTCGTTGATTTCCTGGTAAGCTCGGCGCCATTCGAGGTCGGTGGCAAATCCTTCGACTCGCTCGACGAGCACTCTACCATACCAACTGCGATCGCAAATGCTGATTTTACCAGCACTCGGCAACTGTCGCCAGAACCGCCAGAGATAGTGGTGAGCTTTTTCTTCCTCCGTCGGCGCAGCAAAGGCATTGACGGAATAACTGCGGGGGTCTAATATGTCCGTCAAGCGTTTGATCGCACCTCCTTTACCGGCCGCATCCCAACCTTCAAACAGCACTAACACGGGGATTTCTGCTTCGTGGATGCTTTGTTGCAGTTCGCCAAAACTGGTTTGTGCTTCGCGAAGTTGCTGTTTGTATTCGTCCGGCGACAAGGATAGAGTTAAATCTACTTGGGCGAGCAAGTCGGGCTCGGTGGGTTGCAACTTTTCTTGAGGTGGCAGTTTCAGGGGTGCAGATTGCGCCGGCAGCCTGTCTAGGGCTTCTGTAATTTTGGCTGCCATTTGCGTTAAAACTTTGACTCTCGCCCAGCGCTGACAGTCACCTTCTACTAGCGTCCAAGGTGCCGGGCCCGTGCCGGTTTGAGTTATCATTTCTTCGGCTAAAGTCGTGTATTCTTGATATTTTTTGGCTTGTTTCCAATCTTCCGGCCGCACTCGCCAAGCTTGTAAGGTATCGTCTTCTAGTTTTTTGAGCCGGTGCTTGAGTTCTTTTTTGCTCAGGTGAATCCAAAATTTGGCAATTGCCGCGCCGTCGTTTACCATCATTCGCTCGAAGGCGTTGATTTGTCTGATGATTGTCGGTACTTGGGCGTCGGAGACTCGATCGAACAACCGGTCTTCTAAAACATGAGTGTACCAACTGTGATAAAAAAAGCCAATCCGCCCCCGCGCTGGAAGTTTCTGCCAAAACCGCCACATAAAAGGATAGTCCATTTCTGCATCTGAGGGCGGCCAAATCGGGTGGACGGCAAACCCGCGCGGGTCCATGTAACCCACCATTTTTTTGACCAGAGCGCCTTTGCCCGCAGCCGCCCAGCCTTCGAGTACGATGATGGCGGGCATTTTTTTTTCCCAGCAAGCTTTTTGGAGCGATCGCAACTGCTGCATTAAAACTTCGATCTTGGCATCGTAGGTTTCTTTATCCAGGGAAATATCTAAATCGAGGTTGTCGAACATATTCACCTTATACAAATCCGAGAAAACTGTTTAACGTTAGTTTAACGTTTGGATAAAATTAAATCTTCAAGTGCGGTCAAAAGTTATCAAAACTACACTTAAGACTGGTTAGTAGGGCGCTTGTGCGGCAGCATCCAGGCTGTCGCTAATACTAACAAACCTCCCCTCGCATCAAGGTTGCCAAAAAAAACCTGAGCGGTTATATTTGAATTAGGGAACTTTTTTAATAAGTTCAACTTTTCCTCTGACCCGATCGGGTGAGCGAACAAAAGCAGCAACAAATCCCTGAAACCGGATTTGGTGTCCAACAGAGCCAAAGTAAAAATTAACTACCCGGTGGGGGTGAAAACTTCTTTACTTAGCTGCATCCAATTTATTCAAACAACAGTTACCCAAGCACCAGCTTTGATAATTTCGAGGTCGCTGTTTGCTCCCGGTTTGGCGCTCCTCGAACCAGAGACTCACATACAAAAAACCGCCCAAACGGGCAAACCAATTTTTATGATTGCGCTATGAGATAAAACCTGAAAGCCTGGGTGATATAAACAGGTTTCTGAGTTTTATCAACACCATTCTCAAATAGTAAAATCCGTGTGCGGGCCGTCGAGCTCGCGCCACAACAAGATTTATCTCTTGTGCAACAGGCAGGATGCCTGTTACTGACATTTGTACAAAATGTCCGAATTACTTTACTTGTTTGCCAATATCTATTAAGAGGAACAGTCCGATTTTACGGATTGGAAGTTTTCTATGAATATCTTAACAACACGCTCCTACAAGGGCGAAACAGACTGGTGCGCGATCGCCAATTTAATCGATGATTGCGAAACAGTCGATCGACTCGGCGAAGAAGTTTCAGCAACTGAACTCAAGCTAATCCTTGACTGCCCCAAACTCGACAAAGCCCGCGATGTCCAATTGTGGGAAGACGGCAACTGCAAACTCATCGGCTTGGCACTGTTAGATAGACCAGATTCCACCGATCAAATAGACGCTTGTCTTTGGTTTTACGTGCATCCCAAGGTACGGGGTGAAGGCTTAGAAAAAGACATAATTAAATGGGGAGAAACACGCCTGGGCGAAGTAGGAAAACAACGAAATTTGCCCGCAAAATTGCGTACCTACAGCCGTGAAGATAAAACCGATCTGATGCTGCTATTAGAGAAACAGGGCTTTGAAGTCGATCGCTATTTTCTCACAATGGCGCGATCGCTCGCCCAACCCATTCCCGAACCCGAATTTCCCGCAGATTTTGTGCTGACACAGGTATCCGGAGAACAAGACATCCAACCTTGGGTAGAGATGTTCAACCAGTCATTTATCGACCACTGGAACCACCACGACTTAACCGCCGAAACCGTGCGATACTGGATGAGCGATCCGAATTATCAGCCGGAATTAGACTTAATTGCTGTTTCGGGCGATTCCCTGCGGGATAGCTTCGCTTCACGCAAATTTGCAGCTTTCTGCGACTGTCAAATCAAACCGCAACAAAACGCCAGTAGCGGTACAAAAGAAGGTTGGATTGAATTGTTGGGTACGCGGCGCGACTTTCGGAAAATGGGTTTAGGAAAAGCCATGCTATTAGCTGGTTTGCATAAGTTGAAAGCAGCCGGTGCAAACACAGCTAAACTCAGCGTCGATGCTGACAGTTTGACAGGCGCGACAAAGCTTTACACATCTGTCGGTTTCCGCCCGCTGGAAACTTGGATCGAGTGGGCCAAGACAGTTTAATATCAATTCCGCTTGCAGCAGAATTATTGTTAACTGTTGACTGTTGACTGTTGACTGTTGACTGTTGACTGTTAACTGTTAACTGTTGACTGTAGGACTTACGCATTGACAGAAAACGAACTATGTGTATGACTGTTGACTTTCTCGGACAAGTGTGAAACAATAAAGTCACGGGCTACTTTTAAGTAAAGATTTCTTTGGATTTCATACCAATTTTCTATTAAGTCTTCAGCTCGCATTAGTTCCAACTGGGTAAACGCTCTAATTGCACAGAAAATATGAGTGCAAATCGCCGGGGATTGTCTAACCATAAACCGTCCGATACCACACACTTGTTTGACAGCTCTATGATACGTTTCTATGCCCCAATGAATGCAGTGAATTTCCTTGAAGTCCTGTTGAGTCAATTGGGATAATTCGTCAAGTTTTGGCAGGAATATAATACAAGATATCTCCCCCTGTTTTTTGAAGGATTTTTTATACAACCTTACCTGGCAAAATTGCTTGAGATGAACGACTAACCCATCAGGAGGAATATCAAGTGTACTGACTTGAACCCATTGTCCAGACTGGACGGGTGACTTTTCTATTTTTAGCGACTCCCATCAAAAAGCCCAGCTCCTTGTTTTTTAAGAACTGGAGATTTTATCGACTTGAGTACCAACTATCTCCTGTCACAAATTTTGGGGTTAAGCCCCAGGATTCCACCTCAGCTATCATTTCTGTTAAATATTGATTTTTAGTTTTTCCCTCCCGTTTATCATAGATGCGATAATTAACAGGAACTGATAGGCCAGTCGGGTCAGTATAGTAGAGTGTAATCAGGTCGATCCCTTTTATAGGTCGGTGGTGAACTCCCGACCAAAAATATCCAATTTGCATCAGCTCGATCCGGAGCTGAATAAGTTTTTTCTATCAGCGTATCGTCACCACTTAAGATTCCTCCTACGAGTTCAATCTTTGTTTTTACCATTTCAAATAAATCAAGCGGATCCTATCGTTCCCGTAAAAGGAAACGATTGATGCTGTCATGGGAGACATTTTCAAGGATTTCTGCCAAACGGCAGCAGCCACTATACTTGGGCTAGGCTAGTAGAAACAAAGTATAGATGTCAAGGCGGCAAACCGCCGTGGATGGCTTTGTCAGTTGTCGGATGGTTTTGTACCTTTCTTCGCGCATCTCTCAACTAGAGTAAGCATATTTTGTGATTTTTGTCAATGCGTAAGTTCTAGCTGTGTAAAGCTCGCAAATTGCGGAGTCTTGTCTGTCCATCGAGACTTCTTACCTTAAATTTCGGTTTGAGCTTGGACTATTTACTTCCCAAAACGTCGCCGAATGCGATCGACAAACATATCAACTTCCGGCAACTTCATCTGACTCACAAAAATTACAAAAACTCCCAACCCCGCGAAACTTGCCACACTCAACTGCACCAATTGAACTACCAAACCTTCAGTACCCAAAACTCTTTGACAGCCTTGCAGAGTAGCCAAAGACACGAAAGCAGTTAGAGAACTGCCAGAAGCTAACCCCAGAAAAGGCAAACTCCACTTCCGCCAAGGCAAGCCGCCAAGCTTTTTATCTAATAAGTACAAAAGCATAATCATCGAAACAAAATTCACTCCCACCGTCGCCAAAACTAATCCGGGCGCACCGAAAGCTCCTACTAACAAGTAATCCAACAAACCATTCAAAAAGATATTGATAATACTGATCCGAAAAGGCGTTTCTCCATCTCCCAAAGCGTAAAAAACCCGTACCAAAACGTCGCGACCCAAATACACAAACATTCCAATACTGTAAGCCATCAGTAGGGGCGTGACAAACTGCGAGGCTGACTGATTAAAAGCATAACGTTCGTAAACAACGCGGACTATCGGCCCGGCAAGTGTTACCATTAAAGCGCTCAGCGGCAGCATCGTCAGCCCAGTCAAAATTAAAGATTGACGAATTCTATCTTTTAATTCCGCCCAGTCTTTGGGTTCGGTGAGGCGAGAAAAAATCGGCAAAAACGGCACTAATATTACATTAGAAATGATGCCTAAAGGAGTCATAACTAACAATCCGCTGTAACTCATGGCAGAGGCAGCTTGAGGAATGTAGGATGCGAAAAATAGGTCAGTATAGACATTAATTTGCAGCATTCCCGATGATAAGGTAGCAGGAACCATCACCTTAATTACT
This sequence comes from Tychonema sp. LEGE 07203, assembly GCF_015207285.1. Classification (GTDB taxonomy): domain Bacteria; phylum Cyanobacteriota; class Cyanobacteriia; order Cyanobacteriales; family Microcoleaceae; genus Microcoleus. The sequence goes on along the minus strand of NZ_JADEXD010000031.1, from coordinate 13,760 downwards.
TCTTGTACTCCGGGGCGTTTAAAATTAAACCGCAAACGCAATTTTCCCAAGCCTGCGCGCCACTGCGCTATTAGTTGAACCAACCACTGCAAAGCTGCTCCCGCTAAAGTCCCCCAAGCTAACACTAAACCGCCAATTAGTGCGTATTCGGGCTGAATAATTTTGTCTCCGAGTTTCAGGGCGAGAAACCCCAAACCGCCGACAAGTGCAACACTAGAAAATAAAGGACTAATCGAAGGCAACCAGTACATATCGGCGGCGTTGAGAGTGCCGAAACCAATACCTATTAAGCCTGAAAGTAATGCCATCGGCGCCATGATCCGAAATTGTTGGACAGCAATTGCTTTGATTTCTAAGCCTTCTGCTGTTCTATTTAATCCCGGTGCTACCAAATCGATCAGCGGATCGGCGAAAATAATTAAAGCGACTGTTACTAACAAAAGTATGCCGCCGACTAAGGTGGTGATAGTCTCGACTAAGGGTGCAGCTTCTTTTTTGTCGCGGCGGGCTAAAACGCTGACTATGGCGCTGTGAAAAGGCCCGTTGATGCCTCCGAGTAAAATAAATAAGAAACCGGGTATGACGTAGGCGTAGTTGTAGGCATCGACGGCGACACCGACTCCAAAGGCTGCGGCGATCGCAATTTGGCGCACCAACCCGAAGACTTTACTAATCAGAGTGGCGACTGCGACAATGCCGGCAATCCCCGCTAGGGAACGAGAGGGCTTCTGCGGTTCAGACACAAATAGTTACAAATGCTAGTGATAAAAGGCTTCACTAAGTTTAATAGCAAATCTGGAAAATCATAACATGAATTCAGAAAATTTCTATTCGGCATTACCTTTACTGGACAATTTTCTCAAGATTACCGATCTGGGTAATTTTGTTGACGTACCTGATGATTGGTACATTGTTGTCACAGATATTCGCGGTTCTACCAAAGCGATTGAAGCTGGAAAATACAAAGAAGTTAACTTATTGGGAGCTTGTTCGATCGCTGCTGTTTTGAATGTAGCAGGCAAAATAGAAATTCCCTTTATCTTTGGTGGCGACGGCGCTTCTCTGTTAATGGGGCCATCGCTTTTACCCGCTGCTAAGATTGCTTTGCTTGCCACTCAACAAATGGCTAAGACTGAATTTGACATGGATTTGCGAGTTGGGGCTGTGCCGGTTAAAGTTGTGGTAGCAGCTAATTACCCGGTCAAAATAGCTAAGTTTAAAGTTTCCGAAAATTACAGCCAAGCTGTTTTTATCGGGGGCGGCTTAACCCGTGCTACTGAACTGATTAAAGACCCTGCTGCTGGTAATATTTACAGTATTAAAAATCCGGGCGTTTCAGAAACAGCCGATTTTTCTGGATTGGAGTGCCGATGGCAGGATATTCCCAGCAAGTACGGGGAAATAGTAACGCTGCTGGTAATGGTGCGAGAAGATTTTGGTCAGCAGAGCCATCAATTTTATAGAAAAATTATCAAAAAAATTGAATACATTTACGGCAAAGAAAATTCTTTCAATCCTATCGATAGGGAAAATCTTAAATTGACATTGAATAGCGCAAAGCTGATTAAAGAAACTCAAGTTAGGGCGAGCAGTGATAGTTGGTTAGACCGCCAGATGTATTTATCAAAAATACAGTTAGAGACGGCGGTTGGTTCGCTGCTAATGAATTTGAAAGTTAAGACAGAAGAATTAGATTGGGGAGTTTATAAAGATATTGCGATCGCAGCTACGGATTACCGCAAGTTTGATGATATGTTGAGAATGGTAATTTCGGGCAATGAGTGGCGGCGAAAAAAATTGACGCGGTACTTGGAAAGGAATTACCGAGAAGGCAAGCTGGTTTACGGTTTACAGGTTTCTGACAGGGCGTTGATGACTTGTTTGGTGTTTGAACGCAGCGGCCGGCAAGTGCATTTTGTAGATGGCGCTGATGGAGGTTATGCTTTAGCTGCTAAGGATATGAAACAAAGAATGCAGAACTAAAGTCTTTACTACAAATCTTTTATGCTATGATACTTCAATCTAAAATCTAAAATCCCATGACTGTGCTGAAACTTTATCACAATCCGCTCTCTACTAACTCTCGCCGCGTTTGGATTGCTTTGCTGGAAAAAAAGATTGAGTTTGAATTAGTGCCGCTCAAATTAAACGGCGATCAATTTCAACCGGATTTTTTGGCAATTAGTCCTTTTCACCATGTCCCTGTTTTAGCTGATGGTGATTTTCACATCATAGAAACCCTGGCAATTCTTGATTATTTGGAATTTAAGTATCCCGCGCCCGCACTGTTGCCGCCGGATGCTAAGGATTTGGCGATCGCCCGTATGGTACAAATGGTCACAGTCAACGAATTGACACCCGCAATGAGTCCTTTGGTACGCCAGACTTTCGGCGGCGCAGGCGACGAGGAAAAACTGGAAAAAGGTCGCCAGCAAGTGGCGGCGGTACTGAGGTTTTTTGAGGATTTGTTGGGCGATTCCCTACGGGATAGCTTCGCTTCACGACCTTTTTTTGGCAGCAGCAGCGCGATTACCCTCGCGGATGTGGTGGCGGGTGTTTCCGTGCCTTGGCTGCCCGAACTAGGCGTGTCTTTGGACGATTACCCCAAATTGCAAGCTTGGTCGGAACGCTTAAATTCCCGCCTTTCTTGGCAGCAAACGCAAGCTAGTCCCGAACTGGTGGAAGCTTTTAAAGCGCAGATGAAACAGTTGATGAAACCTCAGCAAAGTTAGTTTTTGCTGGGATTTATTGCCTAAAATTTTGATTGATAATGCAGCCGCAGATGCGAGGCGGATAAATACAGATTAACGCAGATGCAATTCAAGATAGGTTTCATTTTTGGTAGCAGGTTTGATGGCCGATGATATCGTTTTCGGTAGCATCGGAATGATTTAACCGCAGAGAATACAGAGTACGCAGAGGGAGAGAATATATATTTGAATGATTCCGCTGTTACCGGATTTGATATGACTAATGACTAATGACTAATGACTAATGACTAACTTAATTTACAAATATCCTCCTCTTTTACCAGGCACTTTAATCAAGCGGTACAAGCGTTTTTTTGCCGAAATTGAACTCGATTCGGGAGAAATTATCACCGCGCACTGTCCGAATACTGGCCCGATGACTGGTGTTTTGATTCCTGGTAATCCTGTCCTGGTGTCTGCTAGCGACAATCCCAAACGCAAGTTGGCTTATACTTGGGAATTAATTAAGGTTTGCGATACTGTGCCTGTTTGGGTGGGAGTTAATACTGGGCTGCCAAATCGAGCGATTAAATTGGCTTTGGAGTTGCGATTGTTTCCTGAGTTGGGCAATTATAGTTTAATTCAGCCGGAGGTTGTTTACGGTATCGATAAAAAAAGTCGTGTTGATTTTTGGCTGACTGGTGAGGAAAAACCGATTTTTCTGGAAGTTAAAAATACAACTTGGGTCAAAGATACATTAGCTTTATTTCCTGATACAGTGACGGAGAGGGGACAGAAACATTTGAGGGAGTTGATCGATGTGGTGCGCCAGGGTTCGAGGGCTGTAATGCTGTATTTTATTAATCGCGGAGATTGTACGGATTTTGCTCCGGGGGATAGTGCCGATCGCCTTTACGGACAATTGTTCAGACAGGCTGTGGCTGAAGGTGTGGAAGTTTTGCCTTGCCGCTTTGACGTGACGCCGGAAGGTGTGCGCTATTTGGGCTTAGCAAAAATGGATTTACTGGGCTTAGCCTAAGTCCCTACGGATATCTGTATATCATCAAATATACTAATGGGTGATTTTAAAGTTGGTTAAACATCTGCGAGCATCCGGGCTTTTCTGAGAATAAATGTTAGTACGGTTTCTTGTCGGGAAATAATGTCTGCTGTAACTTCCATTCCGGCTTGAATATGATACTGACAGCACTGTTCGTTAGCCGACGATTTGCTAATAGCCCGATCGCGCTTGACTAAATAAGTTTTTTGGGGCATAACAGTCACTTCATAGTAAGGCGGATTATTATTTTCACCAGCAATAACATCAGGTGCGATCGCGCTAACTTTCCCTTCTAGTACCCCGTAGTCGGGATAGGGATAGGCAGAAATCCGCATGACGGATGTTTGACCGATCGCGATTTTACCAATATCGGGAGCGGCGACGCGAGCTTTGACGACAATCGCAGCATTAGCGGGAGCAATTTGAGCAATTGCCGCACCGAGTTGTGCAGTTTGTCCGGGATTTCGCAAATTCAGTTTGAGAATAGTGCCGTCTACAGGAGAACGAACGACATTTTTTGCAAGTTCGGTATCAATTTGTTTGAGCTCTTGGCGATCGCGATTGATTTGATTTTGAATGTCAGCGCGACTTTGAATCGAAACTAATCGTTCTTTTTTCAACGCTGCCAAAGCTGCTTCACCCTTGGCTTTTTCTTGAGCAATTCGCTGCTGGGCGATCGCCACGGGTGCACCGCTGGGATTCAGGGCAGCTTCAACAACTTTCAATTTAGCTGCGGACACTTCAACAGCTTGTTGCTGCCTGTCAACGGTTTTTCTTTGGCTTTCAACTGCTTTTTTTTGCGCTTCTACGGCCGCTTTTTGCCCTGCCACGGCTTGTTCTTGCTGCTGGGCGGCAAGTTTCGTCTCCTCCAATAAATCCAGCGAAATAGCGCCTGTTTCTTGGATTGACTGATAGCGATCGCGCTTAGAAACGGCTGCTTTTAAATTTGCCTCGGCAGCCTTTAAATTTGCTGCGGCTGTTTGCAAGGAAGCCTGTTCTTTTTGCAATTCCGGCAGCGATTTTTCCCATTCCGACTGAGCTAATTGTAAATTAGCTTTGGCCGCTTCAACTTCCGCCAGCGAGGTAATTTGCCGTTCTCCATAGTCCCGCTGGCTGCGGCTTAAATCAGCTCGGGCAGAGGCAACTGCGCCTTCCATTGCTTGAGTTTCCGCTGCTAGGCGATCGTCTAAAGCGCTAATTTGGGCAGCAATCTGACGCAGTTGCAGTTGGTTTTGCTGGATATTTCCTTGCAGTTGGCTTTGTTTAGTTAAAAGTTGGGAAGAGTCGATGAGGGCGATCGCATCTCCTTGTTTGACAGCCTGATTTTCTTTCACATGAATGCTTTTAACCGTGCCTGCTGTCGCCGCTTCTACAATGCGGATTTCACCCGCCGGACGGACGGTAGCGGGAGCTCTGACGGTAACATTATATTTAGCGACAGCAGCAAGGGCGATCGCCCCGCCAAAAGTTCCCAACAAAAATAATCCGCCCGCCGCGATCCAGCGGCTGACGGGCGGCAAGAATTCATCGGGTTTCGCAGTACGGAGAAAGTCAAAAGATGAGTCATTAGTCATTAGTCATTAGTTATTAGCTGGTAGGGGCGGTGCCCCCGTGCCCGCCCTCAGTCATTAGTTATTAGCTGGTAGGGGCGGTGCCCCCGTGCCCGCCCTCAGTGGTTAGTCGTCAGTCATTAGATATCGACCGCTCCTAAATCGTTTAAAATAGGCTAAAACTTTCAATTAAGTTATCGCAAATTTCAGTATTCTTTAAGAGGATTTTCGCTATGAGACAGGGGTTTTTAACCCTGTCGGACTCTCGAAATAAGCCACAAAATTTCGCCTGCAAAAGTTCGTGCATTTACCCACAAGCCCGCCGGGAATCAATTCCCCGTCTCACAGCGCAAGTCGGTTAAAAACCGACTGATAAACCCTATTAAATTATCGCGAATTTCAGTTTTCTTTGAGAGGACTTTTGCTATGAGCCAGGGGTTTAAACCCCTGGCGGAATTTCGGGTAATGTAGCTGTCAAGTGAACTGGTAACTAAAGCCAAACTTTCTAGTGGCGCGATCCCACCAAAATGTCCAAACTCCGCCCGCAGTTCTTACCCCCCAAAACGTCTGACTTGACGACAGACTCCTCTGACCTCCTTTAATCAATTCCTGTTCGCTTTCACTCAACTCCACACAGGTTTCTAAATCTTGCAATAGCAGGCTTTGAGAGCAAGAATTACCCGGTTTGCGACGGTTACAAAAAACCTCGTCAATCATTGCTTTTGCACTCCTTTATTCAACTAAAAGGATTGGCGAACAAGAGTATAAAGCGGACGCGAGCAGGCAGTGCTGCTAATCCCGTTGATTTTGAGTTGTTGGAACTCATAGCTCGTTTTTTCTTGGGTTCAGTTATCACATCGATCGGTCGAAGATCGAGCAATTCATTAACGGTGGTAAGTTGACCGCCTGCGATTAAATCGGCTTCCGGATCTGAGATATCTTGAAGCGCGCGATCGCGCAGCCAAGGACTATTATTAAGCATTTTTCAAGCCTCCTGTTACAGTTACGACTGTTTTGCCTTGTTGACTTGACCGAGTAGAGAAGGGAGAGCGATCGCGCCTAAAATCGCTAACTCAGCCGCGAACTCCTCTTGGAGACGCTTTATTCCTCCACCTGATATAGATTCTTGCTCTTGTTCGTTTAACTCCCTGATTGTATAAGGGAATAGTTCAACATCCAAGACAGGTTTTGATAAGTTTTTTATCGGAAGTCTGCCAATCATTTTTAAACTCCTTTGTTTCGCTAAACCTAGAATAATTTTATCTATTAATTGGTAAAGCATTGGGAAAAATTTCGTGTTGAAAACCCGATATTTTATCTCCAAATGCTTCACCTTTCCAGGCTCTGCTAATAGCGATTGATGCTCGTTTATGGCAAAATTAATGTTCCCCTAATCTTGCCGGTTGGTGGAAATATCGCCCCTTGAGACATCCGACTTTCTGTACGGCGATCGGTATTTGGAGCGCTTGAACTGCTTGGTCGAAGGACATCTGCTAATCCAATACTACAAGTTAGGCAACCTGGGCCACCATCACCTCCAGAAATATTTTCAGCTTGTTCGTCATCTAATTCTTGCCAAAGTTCTCGAATTTGCATCATCACATCCTCCTTTTTGCTTCTTTGCGGTTTTTTCCCGTTCTTGCTGCGAGTCGATCGATCGCCCTTTCTTCAACAAGACTTACGCAAAAAACCCGGTTTCTGAGAAAAATTGTGCCTTACTAGCGAGAGATATTGACAGAGAAACCGGGTTTTTGATTCCGCGTGGGTAAGTCCTGTTCAAACCATTAAGGTAGGAATACTGCGAATTCCGTACTGACTGGCTATACTGCCCGTGCAAGTTACTTGTTCTACATCTCTTGCTGTCAATCGGGGGCGAAGTATATCCTCACCAGTGTGACCTCCTGACAGCAATTCCTCATTTTCTTCGCCTAACTCAACAACCAGTGCTTGGCGGGATGCAAAATCGAAGGCAGACAGCAATGAATTATTTGTTTCGTGTTTTTGAAGCATCTTTCAACTCCTTAGATTTTTAAAGAGGTAGATTGCGATTTGTCGCCCAAGCGGGGGCAGGTTTATGAGATTGTGAGTTTTAGGCCACTATTTTTGGTGAACTTGCCCCTGCAAAGTCGTTACCATCCGGTGAATTCAAGAAGTAGTATGCTTGCTAAAATTTGACAACAATGCTGATACCGACTTCACATTTGCCCGGTACTTGACACTTGCCCCATCCCTTAAATAGTCCCCCGCCGCTTAGTTGAGCGGCTGCACCATCGTCGATTTCTTGCCATAGAGCCTGATTTGGATCGTTTGGTATGGTTTGCAATTTCTTAGGCTGCATTGCTTTCATCAGATTTAATCCTGTAGGTTAATTCATCAAGTTGAGAGTGTAGGGCGAGAAATACCCACCCTACAAATAGCTAAACTCAACCCAATTAACAGGTGCAAGTTCCACGATCGTAGTCGTAATAGCATCGTATCCATACACCCTTGTGTTTTATCCAACCATTTTCTCCGCCAGAATATTGGCTGGCTGCATCATCATTGAGCTCTATCCATAGAGCTTGGTTTTGTGTGGTTTGCGATTTCTTAGGCTGCATTGCTTTCATCAGATTTACTCCTGTACGTTAATTCATCGTGTTTTTGAAGTGAAAGTAGGGTGCGTCGCAAAGACTGTTCTCGCTGCTTGGAGAAATCCCATAGCGACGCACCTTACCGCGAAAGAAAAAGTGCGGGTTTGGCTCTCCCGTAATTGTGGTGGTAACGCAAGCTGATAATCTGTCTGCATCAAGGTTTTGGGCCTTCACACTCCATAAAGTTTGTATCAGCCGCTACTTCTGACGTTAAACATCCGGGAGATCCGTAAAAGAGCATCACCCTAATCAACACCGGTTTGTCTGTGCCTGCAAGTCGTACCACCGTCTAGTCTGCGCCGGCACCACATCCACCCAATTTGTGGATCGTACTGCCTCCAAATCAATTTTCCTCCTACATAGGATGAAGACTCATCTAAGGACAGATCGTGCCAAAGATAGTGAGATTGAGAGAGTTTAATTTGATTTGAAGGTTGAACGTGAGATTTGAACAAATTAAGCACGATTACTTAACCTCCTTTATATTTGGTTAGAACTCCTTGATTTATAGCCGTTGCTGTCGGTGGCGATCGCAATTTGTGCAGCCGCGATCGCCCCAGGCTGGAGCTTAGTAAGGAGTAATACCAGCAAATCATTGCGACTTTGCGGAATCGATGTTCGGGACAGACGAACAGATCGATAACTTTACATCCTTTGAAAGAGGATCGCCCTAATCAACACCGGGCTCTCTGTGTCTACAAGCGCTACCACCGCCTATTGTGCGCCGACACCACCAGATTGACCCAAATTTATCTACCTCCCTCCAAATCAATTTTCCTCCTACATAGGATGAAGACTCATCTAAGGACAGATCGTGCCAAAGATGGTGAGATTTAGAGAGTTTCATTTGATTTGAAGATTGAACTTGAGATTTGAACAAATTAAGCATGGTTACTGAACCTCCTTGCAGGAATTTATGAAGTAGAACGGAATTACAAAATCACAAAAGCTATGGGGATTTCGGAGGGTTGCGGGTGACATCACCGAAACGAATACTCCAGGCCAGACAGCCTTCTGCACCTCCAGAAATGGTTTCTGAGGTTCGATCCTCCAGTTCGTGCCAAAGAATTGGTGTGATGTTTGTTTGGGTTTTTTTCCTATTTGTTTGGGTTTTTTTCATGTTTTTTTCCTCAAACTATTCAGCTTTTATTCCACAACCAATTGCCGCAGCTACTAACACCGATCTTGACCAGAAGTTGGAGGTAACATATCGTTGGGCCGCCAACAACCTCGAACTTCTATTGGCCCCGTGTAAGGTCTAGAGTTTTGGCCGCCACAAATTCTTTCTTGTTCGCGATCGCTCAGTTCGCACTGCACAAGTGCCGATTGAAAAGATGGTTGTAACTTCTTATCTAAGGACTTACGAAACATATCATGGCTCCTTTGCTAGTTACTCAGTTAGTTTGATACTGACACGTACTGGCAGAAGAATCTTGCACGATATTGCTGTTTTTGCACGTTCTTGCTATGACTTGAGCAGAGTTTTGGGAGTCACTCCAGTAATGCGTTTGAAGTGGCGGTTGAGGTGACTTTGATGGCTAAAACCGCAGGCGATCGCAATTTCAGCTAAACTCATCTTTCCCTGCAACAGCAATTGTTTTGCCCGTTCTACCCGCTGTTGAATGACGTATTGGTGCGGACTGAAACCAGTTGATTGTTTAAACAGGCGACAAAAGTGATAGGAACTTATGTCAATATGGTTAGCTATTGCTTCAAGTGATATATTTTATGACAAATTTTCTTGGATATAGTCGATCGCATTCCTTAGTTTATGTTGAGGCAGTCCTCCAACATAATTTCGGATCGTGTAGGTTCGAGTGGAATAATTTTTTATCAGGTGAACGGCTAAGAACGTGGCGGCAGACTCGACATAAATATCGCTACTCGATCCATTTGTTTCAAGTTCTGCCTTCAGTGATAACCCAATCTGATAAATCAGCGGGTCTTGAACTGCGAAATGAGGAATTAACTCCACACAATCTGTTTTTAGCAACGCGATTTTTTGCCGAGTCAATAATTCTGATTTCAAGTTAAGATAGATAATCTGATTGCGTCTATCCCAACGGTAAGCTTGGCGATAGTAGCTCGGACAAATACAGCTTGTACCGGGAGGAATAAATCCCTCTTGCAGAGTTTCTTCTAAGACTCGTTCTAAGTGAAAACCTTGCCCAATATTAATTCCAATTGCATACCGATCGATGCTATATTCAGGCATCTCTGCTGCTGGCAAGTCAAAAGATGCCAGATCGATCTCGCTCCATCCCGAGCTATTGCTAACGAGAAGGGGCGATCTCTCAGAAATATCGAGGAATCGATTATCTTCAGTTGAATAAACCTCTGGTACTTCGGGTGCTTGCTGCTGCGACATGATTCACCTCTGCGTCTTATTGCTAGAATTTGAGTAAAGTTTTGGGAGTCACTCCAGTAATGCGTTTGAAGTGGCGGTTGAGGTGACTTTGATGAGTAAATCCGCAGGCGATCGCAATTTCAGACAGACTCATCTTTCCCTGCAACAGCAATTGTTTTGCCCGTTCTACCCGCTGTTGAATCACGTATTGGTGCGGACTGATACCGACAGATTGTTTGAAAGCGCGGGAAAAGTGGTAGGGACTGAGTTGGGCGATCGCCGCTAGTTCATCTAAACTTAATTCCCGCTCCAAATAATCGTTGATATAGTCTTTAACTAACTGCAATTTATGTTGACACATTCCCCCTTTGCACTCGAAGTTTCGAGTTCCTTGCGTCGAATAATGCCGCAATAAATGTACGGCAAGTGCATTCGCCATCGTCTCTGCATAAAGCCGACTGCCCCCGCCATCCGATTGCGCTTCTGCTTTGAGTGCGAGTCCGATTTGCTGGATTAACGGATCTTGAAATCCCATCGGCCACAATAACTCAACTCGATCGGTATTGAATAATTCCAGTGCGCTGCGAACTAAGAATTCGTGTTCTAGATTGAGAGAAAGCAAATTCATTTCACCGTGCCAGCGAAGTTGGTGAGATAAATTAAATGGACAAAGACCGATCGCACCGGGCAATACTTGCGATGTTTCCCACTTGCCGTCAATTTTTCGTTCCAAAAGGAGATTCTGTCCGAGGTTGATGCCGATCTGGTAGGAGGCGATCGCATATTCAGCAGTTTCAAAGGGCGGCTGGCGGTGGTATTCTAGACTGATGCCAGTCCAAATTGCGCGATCGCTCCCAAGAATTGGCAACTGAGGAAATATCTGGGGAAAATGCTGTGCTTGACTTGCACCAGCAGCGGGAAGTTTACTTTTAGCCACGATTGCATATCCTGTGTTACAAACTTAAACAGTTGACAGTTTGTAGGGGCGGTGCCCCCGTGCCCGCCCCAATAGTTGACAGTTGATAGCTTAAACAGTTGACAGTTTGTAGGGGCGGTGCCAAGAGTGCCCGCCCCAATAGTTGACAGTTGATAGCGAACAACAGATAAAGCAATTTTAAATCGTTTTTTAACCAGTAAATCTCTCTATCTTCTCTCTCTCCGCGTCAAGAGCGTCCTCTGTGGTTTGTTAAAAAAAGTAAAGAAAACTACTCAACTTTCTATCCATACTTACCCTGTAACAAAAAGTTAATTAGTGATGAAATATCCCGTTGTTCTCCAACACAGCGAAGAAGACTGCGGTGCCGCGTGTCTGGCCACCGTTGCCAAATCCTGCGGGCGCACGTTGGCCATCAACCGCGTCCGCGAAGCCGTCGGTACGGGACAGTTGGGTACAACGCTGCTGGGCTTGCGCCGCGGGGCAGAAGCTTTGGGATTTAACGCCCGTTCCGTCAAAGCGACACCGGAATTAATCGATCGCCTCAACGAAGCCCCGATGCCCGCCATCATTCACTGGAAAGGCATTCACTGGGTTGTGCTCTACGGCCGCCGGGGCAAAAAGTATGTAGTTGCCGATCCCGGTGCAGGCCTGCGCTACCTCACCCGCGAGGCACTCACAGAGTCTTGGAACAATGGAGTGATGCTGCTGCTGGTGCCGGACGAAAACCGTTTTTGGGCACTGCCAAATGACCGAATAGGGGGATTTGGGCGCTTCTTGCAGCGCGTCTGGCACTACCGCGGCTTAGTTGCCGAAGTTTTGCCGCTGAACATGGCGATCGGCCTGCTTTCTCTGGCATTCCCGCTGCTGATTCAGGTACTCACCGACGACGTATTGGTGCGGAAAGACACGGAACTGCTAATTACGATCGCGATCGCCACCGCCGCCACAATCCTTTTCAGCAGCCTGCTAAGCCTCGTTCAGGCGAATCTAGTAGCTCACTTAGCTCAGCGTTTGGAACTGGGACTCGCACTCGAATTCGGCCGCCAAATCCTGCGACTTCCCCTCAGCTACTACGAATCGCACCGCAGCGGCGAAATCGTCAGCCGCCTGCGGGACATCCGGGAAATCAATCTGCTAGTCTCCCAGGTAGTTACTACCTTGCCCAGCGAATCTTTCATCGCCTTGGTATCTTTGGGACTGATGTCAATCTATAGTTGGAAGCTAACTCTTGCTGCCGTCGGAGTAGCCGTTTTCACAAGTCTTTGTGCCTTCATTTTCCTGCCAGCTTTGCAACAGAAAACCCGCGATGTTTTGGTAGCGGACACTGAAAATCAAGGTCTATTAGTTGAGACATTCAAAGGTGCTTTGACTCTCAAAACTAACAGCGCGGCACCTCAAGCTTGGGAAGAATTGCAAAGCCGCTTCGGACACTTGGCAAATATCACCTTTCGCTTGCTGCAAATCGGCATCGCCAACAGCGTTTTTTCCAGCCTTGCATCGGGGCTGGGCAGCCTTATTGTGTTGTGTTTCGGCAGCATTCTGGTAATTCGCCAAGAACTTACCGTCGGCCAACTGCTGGCATTCAACGGCATGAACCGCAACTTTACCGCCCTCATTGGCACCGCCATCAACTTGACGGACGAGTTCGCCCGCGCTCAAACTGCTACCCAGCGTCTCGGCGACATCATCGACACCGCGCCAGAAATGGGAGACAACGCCCCGCGCGATCGTGCCGACATTCCTGCTGATGCCGATATTACTTGCAAAAACCTCAACTTCCACCACATCGGCCGCGTGGATTTATTGAAAGATTTTTCTTTAACTATTCCCGGCGGCAAGGTGACAGCTTTGATTGGCAAATCCGGCTGCGGCAAAAGTACGCTGGCAAAACTGCTTGCCGGTTTGTATGCGCTGCGATCCGGCAATATCCGCTTCGGACAGTACAATCAATCCGATTTGTCCCTAGAATCCCTGCGCGAACAAGTCGTGCTCGTGCCGCAGGAACCTCACTTTTGGAGCCGATCGATTGTCGAGAATTTCCGCTTTTGTTACCCGGGCGCGACTTTAGAACAAATAGTAACAGCTTGCCAAATTGCCGGTGCCGACGATTTTGTCAGCGGACTTCCCGACACGTATCAGACTGTTTTGGGCGAGTTTGGCGCGAATCTTTCTGGGGGACAAAGGCAAAGATTGGCGATCGCCCGTGCCCTTGTTACCGACCCGCCCGTCTTGATTTTAGATGAATCTACAGGAGCCCTCGATCCGGCAACAGAAACCGAAGTGCTCGATCGACTGCTGGCCTACCGTCAGGGTAAAACGACAATTTTAATCAGCCACCGTCCCCGAGTCATTCAGCGCGCCGATTTGATTGTACTGCTCGATCGGGGCGAACTCAAACTAACAGGAACTCCCCTGGAATTGAGCGAAATTCCGGGAGAACATTTAGATTTTTTACATCCGTATTATAGCAGTTAACAGTTGACGATCGTTCCTGTACGGGCGGGTAAACCTGCCAATATTTGGCTAAAATCGATCGTCTAATAAAC